>PWFH01000036.1 GCA_003553795.1 Egibacter sp. | reverse complement strand
CGGCGGGCTCGCCGCCACCCGCACCCTGCCCTGTGGTAGAACGCATGTTCGACATACCCGCATCATGCCAGACCCCTCCGACATCACCCCAAGGTCCCTCACCCCACCTGGGGACAACCACATGCCACCGGTGCTCCAGGGTTCTCGTCGCCCCGTCGGCGCTCGACCGAGGAGGAGCGCCGGCGAGCCCCAGCCGGCGCGGAGCGACCGACTAGCATGGCGGCGTGCCTACACCGCTGTTCACGCCGGAGCAGGTGCGCGCGATGGACGCGCGGGCCTTCGCGCGTGGTGTGGCCGAGGACGCCCTCATGGAGCGCGCCGCGGGTCACCTCGCCCGGAGCGTGCGTGAGGTCGGCGGGCGCACCTACGGCCTGCGCGTCGGGCTCGTCTGCGGCAAGGGCAACAACGGCGCCGATGGCCTCGCCGCGGCCCGGCTCCTGCGCCGTGCCGGCGCGCATCCGCTCGCCTGCGTCGTCGACGGCGCCGACACCCTCGAGGGCCTGCCGGCGGTGCAGCGTGACCGCCTCCTCGCCGCGGGCGGCCGTCTCGTCGCCGACCCGAGGCAGGCCGTCGCCGGCGCCGACGTCGTCGTCGACGCGCTGCTCGGCACCGGCGCCTCCGGGGCGTTGCGCTCGCCCTACCTCGAGGCCGTCGAGGCCCTCGCCGCCGCGGGTGTGCCGGTCGTGGCCTGCGACATCCCCACCGGCGTCGACGCCGCCACCGGCGCGGTGGACGGCCCGGCGGTCGTGGCCACCCGCACCGTCACCCTCGGCGCGGAGAAGGTCGGGCTACGCCTGTGGCCGGCGCGCGGGCACTGCGGCGACCTCGTCGTCGGCGACCTCGGCATCGTCGAGGACGACGACGATCCCGCCGCGGTCGTGCTCGACGACGCCGACGCCGCTGCGGCGCTGCCGCCGCCGGACGCGGGCGCGCACAAGCGCAGCCGCGGCACCGTCGTCGTGCTCGCCGGCTCCGACGACATGCGCGGCGCCGCGGTGCTCGCCGCCCGCGGTGCGCTCGCCGGGGGTGCGGGCCTCGTGACCGTCGCGACGACGCCGGCGGCGCGCGAGAGCGTCGCCACCGCGGTGCCCGAGGCGCTCACCCTCGCCCTGCCCGCCGAGCCCGACGCGGCCCACGAGGCGCTCGAGGCCGCCCTCGACCGCGCCGACGCGCTCGTCGTCGGACCGGGACTCGGCCTCGCCGAGCCGACCGTGGCGCTCGTCCGCCGCGTCGTCGCCGAGGCCGGCCTGCCGCTCGTGCTCGACGCCGACGGGCTCAACGCCTTCGCCGACGAGCCGGCTGCGCTCGGCCGCCATGCCAGCCCGCGTCTCGTGCTCACCCCGCACGCCGGCGAGCTCGCGCGGCTCGCCGGCCCCGACGCCTACGGAGCGCGGGCGAGCCAGGCCACCGGGCTCGCGGAGCGCTGGCAGGCCACGCTCCTGCTCAAGGGCCCCGGCACGCTCGTCGCCGAGCCCGACGGGCGGGTCTTCGTCACCGCGAGCGGCACCGCGGCGCTCGCCACCGGCGGCACCGGTGACGTGCTCTCCGGGCTGCTCGGTGCGGCGCTCGCCGGAGCGCCGGAGCGTGGTGACGTCGTGGCCGCGGCGGCGCACCTCCACGGGCGCGCGGGGGAGCGCGCCGCCGAGTGGGTCGACGGCCGCAGCGTCACCGCCGGCGCGGTCGCCGAGGCGCTCGGCCCGGCGCTGGCGCGCCTGCGCGGTCGGGACGGGGGAGGGCCACGCCGATGAGCGGGACGACCGAGGCCACCGCGGCCGGCGAGGTCACGCGCATCCTCGAGCCGGGCCCGGCGACCGCGGGCGCGCCGCGCAGCGCCCGCAGCGAGCCGCCGGCGCAGCGCGCGACGTGGGCGGAGATCGACCTCGACGCGATCGCCGGCAACGTCGCCACCCTCAAGGCGCACGCGAGCGCGCCGGGGCTCATCGCCGTCGTCAAGGCCGACGGCTACGGCCACGGGCTCGTGCCGAGCGCGCAGGCGGCGCTGGTCGGCGGCGCCGACCGCCTCGCGGTGGCGCTCGTCGAGGAGGGGCGCGCCCTGCGTGCCGCCGGCATCGACGCGCCGATCCTCGTGATGACCGAGCCGCCGCCCGAGGCCGCCCCGGCGCTGCTCGCCGCCGACCTCGAGCCGACGGTCTACACCGCGGCGTTCCTCGCCGCCCTCGACGCCGCCGCCAGCGGTGGCCCGCCGGCGAGGGCGCACGTCAAGCTCGACACCGGCATGCGTCGCGTCGGCGTGCCCGAGGCCGACTGGGAGGACGCGCTGCGGCGCGTCGGGGCCGCCGGCGCGGTGACCCTCGAGGGGCTGTGGAGCCACTTCGCCGTCGCCGACGAGCCCGACCATCCGTTCATCGCCGCCCAGGCCGCGACGTTCGAGCGCGGCCTGGCCTGCGCCCGTGCTCTCGGCGCGCGCCCGGCGGTCGTCCACCTCGCGAACTCCGCGGGCACGCTGCACCTGCCGGAGACCCACTACGACCTCGTGCGACCCGGCCTTGCGATCTACGGCCTCGAGCCGTCGCCGGGGCTCGCCGGCGACGTGCCGCTCACCCCGGCGCTCGCCTGGTACAGCCGCCTCTCGCTCGTCAAGCGGCTCGCCGCCGGGGAGGGCGTGAGCTACGGGCTGACGTGGCAGCCGAGCGCGGCGACGACGCTCGGCACCGTGCCGGCGGGCTACGCCGACGGGGTCGTGCGGGCGCTGTCGAACCGCGGGGAGGTCGTCACCGGCGGGCGGCGCGTCGGCATCGCCGGTCGGGTGTGCATGGACCAGTTCTGCGTCGACCTCGGCGAGCACGGCGGGCGGGCCGGCGACGAGATCGCCCTCATCGGCGCGCAGGGCTCGGCGCGGGTCACCGCCGACGACTGGGCGGCGTGGCTCGGCACGATCAACTACGAGGTCACCTGCGGGGTCGGCGCCCGCGTGCCGCGGCGCTACCTCGAGGGCGGTCGGGTGCGCCCGTCCGGGCCGAGCACCCCGGAGGCCGGCGGGGGAGGGACCGGCTGATGCCGTCCCGGGCGTTCGGCATCGCGGCGTTCGCGGGCGCCGCGCTGGGTGGGGCGGCCCTGGGCTACCTCGCCGAGCGGCGCACCCTCGGGGAGGGCCCCGTCGCCGAGAGCCACGTCCTCGCCAACCCGCATCGCGGGCGTCCCGTCGACGTCCTCGCCGGGGACGGCACGCGCCTGCACGCGGAGGTCTCCGGTGCGCGTGGCGCGCCGACGATGCTCTTCGCCCACGGCGTCGGGCTGTCGCAGGCGACGTGGCACTACCAGCGCGAGGCGTTCAGCGGGGACTACCGCATCGTCGCCTACGACCAGCGCGGCCACGGCCAGAGCGACCGCGCGGCGGAGGGCGACTACACGATCGCCGCGCTCGGGCGCGACCTCGCCGCGGTCGCCGAGGCGTGCGCGCCGACCGGCGACCTCGTGCTCGTCGGGCACTCGATGGGCGGGATGTCGGTGCTCGCCGCCACCGAGCAGTCCCCGGAGCTCCTCGAGCGCGTGCGCGCGGTCATCCTCGTCAACACCGCGGCGAACCTCGTCATCGGCGGGGCGCTGGCCGCCTCGTTGTCGGCGGTCCTCTCGACCGTGCACGCGCGCGTCTCCGGCGGGCGCCGCACGCGACGGCGCCTCGACTCCGACGATCCCGAGGACCGACCGCCGACCGACCTCTCCTACCTGCTCACGCGGCAGTTCGGCCTCTCGCGCGACGCGCCGTCGGACATCGTCGCCTTCGTCGAGGACCAGTTGCGGCGCACCCCGCCGACGGTGCTCGGCGCGCTCGCGCCGCACCTCTCGACGGTCAACCTCGTCGAGGCCGCCGCCGCGCTCGAGGTGCCGACGCTGCTCATCAGCGCCACGCGCGACCGGGTGACCCCCGCGCCGCTGTCGGGACGCCTTGCCGAGACGCTGCCCGACGTCGAGGTCCGCACGATCGAGGGCTCCGGCCACACCGCGATGCTCGAGGCCCCCGAGGCGGTCACCGACGCGATGGCGCGCTTCATCGCGCGCACGCTCGAGGCGCAGGCGGCGTAGCCTCCGCCCCCGCGGGTCGCGGCGCGACAGGGGAGGGCTCGATGGCGCTCGGGGTCGACGGGGTGCGGGTCGGCACGTGGACCTCGCCGGGCGGGGAGACGGGCACGACCGTCGTCCTGCCTCCGCCGGGCACCCTCGGCGCGGCGGCGGTGCGCGGCGGGGCCCCCGGCACCCGTGAGCTCGCCGCGCTCTCGGCCAACGGGCGGGTGGAGGCCTGCCACGGGATCGTGCTCTCCGGCGGGAGCGCCTTCGGCCTCGCTGCCGCCGACGGGGTCGTGCGCTGGTGCGAGGCCCACGGCCTCGGCCACGACGTCGGCGTCGCGCGGGTGCCGATCGTCGGCGCGGCGATCGTCCTCGACCTCACCGGCCCCGACAGCCCGCGCCCCGACGCCGAGGCGGGCTGGGCGGCATGCGAGGCGGCCGGCGAGGGCGACCCGCCGATGGGCCGGGTCGGCGTCGGCGCCGGCTGCACCGTGGGCAAGGGCGCCGGGCTCGCCTCCGCCTCCCCGGGAGGGCAGGGCTGGGCGCTGGCGAGCGCGCTCGGGGTGACCGTCGGCGCGCTCGTCGCCGTCAACGCCCTCGGTGACGTCCTCGACGAGCGCGGCGCGCTCCTCGCCGGCTCGCGCGCGCCGGCGGCGCAGCCCCGCTACCCGCGCGGTCCCGTGCCGCGCGCAGGCGCGCACACCGTCGTCGGCTGCCTCGCGACGAACGCCGCGCTGTCGAAGGCCGACGCCGCCCGTGCCGCCGACCTCGCCCACTCCGGCGTGGCCCGGGCGGTGACCCCGGCGCACACGAGCTACGACGGCGACGTGCTCTTCCTCCTCGCGACCGGCCGGACCGCCGCCTCGCTCGACCTCGTCGCCGACCTCGGCGCGAGCGCGGTCGCCGCGGCGATCCGCGCGGCGGTGCGCGCCGCGGCCTGAGCCCCCGGCGCGCTCAGCGGCCGGCCTCGAGCGCCTCGGCGGTGACCTCGGCGAGCGCCTCGGCGGCCTCCGCGTCGCTGAGGGTCGGCTCGCCGTCGCGGGCCTGCTCGCCGTAGGCGCCGAACTGCGCGTGGTTCATGCCCTCGATGACCTCGATCGGCACGCCGTCGGGCAGGAGGCCGGCGCGCGCGGTGATCTCCTCGAGGGTGCTGAGCCCGTCGCGCGAGCCCGCGATCGACGCGCCGACGAGGTCCTCGCGCGCGGCGACCTCCGAGCCCTCGGTCGGGAAGGAGGCCCACAGCAGGAGACCCTCGACGTCGGGGTCGTCGCTGGCGTAGCTCGCGGCCATCGTCCCCCCGAGCGAGTGCCCGCCGACCCACCAGCGCTCGATGCCCTCCTCGGCGGCGATGACGTCGGCGGCGCGGTTGGGGCTGAGGACCGCGAGGTTGAGCGTCACCGAGGGGATGAGGACCGTGACGTCGGTGCGCCGCAGGACCTCGGCCCACGTCGCGGCGTAGGCGCCGGGCGGCACGCGGGCGCCGGGGTAGAAGACGACGCCGAGGTCAGGCTCGGCATCGGCGGGGGTGAGCCGCAGGTAGCCCTCGCCCTCGTCGACGACGATGGCGGGGTCGTCGATGACGGCCTCGAAGCGGTCCTCCTCGAGGGTGCGGGGCGTGCCCGCCCAGGCGATGACGCCGAGCAGGGCGAGGCCGGCGACGACGGCGGCCACGAGCAGGACCCGGCGCAGCCGGCGGGGCCGGCGCGGGGCGGCCTGCTCGCTCGCGGCCCCGCTGGCGGCTGGCTCGGCGGCCGTCCCGTCGGGGCCGTGCGGGGGCGCGGCGTCGGCCACCGGCTAGGGCCGGCGCTCGGCGGCGCGGCGCTTGCGGTCGATCGTGCGGTCGAGGGTGCGGCGGATCGTGCGGCGCATGTCGTCGCGGACCTCGACGAGGGCGCGGTCGAGGTCGGGCTCGCGCGAGGTCGTGACGTAGCGGTGCCCGCCGGAGGACCACACCTCGAGCGTCGTCTGCATCTTCTTGTTGTGCTCGCGGTCCTCGTCGCCGTCCTTGACCGAGAGCTCGGCGTCGAAGCCGTCGGCGGGCAGACGGGCGAGCTGGGTCTCGAGCGGCGCGAAGAGGTCGAGGATCTCCTCGCGCCGCGACGGCGAGATGCCGGTGCCGAGTCGCAGCCCGTCGAGGCGTCGCGCCGTCTCGCTCATCGTGCTCCTCCGTCACTCCTCGTGGCGCGGCGGGGCTCGCCGCGGGCGGGGTCGCAGCCTACCGTGGGGCTACACTCGACGTCCTGTCCGCAGCGTGAGGAGGCGCCCGCCTGGTGTCCGGGACCATGGAGCTCGAGACCGCCGGTGTCGGGGGCACGCAGGCCGTCGCCGCGGCGGTCGCGCGCGTGCTCGCCGCCGGCGACGTCGTGAGCCTCTCCGGTGAGCTCGGCGCCGGCAAGACCTGCTTCGTCCAGGGCGCCGCGGCCGCGCTCGACGTCGCCGAGCGGGTGACGAGCCCGACGTTCCTGCTGCGGCGCGACTACGAGGGCCGGCTGCCGGTGAGCCACGTCGACGTCTACCGCCTCGACGCGCTCGCCGAGGTCGAGGACCTCGGCATCGGGGAGGTCGACGGCGTCCTCTTCGTCGAGTGGGGCGACGCGGTGCGCCCGCTGCTGCCACCCGACCACCTCGAGGTCTCCCTCGCCGTGCCCGACCCCGCCGCGCCGGTCGTCGAGGGCGACGAGCCGCGCCGGCTCACCCTGCGGGCGCACGGGGCGATGTGGCGCCGCCGCCTCGGCGAGCTCACCGAGGACCTCGCGCCCTGGCAGGTGGAGGGCGCGCGGTGATCGTCCTCGGCATCGACACCGCGACGAGCGCGGCGAGCGTGTGCCTCGGCAGCGAGGAGGGGCCGCTCGCGAGCGCGATGCTCGACCGCCCGCGCGGCCACGGCGGCTTCCTCGACCCCGCGATCGCCTTCTGTGCCGAGCGCGCCGGGGTGGGCCTGCGCGAGGTCGACGGCGTCGCGGTGACCCTCGGCCCGGGGCTCTTCACCGGCCTGCGCGTCGGCCTCGCCACCGCCCAGGCCTTCGCCCACGCCCGGCAGCTGCCGACGGTGGGACGCTCGAGCCTCGACCTCGTCGCCTTCGGCTACCGCCACGTGCGCCCCGACCGCGTCATCGTCGCCGTCCTCGACGCGCGCCGCGGGGAGCTGTTCTGGGCGCGCTACCGGCCGACCGCCGACGGGGTGCAGCGCACGAGCGACCAGATCGTCGGCAGCCCCGAGCGCCTCGCCGCCGAGCTCGCCGCCGACGGCGAGGACGTCCTCTGCGTCGGCGAGGGCGCCCAGCGGCACACCGCGGCGCTGTCGTCCGCCCGCGCGCAGGTCGCCGCGGCGTGGGCGCCGCAGCCGAGCGCGGTGACGCTCGTCGAGCTCGCCGTGCCCGCGTTCGCGCGCCAGGCCACCCAGCGCCCCGAGGACCTCCGCCCGGTCTACCTGCGGGCGGCCGACGCGCGCATCAGCTGGCGCAACCGCGGGGCGGTGCTCGGCGGCACCGCGGCGGAGGAGGCGCGGTGAGGGCCGAGGCGCCGCCGCCGGAGGTGGTCGTCCGCGCGATGCGCCGGCGGCACCTGCCCGGCGTGCTCGCGATCGAGCACCGCGTCCACCATCCGCCATGGTCGGCGGGCACCTTCGCCGCCGAGCTCGCCGCCGGCGATGGCCGCCGCTACCTCGTCGCGCAGCAGCCGAGGGGCTGGCGCACCCGCGTCGTCGGCTACGCCGGCATGCTCACCGGCGGGGGCGAGGCCCACGTCTCGACCGTCGCCGTCGACCCCGACGCGCAGCGCCGCCGCGTGGCCACCCGGCTGCTCGTGCGGCTGCTCGCCGAGGCGCGCGAGCTCGGCGTCGAGCGCGCGTCGCTCGAGGTGCGGGCCTCCAACCGTGGCGCGCAGCGCCTCTACAGCCGCTTCGGCTTCGCGCCGGTGGGCCTGCGCCCGCGCTACTACCCCGGCGACGGCGAGGACGCCCTCGTGATGTGGCTCGACGACCTCCAGAGCGACGCCTACGCCGCGCGCCTCGCCCGCCAGGCCGCGCGCGTCGCCGCAGCCGACGCCGGCGCGGACGAGCGCGCCGACGCCGCCCGCGGTGGGAGGCGCTGATGCTCGTCCTCGGCATCGAGACCTCCTGTGACGAGACCGCCGCCGCGCTCGTCGACGACGGCCGTGTCGTGCGCTCGAACGTCATCGGCTCGCAGGCCGAGCACCACCGGCCCTTCGGCGGGGTCGTGCCCGAGATCGCCGCGCGCGCCCACGTGGAGCTCATGCTGCCGGTGCTCGACCGCGCGCTCGTCGAGGGGGGCGCGACCTACGACGACCTCGACGGCATCGCCGTGACCGCCGGGCCGGGCCTCGTCGGCGCGCTGCTCGTCGGCGTCGCCGCCGCGAAGGGCCTCGCGCTCGCGACCGACGCCCCCCTCATCGGGATCAACCACCTCGAGGGGCACGTCTGCGCGGTCCAGCTCGAGCACGGCGCGCTGTCCCCGCCGCTCGTCGCGCTCGTGATCTCCGGCGGGCACACCTCGATCGCGCTGCTCGACGAGCGCGGGCGGTTCTCCACGCTCGGCGCGACGATCGACGACGCCGCCGGCGAGGCCTTCGACAAGGTCGCCCGCTTCCTCGGGCTGCCCTACCCGGGAGGACCGGAGATCGACCGCCTCGCCGTCAGCGGCGACCCCGCGGCGATCGCCTTCCCGCGGGCGCTGTCCGGCGGCGGCTACGACCTGTCGCTGTCGGGGCTCAAGACCGCGGTGATCCGGGAGCTGCGCCGCCGCGAGGCGGCCGGCGAGGCGGTCGACACCGCCGACGTCGCGGCGTCCTTCCAGGAGGCCGTCGTCGACGTCGCCGTCGACAAGACCCTCGCCGCCGCCCTCGCCCACGGCGTCGAGCAGGTCGCGATCGTCGGTGGGGTCGCCGCGAACTCCCGGCTGCGCGAGCAGATGGCCGCGCGCTGCGCGCGCGAGGGCCTGCGGCTGCTCGCCCCGGCGCCGGCGCTGTGCACCGACAACGGCGCGATGATCGCCGCGGCGGGAGCGAACCGCCTCGCTCGCGGGGAGCGCAGCCCTGCCGGCTTCGACGCCGACCCCAACCTCACCCTCGAGGCCGTGGAGGGCCTCACCTCGCGGGAGGGGTCGGCGTGACCGCGACGCCGACCCGCCCGCGGGTGGCCGCCGTCGACGAGCGCAGCGCGGGGCTCGTCGAGGCCTTCCTCACCACGCCTGCCGACGGCGGCGACGCGGTCGACGCCACGCTCGCCCACCAGCAGCTCCTCGACGCCCTCGACCGCCGGGAGCACCGCCGGCTCATGGCCTGGCCGGCCGGCGCTCCGCGGGCGGTCGCGCACCTCTCGGCGAGCGGGACGCTGTCGGTGGCCGGTGACGCCGCGGCGGGCCCCGCGATCGCCGAGCACGTCGCGGCGAGCGGCTGGCGGGTGCTGCTCGGCGACGCTGCGCTCGGCGACGCGATCCTCGACACCGCGAGCCGGGGGCTGCTGCGGCGTCGGCCGCGTGCCCGCGAGCAGCGGCTCATGGTCGTGCGCGAGCCCGCCGACCTCGCCCCGCCGGTCGGGTTGCGCCTGGCGGTGCCCGCCGACCGTGCCGCGGTCACCGACCTCGCCAGCCGGCTCCACGTCGAGGACCGCATGGGCCCCCCGCTCTCACGCGCTGCGCGGGAGGGCGTGAGCGAGCGCATGCGCGACTCCATCGCCCGGGGCGCCACGTGGGTCGTCGACCGCGGGAGCGTCGTGGCCAAGGTCGACGTCTCGCTCGCATCGTCCCGGCGTGGGGCGCAGATCGCCGGGGTCTACGTCGAGGAGGCCTACCGCGGAGGCGGGCTCGCCACGCGTGCGGTCGCCACGGTCGCGCGCGACCTCGTCACGCGGTGGGGGCTGCCCGGCGTGACGCTGCACGTGCGGGCCGACAACGAGGCGGGTCGCCGGGCCTACGCCCGCGCGGGGTTCATCGACCGCGGCGCGTGGACGCTCGCGCTGCGCTGAGCCGCAGCAGGGTGCGGGCGCGGCGCCCGTCGCTCCGCCGGGTCGCGCCGGTCGCGGTCAGACCTGCGCGAGGATGCCCTGGTCCTCGAGGCGCACGACGAGCTCGCTCGGCTCGGTGCCGAACATCACCGACATCGCCCGCAGGTCCTCCCCGCGGATCGTGAGGACGTTGCCGTTGAAGTCGCCGCGCTGGAGCTGGATCGTGTGGGCGAAGCGGCTCACCGGCGCGAGCTCGGGGTCGAGGTCGGCGCGTGAGAGCTTGCGGAGGTCGAGCATGACCTTCGAGGGCAGCGGCTCGCCCCGGGTCGGCTCGACGTCCTCCTTCGGCAGGAGCTCGGAGACCGGCACGCCGTAGAACTCGCCGAGCTCGGCGAGCTTCGCGACGCTGACCGCGCGGTCGCCGCGCTCGTAGGAGCCGACGACGACGGCCTTCCACTTGCCCTCAGACTGCTCCTCGACCTGGTGCAGCGTCATGCCCTGCTGCTGCCGGATCGCGCGCAGGCGGCTGCCGAGCCGTCGCTGGTAGTCGTTGTCGCTCACGTCCCGCCCCCTGGACGATGGTCACCAGTGTGGTCGGCGCCTGGCGTCGAGGGGATGCCATACGCCGTGTCATGCACCCTCACGGCGAACCGTACCACGGTTTTACCCTGCGTGAGTGCCTTTCTCTCCCGCGTGGCTGTGCGCAACGCGTCGTCCTGCGCACCGACTGCGACGCTGCCCGCCGGGGGCCGTGGCGCCCGTGGGCTCCGACCTGAGCGTCGCAGACTCAGATATGAGGGGTGTGTCGACAGCGCCTTTGCGCTCGCACGCATGGATTGCTAGCGTTGCGGGTAGCAGTCAACCGCACCGAGTGCCAGGCCTCCGTTCCGCCGCGCGGGGCGAGCCGGCACGGGGCGCGCGGCAGCGCGCGCCGCCCGACCGTACCGAGACCACGTTCCCCCGCACGGCCCCGCCGTGAACCCAAGGGGGACCGCATCGAACGAAGGAGGAACCGATGGCGACCTCATCGAAGGTTGCGATCAAGCCGCTCGAGGACCGCGTCGTCGTACGCGCCGTGGAGGTCGAGCAGACCACCCAGAGCGGGCTCGTCATCCCCGACACCGCCAAGGAGAAGCCCCAGGAGGGCGAGGTCATCGCCGTGGGCCCGGGCCGCGTCTCCGACCAGGGCGAGCGCATCAAGCCCGACGTCAGCGAGGGCGACCTCGTCGTCTACTCGAAGTACGGCGGCACCGAGGTCAAGATCGACAACGAGGACTACCTGATCCTCTCCGCCCGCGACATCCTCGCCGTCGTCGAGCGCTAGCACCGCCGGCGTCACGCCGCGCCGCGCGCGCCGCGCGCACCCCCAGCACCTCGACGGCCAGCCACAAGGAGGCTTTTCCACGATGGCCAAGCAGCTGAAGTTCCACGAAGAGGCCCGCCGCCGGCTCGAGTCCGGCGTCAACCAACTCGCCGACGCGGTCAAGGTCACCCTCGGCCCGAAGGGCCGCAACGTCGTGCTCGAGAAGAAGTGGGGCAGCCCCACGATCACGAAGGACGGCGTGACCGTCGCCCGTGAGATCGAGCTCGAGGACGCCTACGAGAACATGGGCGCCCAGCTCGCCAAGGAGGTCGCCACCAAGACCAACGACGTCGCCGGCGACGGCACGACCACGGCGACCGTCCTCGCCCAGGCCATGGTCAAGGAGGGCCTGCGCAACGTCGCCGCCGGGGCCAACCCGATGATGCTCAAGCGCGGCATCGACGCCGCGGTCGAGTCGGTCACCGAGCGCATCGCCGCCGGCTCCCGCGACATCGAGACCCAGGAGGAGATCGCCCACGTCGCCTCGATCTCGGCCAACAACGACCACGAGATCGGCGGGACCATCGCCGAGGCGATGGACAAGGTCGGCAAGGACGGCGTCATCACCGTCGAGGAGAGCCAGACCTTCGGCCTCGAGCTCGACTTCGTCGAGGGGATGCAGTTCGACAAGGGCTACGTCTCGCCCTACATGGTCACCGACACCGACCGCATGGAGGCGGTGTTCGACGACCCCTACATCCTCATCGCCAACCAGAAGATCTCGGCGGTGCACGACATGCTGCCGATCCTCGAGAAGGTCATGCAGGCGGGCCGCCCGCTCGTGATCATCGCCGAGGACGTCGAGGGCGAGGCCCTCGCCACGCTCGTCGTCAACAAGATCCGCGGCACCTTCCAGTCCGCCGCGGTCAAGGCCCCCGGCTTCGGCGACCGCCGCAAGGCGATGCTGCAGGACATCGCGATCCTCACCGGTGGGCAGGTCATCACCGAGGAGGTCGGCCTCAAGCTCGACGCCGTCACGCTCGACCTGCTCGGCCGTGCCCGCAAGGTCACGATCACCAAGGACGAGACGACGATCGTCGAGGGTGCCGGTGAGCAGGAGGACATCGACGCCCGCGTGAGCCAGATCAAGAGCGAGATCGACAACACCGACTCCGACTGGGACCGCGAGAAGCTCCAGGAGCGCCTCGCGAAGCTCTCCGGCGGCGTGGCCGTCGTCAAGGTCGGCGCGGCCACCGAGGTCGAGCTCAAGGAGAAGAAGCACCGCATCGAGGACGCGCTGTCGGCCACCCGCTCGGCGGTCGAGGAGGGCATCGTCGGCGGTGGCGGCGTCGCGCTGCTGCAGGCCGCCGACGCCATCGACGGGCTACACCTCGAGGACGACTACCTCACCGGCGCGAACATCGTGAAGGCCTCGCTGTCCTCGCCGCTGTTCTGGATCGCCGCGAACTCCGGCTACGAGGGCTCGGTCGTCGTCGAGCGGGTCCGCGGGATGAAGGACGGCGAGGGCCTCAACGCCCTCAACGGCGAGTACGGCGACATGATCGGCTTCGGGGTCATCGACCCCGCGAAGGTCACCCGCTCGGCGCTGCAGAACGCCGCGTCGATCGCCGGGCTCATGCTCACCACCGAGACGCTCATCGCCGACAAGCCCGAGGAGCACGAGGGCGGCGGCGGTGGCCACGACCACGGCATGGGCGGCATGGGCGGCATGGGCGGCATGGACTTCTAGAAGCTGCACCCGCCGCGGCCATACGCCGCGACGAGACCCACCGCGGGAGGGGTGGCCCCACCGGGCCACCCCTCCCGCGCGTCGGTGCCCGTGCGCCTCCGCCGTGGGGCACGCCGCGACGGGCACCGACCGCGGGGGCATCGCCGCCCCTGTGATGGTTCAGTGACCAAGTGATTGGGTCTGGCATAGGATCATCAAGTCGCGGCCGCTGCGGTCGACACGATCCTCATGAGCCAGATGCGCTCGGCGGTCGCCCACGCCCAGGAGACGACGACGGCGACCGCCCCCACCGACGCCAGTCCGCGCGCCGAGCACCCGGCGCGCCGGCTCCGCGCGCTCGTCGGCGCGGTCCTGCTCGCCGGGGCGGCCCTGTCGGCGACGGCGGCGCTCGTGGGCGGGCGGCCGGTGGCGACGATCCTGCCGTGGTGGGGGGTCGCCGCGCTCTTCGCCGGTGCGCAGGCGGTGACGATCGCCGTGCCCGGCTCGCAGCGCCGGGTGCACCTCTCCCTCGAGGACGTCGCGCTCGCCCTCGGCGTCCTGCTCGCGGGGACCTCGGCGCTCGTGCTCGGTGGGCTCGCCGGGGCGCTGCTGTCGAGCCTGGCGATCGAGCGCCGCAACCGCGTCAAGCTCGCCTTCAACCTCGGCCTCACCGCGGTCGGCATCGGACTCGTGGCGCTGGCGCACCGCGTCCTGCTCGCCGGCGCCGAGCCACTGGGCCTCCACGGGGCGGTCGCGCTCGTCCTCGCGCTCGCCGCCTACGGCGCCGTGGCGATGCTCCTCGTGCCCCTCGCCGTCGCCCTCGCCGACGGCTCGCGCTGGCGCCTGCCGCCGCTGGCAGGACCGCTCGTCGTCGGCGAGGCGCTGCTGCACGGCGTCCTCGCCGTCGGGCTCGCCTCGGTCGTCGTCGCCGTGCCCGAGGCGCTCTGGGCGGTGGTCCTCGCCTTCGTCTCGGTGCAGGTCGCCTTCCGGGCGCTCATCGCCATCGACCGCGAGCGCAAGCTCCTCGTCGACCTCCAGGCCTTCACCCACGAGGTCGCCGCGGCCGACCCCGAGGCCGCCGTCGACCGCCTGCTCGACAGGGCGCTCGCCCTGACCCGGTCGACCCGCGGCGCGGTCACCGTCGTCGACGGCCACACCGAGATCCTCGACCGCCTCGAGCCGCTCACCGTGCCCGACGAGACGAGCTCGAGCATCCGCCGCAGCCTCGCCCAGCAGGGCCAGGCGGTGACGGTGCGGCCCCGCTACCTGCGACGCGGGGGCGCGCGGCCGCCGACCGCGCTGCTGCCCGGCGGCTGCCGCGACGGCGTCGCGGTGCCCTTCGACGTCGGCGAGCGGGCCCGCGGTCTGCTCGTCATCGCCGATCGTGACCGGGCGCTGCCGCTGTCGCGCGCCGACCGCACGGCGCTGGCCGCCCTCGCCGACATGGGCGGGCGCGCCCTCGAGGTCGCGCTGCTCGCCAGCGAGCTGCGCGGCGAGGTCGCCCGCCGCCACGCCGACGCGCTGCGCGACGCGGTGACCGGCCTGCCCAACCGCCCGGCCCTGCTCACCGAGCTCGAGCGCGTCCTCGCCAAGGGCGCGCCCGCTCCGCGGGCCGCGCTGCTCGTCGTCGACCTCGCGCGCTTCAGCGAAGTCAACGCCGCCTTCGGCCACAGCGTCGGAGACGAGCTCCTCGCCGCGGTGGCCCGCCGGCTGCGCGAGGACGCCCCTCCCGACGCCGTCGTCGCCCGGGTCGGCCCCGACGAGTTCGCCGTCCTCGTCGACGGCGTCGGCGACCGCGCCAGTGCGGAGGCGACGGCTGCGGGGCTGCTCACGAGCGTGCGGCGGCCGCACCATGTCGGGGCGACGACCCTCGCGCTCGACGCCACCTGCGGCCTCGTCGTCGTGCCCGAGCACGGCCGCGACGCGGCGACGCTGCTGCGGCGCGTGGCCATCGCCGTGGCCGGGGCGAAGCGCACACGCCACGGCATCGCCGCCCATGCGGGCGACGAGGACGCGCAGGCACGCCTGCGGCTCGACCTCCTCGCCGACCTCCGTCGCGCGATCGACGAGGGCCGCCTCGACCTCGCCTACCAGCCGAAGGTCAGCGCCGTCGACGGCCGGCTCGTCGGGGCGGAGGCGCTCGTGCGCTGGCACGACCCCGTGCGCGGCAGCGTCTCGCCGGGGCACTTCGTGCCGATCGCCGAGCAGGGCGGGCTCATCGCCCCCCTGACCAGGGTCGTGCTCGCCGGGGTCCTCGCCGACGTCGCCCGCTGGCGTGACGACGGCGCCGAGCTCGAGGTCGCGGTGAACCTCTCCGCGCGCACGCTGCTCGACGAGCGCTTCCCCGACGAGCTCGCCGCGCTCCTCGACGAGGCCGGCGTGCCCGGGCGGCTGCTGCGCGTCGAGGTCACCGAGAGCGCCCTCATCGTCGAGCCCGAGCTCGCCGCCGAGCTCCTCGACCGCGTCGCCCGCCTCGGCGTCGCCGTCGCGATCGACGACTTCGGCACCGGCTACTCCTCGCTGTCGCACCTGCTCGGGCTGCCGCTCGACGAGCTCAAGGTCGACCGGTCGTTCATCGCCCGGCTCGACCGCGAGGACGAGCGGGCCATCGTCGCGGCCACCGCGGAGATGGCCCACCACCTCGGGCTCGTCGTCACCGCCGAGGGCGTCGAGGACGACGCCGTCGCCGAGGCGGCCCGGGCGGCCTCCTGCGACGTCCTCCAAGGCTTCGGCATCGCCCGCCCGATGCCCGCGAGCGCCTTCGAGGCCTGGCGGGCCGAGTGCGCCTGCGAGTCCTGAGGGGCCCCGCGCCTCCTGCCCGATCGCCGCTCCCGACCGTCGCACCCGGGGGCTAGCATGGTCCCCCGCGCACGGCGCGAGCCCTCAGCGCGTGCGGTGGACCCTAGGTCGGGGGGTGACGGGTGACACGGTTGTCGACGGAGCTCCTCGGCGACGGGCGCCTCGACCCCGTGGCCGAGGTCCTCGACGGCCTGCCGATCCCGGCGCTCGTGCTGGCCGCCGAGGAGGACGGCTGGCGCATCGCCCTGGCGAGCCCGGTCTTCGCGAGCACCTTCGGCCTCGAGACCGACCCCGTCGGGGCGTCGCTCGCCGACCTCCTGCCCGAGGACCGCACCCTCGTCATCGAGGGACCGCCGGTGGCGCAGGTCCTCGAGGAGTGCGTCGCGCGCGGCGAGCCGCGCTCGACGCGGGTGCGCATCGACGCGCCCGCCGACGCCGACCCGCGCGTGGCCGGCCTGCTGCGCTCACGCTGGACGCTGCGCCTGCAGCCGCTGCGCGTGCCCGCCGGCGGCGTGCTCATGACCTTCGTCGACCTCTCCGGGCAGCTGCTCGCGAGCGCCGAGCGCACCGAGACCGCCGCCCTGCAGGACCTCGCCGCGGGCCTCACGGTCACGAAGCCGCTCGACCAGGTCTACGCCGACGCGGTGCGGGGTGCGGCGCTCGCCGCCGGCGCGCAGCGCAGCGCGATCCTGCTCTCCCGCGGCGGGGAGGTCTTCGACGTCGTCGCCAGCGCTCCCGACGACATCCTCGAGCCGCAGGTCGTCGTCGACGACCTCGCGAGCCCGGTGTGGCAGGCCTGCCTCGGCCGCCGACGCATCGTCTGGCAGGCCGGGGAGAGCGACGAGGCGCCGCCGTTGCCCTTCGCCGGGCAGGACGGCTGGCAGCAGGTCCTCGCGACCGGCTTGAGCCTGCACGGTCGCTGGCAGGGCCTGCTCGTCGTCGGGGAGCCCCGCCTCGGCAGCTTCGACGCCGACGCCGCCGAGCGCCTCGACCTCGTCGCCACGCTCGCCTCGACCGCGGTCGACAACGCGAGGCTCATCGACCAGTTCCAGCGGCTCGAGGACCTGCTCACCGCGGCGGTGGCGACCTCGGCCTCCCTCGTCGACGCCCCCGACCCCGAGCTCGTGCGCCAGCGCCTCCTCGACGGGCTCGTCACCGGCATGGGCTTCGCCGGCGCGGCGCTGTGGGGGCCCCACCCCGATGGCGACGGGCGGCTGCGGCTGCTCGGCTCGGCCGGGCTGCCCGACGACGCCTGCGACCACGTCGGCGCGCTCGGCCCCCAGAGCATCGCCGCGAAGCTCGCGAGCGGGGCGCTGACGGGCAGCCTGCGCGAGGCCGCGACCGCGGCGGCGACCTCGAGCTGGCCCGGCTACAGCGTGCGGCTCGTCCAGGTGCCGAGCCCCGCCGAGGGGGTCCTCGGCGTCTACAGCGACCGCCCGCTGCCCGAGCTCGTCGACGGCGTCCTCGCGACCCTCGCCCAGGCCCTCGCCGCAGCGGTGCACCAGGTCACCCTCCACGAGCAGGCCAAGACCGTCGTCGACTCGCTGCAGCGCGAGCTGCGGCCGCGCAACGTCTCGCTGCCCGCCGCGGTCGACGTCGGGGAGGTCTACCGCTCGGCCACCGCCGGGGTCGACGTCGGCGGGGACTTCTACGACTGGTTCATGACCGAGAACGACCACATCGGCATCGCCTGCGGCGATGTCTCCGGCAAGGGCGTCGAGGCCGCGAGCCTCACCGCGATGGCGGTCTACTCCCTGCGCGCCTTCGCGCTGCGCGGCGCGACCGCGCAGATCGTCCTGCGCATGCTCAACAGCGCGGTCTACGACCAGACCCCGCCGGAGCGCTTCATGACGATGGCCTACGTGCGCCTCGAGCCCGAGACGTGGGACTACCAGCTCGCGCTCGCCGGGCATCCCGCGCCAGCGCTCGTCGACGCCGACGGCGCCCGCTTCCTCGACCTCGTGCCCGACGTGCCGGTCGGCGTCGACGACGACGCGACCTACGAGCACCTGGAGTCCGCCCTCGACCCCGGCCAGGCCCTCGTGCTCTACACCGACGGGGTCACCGAGGCGCGCGCCGCCGACGGCACGCTCTTCGGGGCCGAGCGGCTGCAGGCCACGCTCGACGACCTCGCGCGGGCCCGGCTCGACGCCCAGCACCTCGCGGACGGTGTGTGGGAGGCGGTGCGGCGCTGGACCGACGACGGCACGACCGACGACTGCGCGATCGTCGTCCTGCGCCGCGCGGTGTAGTCCCCCTCGCGCGCGAGCGCCGCGTGGCCCCCCGTGTGATGGCGTTGGGACGACGTCGCTGCGCGGCCGCCCGACAACGGCGGTTGTCCACAAGTTCCCGGGCGTGTTCCTTCGAGCCAGGATCGCCGGTCGTGGGGCAGCGGATGAACGGGGCAACTCGACCGTGCCGACGTCTCCCGTCGCGGCTGCCTGCGTGCGCTGACTCATCGGCAACTGCGGTGCCGCTGGACGCCGTCCGGCGCGTCTTGACCGCCGCGCGGAGGTCGTTGATGCTGGCCTTGCCCAGCGCTACGTGTGAGCTACCCTGTAGCGCACTACAGGGAGGACGGCTCATGGCTGCGAGGAGTACGTCGTTCCGGCTGGGCGATGAGGCCCGACAGCGTCTGCACGAGCGTGCCGAGCGCGAGGGGATCAGTGCGACGGCGCTGCTCGAACGGCTCATCATCGAGGGTGTGGACACCCTGGAGCACGCAGGGATCGTGTACCGGGGTCCGGGTCACGATCGTCGTGCTGCGTTGGCTGGGGGGCCGGACGTCTGGGAGATCGTCGCGCGGCTGCAGGAGCTCGAAGGCAGCGAGGAGCAGCGGATCGCGGTCCTGGCGACGGAGACCGAACGGCACCCTCGACAGTTGCGTGCCGCGCTGGAGTTCGCCGCCCGGCATCCAACAGAGATCCAAGAACGGATCGCTCGCAACGAGCGAGCGATCGCCGAGAGCCGTGCCGCCGTGGCGCAGCGCCGGGCGCTCTTGGCGTGAGGTTCCTGCTCGCCGAGATGTTCCCGCAGGCCGCGGCCACCATGCTGTGCGTGGCGTTCGACCATGATGCGATGCACGTTGGCGAGGTGGGTCTGTCGGGTGCCGATGACGGCGCGGTCGCGACGTTCGCTCGCAGTGAGCACCGCGCCGTCGTGACCGAGAACATCGCCGACTACGCGCCAGAACCCGACCTGGTGCTGGTCGGTGTGCTCAAGCGCAAGCTGTCCTCGGGCGGGGCCCAGGCGCAAGCGCTGGCCGAACTGCTCGACCGCTGGGCAACCGAGAACCCCGATCCGTATGTCGGCCAGCACTGGCCGGCATGATCGGCCTGTCACCCCCGGAGCCCAGCCAGCCAGGCTGGACGTCGCACGATGGCCCTCGAAGAAGGGCCAGCGATGCGGATCCGCGCGCTACGCAGCGCCGTCATCGCCGCTGTGGGCGTTGGACGTGGCGATGCCGACGACGCCGGCGCAGCAGGCCTCGACAAGGAGCCCACCCGGCTCCTCCACCAGGCCGACAGCGACCAACCCGAGGAACGCGCCCCTTGCGTGGCGATCGGGGCCGCGACTGCTCCTCAACGACGTCACACGGGGGCGCGTGGTGTCGTCCCTGGCGCGCGAGCGCCGCGCGCCCTACGGGCTCTCGGCGCCGTCGGGGTCGAGGTTCGCGACGAACCACGGCAGGGTGCGCTCGAGGCCGTCGCGCAGGTCGATGCGCGGCTGCCACCCGAGGACCTCGCGGGCGCGGGAGAGGTCGGGGCAGCGCGTCGGGGGGTCGTCGACGGGGCGCGGCAGGTGGGTGAGGCCCGGGTGGCGCCCGACGACGTCCTGGACGAGGCCGGCGAGGGCGTTCATCGTCACCTCGTCGGGGTTGCCGAGGTTGACCGGGCGGTTCTCGTCGCTGGCGAGCAGGGCGAGGAGCCCGTCGACGAGGTCGTCGATGTAGCACAGCGAGCGGGTCTGCGTCCCGTCGCCGTGGACGGGCAGCGGCTCGCCGCGCAGCGCCGCGGCGAAGAACGCCGGCACCGCCCGCCCGTCGGCGAGGCGCATCCGCGGGCCGTAGGTGTTGAAGATCCGCGCGATGCGCACCTCGAGGCCGTGCTCGCGGTGGTAGGCGAGGGCGAGCGCCTCGGCGAAGCGCTTCGCCTCGTCGTAGACCCCGCGCGGGCCGATGGGGTTGACGTGGCCCCAGTAGTCCTCGGGCTGGGGGGAGACCTGCGGGCTGCCGTAGACCTCCGAGGTCGAGGCGAGCAGGAAGCGCGCGCGTTTGGCCCGTGCGAGCCCAAGCGCCTTGTGGGTGCCGAGCGAGCCGACCTTGAGCGTCTGGATCGGCCAGCGCAGGTAGTCCGCCGGCGAGGCCGGCGAGGCGAAGTGCAGGACCGCGTCGACCTCCCCCGCGACGTGGAGGTGGTTCGTGACGTCGTAGCGCTGCAGGGTGAAGGCCCCCTCGCCGAGCAGGCCGGCGAGGTTGTCGCCGGTGCTCGTGAGGAAGTTGTCGAGCGCGGAGACCCGCGCGCCGGCGGCGACGAGGCGGTCGCAGAGGTGCGAGCCGAGGAAGCCCGCCGCGCCAAGGACGACGACGTGGGATCCTGCGAGCGCGCGCATGGGGTGATCGTAGAGCGCCGCGCCGCCCCGCGGGGCTGCGGCGGGCGCGCCGCCGCGGGGCCGGTTAGGCTGCAGGGCGCCCGACGACCGCCGATGAGGTGCGCGATGCCGCTGTTCCCGAGCGAGGCGTGGATGCAGGCCTACTGCGACACGCTCGCGAGCCATCCCGAGGTCGACGCCGTCGCCGAGGCGCTCGACGGCACGTACCGCTTCGTCGTCGAGCCGGGCGGGCCGCTCGAGGACCACCACCGCTACGACGTCGAGGTCAGCGCCGAGCCGACGCGCGTGCGCCTGCTCGACAGCCCCAACGGCGAGCCGACGCTCGCGCTGCGCGCCGACTTCGACCGCTGGCGTCAGCTCATCGAGGGGCGCCTCGACGTGCGCATGGCCCTCATGCTCCGCCGCGTGAAGGTCGACGGCGACCTCGGGCGCATCATCGGCCGGCTCGACCGGGCCGGCCCGCTGCTGGAGTCACTCGGACAGGTGCCGACGACCTGGCCGGATCGCTAGCCTCACGACGATCGTCCCCCCCTCGGCCAGAGGAGCCTGCTGTGCGGATCTGCATCATCGGCGTCGGACACGTCGGCCTCGTGAGCGCTGCCTGCTTCGCCGAGCTCGGCCACGACGTCGTCGGCGTCGACGACGACCCCGCGAAGATCGCCGCGCTGTCGGCGGGCGAGGTGCCCTTCTACGAGCCTGGTCTCCAGGACATCGTCAGCGCGGGCCTCGAGGCGGGGCGGCTGTCGTTCACCGGGTCGCACGCCGAGGCGATCCCCGGCGTCGACGCGGTCTTCATCTGCGTGGGCACGCCGCGCCGGGAGGACGGCGCGCCGAACCTCGCCTACGTCCAGCGCGCCGCGGCGTCGGTCGCCCAGCTCGCCGACCGCCCCGTCGCCGTCATCGAGAAGTCGACGGTGCCGGTGCGCACCGGCGAGCGCATCAAGCAGGCCCTCGCGCTGCAGGCGCAGGCGCAGGGCACCGGGATGATCCACCGGGTCGTCTCCAACCCGGAGTTCCTCCGCGAGGGCAACGCCGTCGAGGACACCCTGCGGCCCGACCGCGTCGTCGTCGGCGCCGACGACGAGCACGCCCACGCGCTGCTGCGCGACATCTACGAGCCGCTCCTCGCTGTGCACGACTGCCCCTACGTCGCCACCGACGTGCGCACCGCCGAGCTCATCAAGCACTCGTCGAACGCCTTCCTCGCGACGAAGATCAGCTTCATCAACGCCGTCGCCCGGATCTGCGAGCTCGCCGGCGCCGACGTGCAGACCGTCGCCGACGCGATGGGCCACGACGCGCGCATCGGCCGGGCCTTCCTCAACGCCGGGCTCGGCTACGGCGGCTCGTGCTTCCCCAAGGACGTCGAGGCCTTCATCCACATCGCCGCCGACCTCGGCTACGACTTCGGGCTGCTGCGCGAGACCGAGCGCATCAACCGCGAGGCGAAGAGCTGGCCCATCGCCGAGCTGCGCCGGCTCATGTGGAACGTCACCGACAAGGAGGTCGCCGTGCTTGGGCTCGCCTTCAAGCCCGGCACCGACGACATCCGCGACGCCCCGGCGATCGACGTCATCGAGGACCTCCGGGCCGAGGGCGCGACGGTCCGCCTCCACGACCCCGTCGCGCTGCACCAGATCAGCGACCGCTGGCCCGACGTCGTGCGCTGCGCGAGCGCCGAGGAGGCCCTTGAGGGCGCGCACGCCGTCGTCGTGGCCACCGAGTGGGACGAGTACCGCGCGATCCGGCCCGAGCGGCTCGCCGAGCTGCTCACCTACCCGGTCGTCATCGACGCCCGGGCGGTGTGGGACCCCGTCGCGCTCGCCGACGCCGGCTTGAGCGCGGCGACGGTCGGCCAGCCGCGCACCGAGGTCTCGGTGCTCTGAGGGCGCTCAGCGCCCGGGGCGGCGGGGCAGCGGCAGCCGCGCGAGGCTGAGCAGTTCGTCGACGGCGTCGCGGCTCCAGCCCTCCGCCTCGAGGGCCTCCGCGAGGCGTGCCGGCCCGAGATGCTGCCCGCACGCCGGGCAGAACGTCACCGCTCCGGGCTCCTCGGGCAGACCCGCGGCGCAGAATGGGCACTGCCCGTCGGCGAGGCTGCCGCCGAGGCGCGCCGACGGGTCGGCATCGCTGAGCCCGTCGACGTAGCCCTGGGCGTACTCCCAGTTGACGTACTCGTCGGGATGGGGGTCGAAGGCGGGCTCGTGCACCGGCGTCGCCCCGGACTCGAGCAGCGCGGCGAGGTTGTGCTGGAGCATGTCCCACTCGTAGTAGTGCTCCTCGCCGCAGTCGGTGCAGTAGAGGCTCACGCCCTTGAACCCCTCGGGCTCGAACGTCGCCCGGAACGCTGCGAGGTCGTCGAGGTCGCGGCGCACGAGCACCGCCTCCTCGCCGTCGAGCCGACCGAGGTACTCCTCCTCTTCCTCGTCGTCGTACTCGTCGTCGTAGTCGTCGTCGAACTCGTCCCTGTCGTCCATCGCTCCAGCGTAACGGCCGCGCCGGCGCGGGTGTGACCCGCCGCGGCGCTGTGGACGACGGTCGGGCTCGCGCCGCGCGGCGAGCGCGCTCGCGTCGCGCGGCGGCCGGCCCCTGCGCGGCGGGCCTCTCAGTGGGCCGGCGCGAGGCGCTGCCGCGAGAGCGCGAGAGCACGGGCGCGGCGAGACGCGCTTCGACCGGGCCACGCTCGAGACCGGCGTGCGCTGCGAGCGCATGGCCCTCGCCTTCTGCGAGGACGTCGAGCGGCGCGTCGACACCGGGGAGGTGCCCCTGCGCCCCCGCGACGGCGAGGAGGCGGATGGCGAGGGCGGGGCGTCGGGACGCTGCGGTAGGCTTCACCCCTCCCCGGCTCGCCGTGACGGTGCCGGGGTGTCGAACCCCACGCGAGCACCGCCGACGCCACAGGAGCGCACGCCATGGCCGAGATCGAGATCGGGATGGGCAAGTCGGGTCGCCGCGCCTACGGGCTCGACGACGTCGCGATCGTCCCCTCGCGCCGCACCCGCGACAACGAGGACGTCGACATCTCCTGGCAGATCGACGCCTACGAGTTCTCCCTGCCGATGCTCGGCGCGGCGATGGACGGAGTCATCTCCCCGCGCACGGCGATTGAGATCGGCCGGCTCGGGGGGCTCGGGGTGCTCAACCTCGAGGGGCTGTGGACGCGCTACGCCGACCCCGAGCCGCTGCTCGAGGAGATCGCGACGCTCGACCACGCCGTGGCCACCGCCCGCATGCAGGAGATCTACAAGGAGCCGGTCAAGGAGGAGCTCGTCGGCCAGCGCGTCGCCGAGCTCGCCGAGGCGGGCATCACGACCGCGGCGAGCATCACCCCGCCGCGCGTCGAGCGCCTCCACAAGGTCGCCCTCGAGGCCGGCCTCGACATCCTCGTCATCCAGGGCACCGTCGTCTCCGCCGAGCACGTCTCCACCCGCGGCGAGCCGCTCAATCTCAAGTCCTTCATCGCGCGCTACGACATCCCCGTGATCGTCGGCGGCTGCGCGTCGTACTCGATGGCGCTGCACCTCATGCGCACCGGGGCGGCGGGCATCCTCGTCGGCGTGGGCCCGGGCAACGCCTGCACCTCCCGGGGCGTGCTCGGCATCGGCGTGCCCCAGGCCACGGCGATCGCCGACGCCGCCGGCGCGCGCAGCCGCCACCTCGAGGAGACCGGCCGCTACGTCCACGTCATCGCCGACGGGGGCATGCGCACCGGCGGCGACGTCGCGAAGGGCTTCGCGATGGGCGCCGACGCGGTGATGCTCGGCTCACCCCTCGCCCGCGCGAGCGAGGCCCCCGGCCGCGGCTACCACTGGGGCATGGCGACGTTCCACCCCGAGCTGCCGCGCGGCGCGCGCGTCGAGGTCGAGCAGATCGGCTCGCTGCGCGAGATCCTCCTCGGCCCCGCCATCGAGAACGACGGCACGCTCAACCTCTTCGGCGCGCTGCGCACCTCGATGGCCACGACCGGCCACGCCACGATCAAGGAGCTCCAACGCGCCGAGGTCATGGTCGCGCCGGCGCTGCAGACCGAGGGCAAGCACTACCAGCGCCAGCAGGGGATCGGCATGGCCCGCCGCTAGGCCCGGCGCCCGCCCCCACGGCGACCCCGCCCGCCGCGAGCGCGGCGCCGGAGCGGGCTGCCGCGAGGTGCGGCGGCCCGGCCGTGACCGTCATCGGAAGAGGTCGCGGATCCCCTCGATGATGCGGTCGATGATGTTCTCCACCTGCTCCTCGTCGACGTCGGGCAGGTCGGGCAGCTCCGGCTCGTCGCCGTTCTCCGGCTCCGGCTCGGGTTCGGGCTCCGGCTCGGGCTCCGGCTCGGGTTCGGGCTCCGGCTCGGGCTCGGGACGGTCGTCGAGGGCGGCCTGGCGGGCGTCGAGGTCGGCCTCGCGCTCGTCGAGGGAGGCCTCGCGCTCGTCGAGCTCGGCGGCCCAGTCGTCGAGCTCGCTCGCACGGTCGTCGAGCTCGGCCTGACGGTCGGCGAGGTCGTCGTCGATCGCGTCGGCGGCCCGCTCCTGGGCGGCGGGGATCTCGTCCTCGAGCTCGGTGATGCGCTCGTCACGCTCGTCGATCTGCGCCTCGACCTCCTCGGCCCGCTCCTCGAGCGCGGCGAGCTGCTCGGGATCCTCGACGGGGTCGGCGCCGAAGAGCGCGACGACGACGAGCGCGAGGACGAAGCCGATGCCGATGCCGAGCAGGACGAGCAGCGGGGTGCGCCACCGGCTCGCCTCCTCGGCCGGCTCGGCGTCGAGGCCGGCGGCGAAGTAGCGCGCGCCCGACTCGTCGACGGCGATGAGGCGGATCTCCCTGAGCTCGTCGGGGTGGGTGCCCACCCAGCGGCGGCACTCGTCGGCGATGATGCGCCCGGCACGCTCCGGGGGGAACCCGAAGATCCCCGCCGAGATCATCGGCAGGGCCACCGACCGGGCGCCGAGGCTGCTCGCGGTGTCGAGCGAGGCCGCGACGGCCTCGCGCAGCAGGCCCTCGTTGTCCTGCTCGGGGGTGTAGCGCGGGCCGACGACGTGGACGAGGTAGCGCGCGGGCATGTAGCCGGCGGTCGTCACCGCGGTGCGTCCCGGCCCGAGCGGACCGTGCTCGGCGACCCACGCCTCGCTCTCGGCGACGACCTCGGGCCCGCCGGCGCGCGCGAGCGCCGCGGCGACGCCGCCGCCGTGCTGGAGCTGCTCGTTGGCGGCGTTGACGACGACGTCGACGTGCTGGACGGTCAGGTCGCCGACGACGACGGCGATCGCGCATCCGTGGAGCTCCTCGCGGGCGTACTCCCGCAGGCCGCTCGTCTCGCTCATGGCCGCACCTCCCATGGTGGGCTTGCCGGGTCCCGACGCGGTGGCATCGCTCAGCGGAAGAGGTCCCGGATCCCCTCGATGACCCGGTCGACGATCCCGTCGACGTCGGGGTCGGGCAGGCCCGGGCCGTTGCGCTCGGCCTGCTCGATCTCATCCTCCCGATCGTCGAGCCCGTCCTCGCGGGCGTCGAGGTCGGCCTCGCGCTGGGCGAGGGCGTCGGCGCGCTCCTCGAGCTGCGCCTCGCGGTCGTCGAGGGCGGCCTCCTGCGCGGCGCCGTCGCCCTCGGCGTCGTCGGCGAGCGACTCCGCCGCGGCGAGGTCGTCCTCGAGCTCGGCGATCGTCGCGTCGCGCCGGTCGAGGCGGGCCTCGAGCTCGGCGACGCGCTCCTCCATCGCCTCGATGGGGTCGGGCGCGTCGGCGGGATCGGCGCCGAAGAGCGCGACGACGACGAGCGCGAGGACGAAGCCCACGCCGACGCCGATGAGGACGAGCCAGACCGTGCGCCAGCGGCCGTCGCCCTCGCCTTCGGTGGCCGCGGCCGCCGGCTCCTCCTCCGCCTCCCCGGGGGCGGTGGCGGGCTCGTCGCCCTCCTCGTAGGTCGTCGAGCCCTCGACGTCGCCGAGGTCGGCGTCCGGTGCGCCCGCACCGGTCTCGTCGAGCCTGCGCGTCGCGTCCTCGGGGCCGAGCCGACGGGTGGCCTCGGCGTCGTCGCCGAGCCGCTGGGTCTCGTCGTCGCCCTGCGGGCCGAGCCGCCGGGTCTCGTCGTCGCGCGGGTGCTCGCTCATCGTGGCCTCCTCCTCAGCGGCGACATCATCGCACGAACCCGCCGGGGCGACGCGCAGGGGCAGCGCCGCCGGTGGGAGGACAGGTCGGCCGCGACGCTCTAGCGTTGAGGGCGCCTGGCCGCCGACCCGCGGGAGCCGTCGTTGGAGAGCCGCACGTTCGACACCGTCCTCGTCCTCGACTTCGGCGCGCAGTACGCCCAGGTCATCGCCCGGCGCGTGCGCGAGTGCCACGTCTACTCCGAGATCGTGCCCGGCGAGACCCCCGCCGCCGAGCTCCTCGCCCGCCGGCCGGTCGGCATCATCCTCTCCGGCGGCCCGAAGTCGGTCTACGCCGAGCACGCCCCGCGGCCCGACCCGGCGATCTTCGACGCCGGCGTGCCGATCCTGGGGATCTGCTACGGCCAGCAGCTCATCGCCCAGGCCCTCGGCGGGGAGGTCGCCAACACCGGCATCGCCGAGTTCGGCCGCACCGACCTCGACGTCGCCGAGCCCGGCGCCTTGCTCGCCGGCCAGCCGGCCTCCCAGACGGTGTGGATGAGCCACAACGACGCCGTCGTGCGCCCGCCCGAGGGCGCGCGCGTGCTCGCCGCGACGCGCCACAGCCCTGCGGCGGCCTTCGAGGACCCCGAGCGCGGGGTCTACGGCGTGCAGTACCACCCCGAGGTCAGCCACACCCCCCGCGGGCTCGACGTCTTCGAGGCCTTCCTCACCGCGACGGGCGCGCGCCGCACGTGGACCTCCCACTCGGTCATCGAGGCGGCCGTGGCCGACATCCGCGCCCAGGTCGGCGACGGG
>PWFH01000029.1 GCA_003553795.1 Egibacter sp. | reverse complement strand
TCGTCGATGCGCTCAACGAGCGAGCCGCCACCTGGTATCAGAGCTGGGGGTTCAGGCCGCTGCCCGGCGGACCCGCCGACCGCCTGTGGCTTCCGATCAAGCGCGTCCGTTCCAGCCTCAGTCGCTGAACGGTGCCTCCATCCGTGACGCCCAGGTTTGCTGCAGGCGCTCAAGGAACACGGACCTACCACCCTTCAACTCAGCAGCGACTACGGACCTCGCCGGGAATGGCGGAACCCCTTGAGCTACGGCGAGTCTCGCCGTGTGGAGTGCGGCGGGCCTGCCGAGGCGCTGGCTCGCGGGGCGATGCCTCGGACGGCGTCGCCGCCGGCGGTGTGGTCAGATCCATCCTTCTTCCCAGGCGCGGTGGGTGGCGGCGTGCCGGGTGGAGACGCCGAGTTTGGTCATCGCGGAGGACAGGTAGTTGCGCACGGTGCCGGGGGCCAGGTGGACGTGGTCGGCGATGGCTTGGACGGACTCGCCGGTGCGAGCGGCGCGCAGGACGTCGAGTTCCCGGGCAGTCAGGGGGCAGTTGGCTTCGGTGAGCGCGGATGCGGCGATGTCGGGATCGACGTAGCGCTGGCCGGCGGCGATGTCGCGGAGGATCTCGGCGAGTCGGGTGGCGGGGGTGGTCTTGGGCACGAACCCGCTGACCCCGGCGGTCAGCGCGCGGCGTAGCACGCCGGGGCGCGCGTGGCGGGTGACGAGCACGATGTGGATGGGGAGTTCGGCGCGGATCTGCTCGGCGGCGACCAGCCCGTCGGCGGGTGGCATCTCGAGGTCGAGGACGGCGATGTCGGGTCGGTGCTCGCGGGCTCGGGTGACCGCGTCGGTGGTGGTGGCGGCTTGGGCGACGACGGTCATGTCGTCTTCGAGGTCGAGGAGGGAGGCGAGGGCGCCGCGGATGAGGTCTTCGTCGTCGGCGAGCAGCAGCCGGATCATGGGCGCTGCTCCTGCCCGACCGGGATGCGGGCGGTCACGGTGAACCAGTCGTCTTGGTGTTCCCATTCGAGCGCGCCCCCGGCTGCGCGCAGGCGGTCTGCGAGCGCGGGCAGGCCGGTCCCACCCGGGCTCGCGGCCTCGTCGGTCGCCGTCGCCCCGTTGTTGCGCACCTCGAGCCGCGCGGTGTCGCCGTCGACGCTGAGTGCGAGTCGCGCCTGGTCGGCGTGGCTGTGGCGCAGCACGTTGGTGGTCGCTTCGCGGACGAGGAGACCGAGCAGGTGCCGGCCGCGCTCGCCGACCTCGTCGGCGGTGTCCTGCGCTGGCCTGTCGAGGCGGCCGTCGATGCCGGCTGCGGCGAGCACCCGGGTGGCGTTGGTGAGCTCGGCGGCCAGCGACGCCCGCCGGTAGCCCTGCACGACGCTGCGGGTGTCGGCCAGCGCCTGGCGGGCGTGGTCGCCCGCCTCGGTCATGTGCGCGGCGGCCGCAGCCGGGTCCGAGGCTGCCAGCCGGGCGGCGAGCTCGCTCTTGAGCGCGATGACCTGCAGATGGTGTCCCTGGATGTCGTGCAGGTCCGCGGCGAACCGTAGCCGCTCCTGGGCCACCCCCAGCTCGCCCTCGAGCCGGCGAGCGTGCTCGAGGCCCACGACGAGCTCCCAATGGCGCAGCTCGGCTCTTGCGGCCATACCGACCCCGGCCACGAGCCCGCCCTCGACGACGAACCATCCCGGAGCGACGTCGCCGACCACCGCGAAGTGGGCCGCGGCAGCGACCAGGGTCGCCGCCAGGCCGCCGGCGAGCCCGACCACGACCCATCGTTGCCGAGCAAGCGCCACGACGACCGCGACGTTGGCTACCGCGGGCACGGCGAACCACGACCCTTGCGGCTCGTCTGCGACGTCGCGAAACGGTGCCGCCTCGCCGAACTGCGCGAGGATCGCGTAGACCAGGCCCGCGGCCACCGCGACGGCAACAAGCGGCACGTCGACCGCCTCGTCATCCGAGCTCGCGGTCGCCGTTGTCGGCGTGGTCGCCGCGATGCGCCGATCGAGGAGACGACCGGCGGCCAGCGAGCCCGCCACCGCGGCCACCACCGCGATGACCGCGACCGGCCCGAACGGCGCGGTGGCGGCGACCGACGCGACCGCGAACGCTCCGAGGGCGTAGACGATGGCAAGGCTCGACCACCGGGTCTGCCGGCGCTGGCGGTCCAGGCCGGTGCCCGTATCGGTCGCCGGCCCCGCCGTCGACACCCGGTCACGATCCGGTCGATCGTCTGGGGAAGCGGCTTCGGGGCCGGATTGCATGCGCTGCATGATGCCCCAGGCGCCGGCGCTGCACCGGTGACATCTGTCACGCCATGACGTGAACAACGCACATCAACCGGTGAGGTCTGCCACTACCAGCCCGCGCCAGCGACGCGCACGGTAGCCACATGCACACCACACCCACCGGCGACCGCCACGCCCCCCGGGATGCGAGCGGAGCCCCCACCGCCCCGACCGATCCGCTGCAGCGCGACGACGAGACGGACGCGACGCTCGCCGACCCCGCAGTGGACGCTGACCAGCCCGTCGGCGCCCCCGATCGGCCAGGGCCCACTGTCGAGGCGGAGCTGCGTCGTCGCGTGACAGCCGAGTTCGGTGGGCTGCGTGGAGCACTCGAGATCGCCCTACCGCTGGTGGTGTTCACCATCGCCAACGTCGCCAGCATCGAGCTCACGGCCTCGCTGGTCGCCGGCGGGGTGGCCGCAGTGGGCGCCTACGCGCTACGCCTCCTGCAGGGATCCAGCACGCGCTACGCCCGCCACGGACTGATCGGCATCGCCATCGGCGCTGTAGTGGTCACAGCCACCGGCCGCGCACAGGACGCCTTCGTGCCAGGCATCGTCGAGAACGGCGTCATGGCACTGCTGCTCGGCGGCTCGCTGGTGGTGCGCTGGCCGCTGATCGGGTTCCTCATCGGCACGCTGCTCGACAACACGACCCAATGGCGCCAACACCCCGCGCTGCTGCGTCTCGCTGACCGGCTCACCCTGGTACTGCTCGCCCCGCTGCTCATACGGCTGGTCGTCCAGGTGCCGCTCTACCTCGCCGGAGAGGTCGGCTGGCTCGGCCTATCGCGGCTCGCACTCGGCTGGCCGCTGCACGCCGCCACCCTCGCCATCGCCCTGCTGCTCCTGCTGCGCGGCACCACACCGATGCCAGACCCCGGCTCAGCCAACGCCAACAAGGAGTGCCCCCGCCTGGGTTGACACCGGAGGGGCCGCGTCGGCGAATGAACGCCATCGGGCACCGCTCCCGCACGCACCCCTAACCGCCACTCACGCTTTCGATAACGCGACCCAACATCCCCTATGAACGCCTCGGAGCTCGGTCTATGCCGGGTAAGGCGGGGATGGCCCGGGTCGGTGTCGGTCGGGCTGAGTGGGACCGGGCCGGATGGGTAAGTACAGCGGTCAACGATGGTCTCTGACTCCGCTGGACCTCCACCGCCCCGCCGTCTGCGGCTGACCGCCCGAGGCGCGCTCGTCGCCTTCGGCGCGGTCGCCGCCGCGGTCGCGTTGCTGATGCCCGAAGGGACGCGGCTGGCCGCCGAGGCCTCCGGTGAGCGCGAGCGCTCCGTGGCCGTGTCGGACAGGCCAGGCGCGACCGGGGAGAGGCCCGCCCCCTCGACGCGCGAGGGCGCGTACCCGCAGCAGCCGCAGGCGCTGCCCGACGCGGGGGGACCGCGAGACGACGCCCACGAGCCGGCGATTCCGGTCTCCCATCGCGTCGAGGCGGGCGAGACCCTCTCCTCGATCGCTGGCCGCTACGACCTCGACGCCGATCGCCTTGCGCGACGCAACGCGATCGCCGACGCTCGCGCCCTGCCGGTGGGCCGCCATCTCGTCCTCCCTGAGCCCGGCGGGCGCCGGCCGGCCAGCGTCGCGGAGGCCCGGCAGGCGGAGCTGCCCGTCGAGCGCGTGATCGAGGACGTCGCCGCGGAGTTCGGCTGGCGGGCCGACACTGTCAAGGCGGTGGCGTGGGTTGAGTCGCGCTGGACACAGCGGCTCGTGTCCTCCCGCGGGGCGGTCGGGGTCATGCAGGTGCTGCCACCCACCGGCCAGAAGGCGAGCGCGCAGGTCAACCGCGATCTCGACCTCTATGACCTGCGCGACAACGTCACTGCCGGCGTGGCCTACCTCGACCACCTGCACGCAGAGTTCGACGCCGACCTCGAGGCCACGCTGGCCGCCTACGTGCAAGGCCCGACGTCGCTCCGCCGCCACGGCGCCTACCCGATCAGCGTCCGCTACGTCGAGGAGGTCCTCGAAGCGCGGGAGCAGATCCGCGGCTGAGCTGCCAGCCCCACCGGCGCGCCGCACGTTTCTACGGTCGATCGGCACAGCGGCGCCCGGCGGGCCCGGTCCCTCGGCAGCCCTGGAGCGTGCCGATCGCGGTGGGCTCACCGCAGAGTCGGCAGCGTCTACGCGCCGCAGGCCGTGGGTGCTGCCCCAAACCCGGGTCCCACGATGACGAAGACGCGCGAACAGCACCGGGCGGCGGGCCGCGCGCACCGCAGCGGCCGACCCCCGCCGCAGCACGCGCCGTCGCTTCTGCCCGCGGGCTGCCCCCTGCGGGTCCGCACCACCGATACGCTAGGCGCTTCTTAGTCGCAAGCGAAACGGAGCGCGCGCATGTCCACTGAGGCCGAATCCCCCCGACGCCCCTCGTGGCGTGACATCGAGACCTTCCACAAGGTCAAGCTCGCGTTCCTGGCCGCCGGGTTCATCTCCCTCGCGCTGTCGGTCGGCTTGTGGGCCACCGAGTTCCGCGAGGAGGCCCTCTTCGTCGGCCTGTGGGTGCCGGCGATCCACTCCCTCGGCGCGCTCGTGCTGAGCGGGGAACGGGACCGGTCATGAGCACCGAAGTCATCCTCGGGATCGGGACCGCCATCTTCGCCATCACCACCTGGGCGACGCTGGCCTTCGGTTACGCCCGCTTCTCCGAGTTGCAACGACGAGACGACGAAGGCGAGTAGCCCAACCCCGACGGTCGCACCCCTGGATGCTCCTGCCGACGCCGATCCTTGCATGGGCCCCGTTGGCGCCTCCATGAGCTCTCCGGCATCCCTCACGCGGGCCTCCTGACCGGTGACGGCGGCTTCACTACCACAGTCCGTATCCCAAGGGGCCGCCCACCTCGGGCCATCCTTGCCGACACCGCCTACTGATCCCCGACAAGGCATCCCGAGATCCACCCCCACGGTCCGAACTCGAGGCACGCCAGTTCGCTCCAACCACCCTCAACAAACTCCGCGAGTGCAAGCCTTGCCGGGATGATGAGGCGTAGCCAGCCTTCGGCCGCGGGGGCTTCCGATCGCATGGGCGTGCGGTAGCGTCCTGTCGTCGGCGGCGTCGGAGGATCGGACTGGGATGCTTGTCCGCAGGTCGGATGGCTCGTGGCAGCAGCCGGCGGTGGCTGCCTATGAGAACGAGGGGGAGTTGCAGGCGCTGGTAGCGCAGTCACCCGAGCTGGTCGGGGCCGGCTCGGCGGTGGTGGCGCTGCGCGAGTTCGCCCTGTCCGAGGCGGGGTCGCTGGATGTGCTGCTCGTTGAGCTCGATGGGGGCATCACCCTGGTCGAGGCCAAACTGAACCGCAACCCCGAGATCCGCCGGGCGGTCGTGGGTCAGCTGCTGGGCTACGCCGGGGGGCTGTGGGGCATGGGATATGACGACCTCGACGCGGTCGTGCGCGACCGCGAGGGCGTCTCGTTGCTGGAGCTCGCCCGCCAGGTCGCCGGCGAGCACGGCCAGGAGATCGATGAGGAAGGGTTTCGCGCGACCGTGGCGGCCAATCTGCGCGCCGGGGCGTTCAGTCTCGTCTTCGCCGTCGATCAGGTCACCGAGGACCTGCGCCGCGCGGTGGAGTACCTCAACGCCCACCTCGCCGATGCGCTGGACGTGCGAGTGCTTGAGCTGGCCTACGCCAAGTTCGACGACGTCGAAATCCTCGTGCCCCAGACCTTCGGTGAGGAGGCCGCCCGCCGCAAGCAGCAGGCACGCACCCGGCGCCGTTGGAGCGAGGCGGAGTTCCTTGAGGCACTGGAAGAGCGTGCTTCACCCGAGGAGCGCGCAGCCGTCGACCGGCTTCTCGAATGGGCCAGGCCGCGCGTGCGCAACTTCTACTGGGGCGAAGGGCAGACTCCGTCGTGCACCTTGGTCTTCGACGCCACCGAAGGCCCGATCCAGCCCTGCGGGGTGTACTTCACCCCGTCCGGGCTTGTGTTCGCGATCAACTTCGAGTGGATGCGCAAGCGCCCCCACGCCGCGGTCGAGGCCACCCTCGAGCGGCTCTGCGCCCTCCCGGCAATCGCGGCCCGCCGCGACGAAATCACCGGCGCCGACTTCGCCAAGCGCCCCAGTGTCGCCGCCGCCGAGTTGGAGGGACACCACATCGACACGCTGACTGACGCGCTCGAAACCCTGCTCGCCCACCCCACCGACGCCTGAAGCGTGTTGCCGGCAGCCAGTGCCCTTCCCCGGCAGGACCAACGAACGGAAGGTCCCGAACTGTTCGCCCCCGGACCCGACCGCACCAGACAATGACACCCTGAGACCTCGACCGTCGAGCTCTGCCGCGATCGTTGAGACCTCGAGGCGGTCACGGCGAGCCCCCTGCAGTGTGACACTCCGGCAGAAGTCGATGCGGCCGCCGCTGTCGCGGTCCAACGCCCCCGAGAACGCCGCTGGACTGCGGTCATTGCCGGGTAGGCCCGACGTGGCTCGGCTCGCCGTTGGCGGTCGGCCCGAAGCGGTCATCACCGCGGCATGCTCGTGATGACCGGGCGGTGTGCTGCATTGGGACACGGGGCCGTGGCTGACGGCCATGGCTGGCGCCAGTCGATCTACCGACACTGTCAATCCTTGACGGCGCTGTCGAGGCCTGGTCCACTTCCGGCGCATCAGGTGGTTTGCGGTGTTTCGGAGGTGCCCGGTCGCATGAGTGCCACGCCGACGCACCGCGGGCGCCCCATCGACGACGTCGCTGGTGTTCGGGCGATCCTCGACAGCCCCGTCGCGGGTTTCGCGGAGCTCCTGGAGTGCACCGAGGTCGCCGTGGCTCAGGAGGAGTGGGGGCTCGTTGAGGAGGCTGCGCTGCGTGCGCTCGCCGAGGCCACCGAAGAGCAGACCGGCGAGCTGCTGCTGCTGGTTGCGAAACCCGACGCGACGTCAGCGACGCAACTGTGCTCTCGTCTCCGCGGGCTCAAGCGCCCGGACCTCGGGGCCGTGGCCGCCGACCGGGCCCTCGCCAGCGACCCTGAGAACGCCGCCGCGATGACGACCCGCGGCGCGGCCGCAGCCGACATGGGCGATTTCGACGAGGCGCTGCGGTGGTATCGCGGTGCTTGGAGGGTTGCGGAGTCCACCCAGACGGCATTGGCCGCGACCCGCGCGTTGATCGCGACGGGCAAGCACACCGACGCCATGGCCATGGCTGGTCGTGCCGCGGACGCGGACCTCACCGTCAAGAGCGCTCGTGTCTATGCGATGGCAGCCGCGGCGGCCGACGACTTCGACGCCCTTAACCGAGCTCACGGGCTGCTGCAGCACGTCGAGGACTCCTCGCCCGATAGCGACGAGAGCTCCGACATCGGCCGCCGCTGGGTGCTGACCCTGGCTGCGGAGCAGTTCCTCCGTGACGGGTGCCTCAGCGAGGCCCGCGAGATGCTCGAGGCGGTCTTGGGTGACCACCCCGACTACGGGCCGGCAAAGCGAGCCCTCGCCAACGTCGCGAACGCTGAACGCCGACGGGGCGCCACGCCGCCGCAGAAGGCCGCCGACAGTCAACAACTGGGGCAAGACGGGTAGTCTGCGTCGACACCGCGCATACGAGGCGAGGGCGGCCGATGAGGCGATGAGCGAGGTGCTGGCGGGGCGCTACCGGCTGGGGGCGGTCCTCGGGGTCGGGGGCATGGCCCGGGTGGTGCGCGCCTTCGATGCCACGCTCGAGCGTGAGGTCGCTGTCAAGCTCATGCACGCCGAGGTTGGCGCGCGAGCGGACGGCAGGGAGCGGTTCCTGCGCGAGGCCAGGGCCGCAGCCAGTGTCAGCCACCCGGGGTTGGTCGCGGTGCATGATGTGGGTTCGGCTGACGGCGTGCCGTTCATCGTCATGGAGCTCGTTGAGGGGCCGAGCCTGGCGGAGGTGCTGACGCGGCGCGGGCAACTCGCCCCCGCTGAGGCGATCGCCGTGGGCGCCCAGCTGTCGGCGGCGTTGGCGGTAGCGCATCGTCGGGGTCTGATCCACCGTGACGTCAAGCCCGCCAACGTGCTCGTGCCCGGGGCGATGCTGCCCGCTGCTCCGACCGATGAGCCGTCAGTGAAGGTCTCTGACTTCGGGATCGCCAAGGGGCTCGAGCAGGCCCAGACCGCGCTGACGGCGACCGGGCAGATGCTGGGAACCCCCCGCTACCTGTGCCCGGAGCAGGTCGACGGCGCGCCGGTGACCCCGCGCTCGGACGTCTACAGCCTCGGGGTCATGCTCTATGAGATGCTCGCGGGCCAGGCGCCGTTCGTCACCGGAGGCTCGGTCGCGGTCGCGCTGGCTCATCGCGACCAGCCGCTGCCGCCGCTGACTGAGCGGGTCGCAGGCCTCGATGCCGATCTCGTCGCCGTCATCGAGCGGGCGCTGGAGAAAGACCCGGCGCGGCGTTTCGCCGACGGCGCCGAGATGCGCGCAGCGCTGCTCACCGGCCGCCACGCAGGATCCCCGCCGCCTGCGTCGGCGAGCACCCTGCACGCGCACCGCGAAGCCGCGACGACGGTGTCGCTGCCTGCCGAGCCTGCGGCCACCGCGGCGACCGGCGAGCGCGACGACGAAACCAACGAGGCAGAGCGGGACGATGACGGCCGTGGCCGGCGCAGAGCAGGCAAGAGGCGCCGCGTCGCGGTGACGGCAGTCTCAGCGGTGATCATCGCAGGGGTTGCCCTCCTGGCGTTCGACGCGCCAGCGTTCCTCGACGAGGTCGCCTCAAGCGGCGTCGAGCAGACCACCGACGAGCCCACCGGCCGATCCGACGACGCTGGCGGTGACGAGCATGACGCCAGCGACGCCGTCAGCGCAGCGCCCACCGAGCCACCTGCCGAGCCGCCCGAAGACGAGCCGACTGCTGCGCCAACCGAAGCCTCCGAGACAGAGGCCGACGCCGAGTCGTTCGCCGCGCCCGAACCGGATGCCCCCGGCGAACAGGAAGCCAGCGACCCCGAGCCGCCGTGGGACTCGCCGATGCAGCGCCGGTTCGCTGACGCCGACGGCGCCGACGCCGACGCGTTGCTGACCTACGGCGTCGACCCGCCCGTGCCCTCCTGGATGGTCGTGCTCGAGTCCCTCGAAGCCCACGACCACGATCCCGCCTCACTGGTCGGCAAGGTCGAGCGGTACTGGGCCGCAGGCGTGCAGGCCTACCTCCTGCACTCCGACGACTACGCGCCTCTCAACGCCGGCTACTGGGTGATCCACCTTCCCGGCTACGACACCGAGGACGCCGCCGCGGCGACCTGCCGGAGCATCAGCGACCTCGCACCCGCCTGTTACCCGCGACAACTCGACCGGCTGCGATGACCAACCCGGCCGACCCCGCCCTGCTGTCACGACGGGCGTTCCTGCGCCGTGCCGCAGCGACCGGCCTGGCGCTGCCGCTGCTGACAGCCGGCCTGCCCCCACGGCTGGCTCGCGCCGAAGCGGGTGAGCTCACCCCCCACGCCGGCGCCTCCGACATACGCGCCCGCGACGCCTGGGGTGCCGACCTCCCACCCCTCGGTGACCTGCAAGCCGAAGCGCCCGAGGACGTCCGCTTCTTCGTCCTGCACCACTCCGCGTCGAGCAACGACTACGAACCCGAGGACGTGCCCGGCATCCTGCAGTCCTTCTACCGCTTCCACACCCGCGAGCGCGGCTGGGCCGACCTCGCCTACAACTTCCTCATCGACCGCTACGGCGTGGTGTGGGAGGGCCGGCAAGGCAGCCTCACCGCACCGATCAAGGGCGACGCCACCGGCGGCAGCCAAGGCTTCGCGCTGCTGGCCTGCTGGATCGGCGACCACCAAGACGAGCCCCCCACCGACGCCGCCCAGCAGGCCATGGCCGGACTGCTCGCCGCCCTCTCAGTCACCTACGACATCGACCCGCAAGGCACGACGACGTTCGTCTCCCGCGGCTCCAACCTCCACCCCGAAGGCACCGAGGTGCGCACCGCGACCCTCGCCGGGCACCGCGAGATGTCGCAGACCGCCTGCCCCGGCGACGCCGGCCAGCGCATCGTCACCGACGTCCTGCCCGGGAAGGTCGCCGCCGCCGTCGACGAGATCACCCGCAGCGGCGCAGAGCCCACACCCGAGGCCGAGCCCGACCCCGCCATAGAACCCACCGAGCCGCCCCAGGCTGCCCCGCGCCCCACCGAAGCGGCCTCACCCGAGCCGACCCCACGAGCTCACGAGCCCGAGCGGGTCAGCGCGGCCCAACCAGGCGACCAACGGCCCCCACCCGACAGCGGCGGACTCGGGCCAGGCGCCGTCGCCGCCGGCATCGCCGGCGCCGTGCTCGCCGCCGCCAGCGGCGCCGCAGCCGTCCACCGTCACCGCAACGCCGGCAGCCCCCAGCCCACCGACGACGACCCGCCAGCCTTCGAGTTCCACCACACCCGACGACCCCCCACCTGAGTCGCCCATCTCAATCCGAGCAGCGGCCCCCAGCGGCCCGGAACCGTCGGTGGCGCTCCGACGCGGACCACCGCAGGGCTACCCGAGGGCTACCGGAGGGCCGAGGGCCACCGGCCCGCCGCGCGGAGACAGGCACGGAGACGGGTCAAGACCCGAACTCGTCGGGCCTCGACGGGGTCGGTTGCCACGACAAAGCTCAAGGGCTTGCTGAGCGTCTGCCTGCCAGGCGGCCATCCCACTCGGCTCCGACGTATGAGAGGCTCGCCACCTCGCTGCGACACGACGTTCTTGGGCGCTGACCCACCGGCCTGCGACCCCGCTCGTTTGGCATGAATTTGGCATGACCGGGATGCCGGACGGTGCCACAGGGTGCCGCTACACTCCACCCGTTGCCACGTAGCCGGCGGGGCGAAACCGCCGGTCAGCGGCGCAATCGAGGAGCGGAAAGGCGGTGGTGAGCTTGGAGCGGACGACGGGATTCGAACCCGCGACCCCCACCTTGGCAAGGTGGTGCTCTACCAACTGAGCCACGTCCGCGTGGCCGCTATGCTGCCTCACCCCTCGGCGGGCTGCAAGCCGAGCGCCGCATCGGCCTGAAGCCGCCGCGAGAGACCCGCGAGACGAGACCTCCAGCAGGGCTCAGCGCCCCGTCGAGCCGAAGCCGTCCTCGCCGCGCTCGGCGTCGGGCAGCGCCTCGACCTCGATGGGCCGCACCGTGGTGACCTGCTGCACGACGAGCTGGGCGATCCGCTCCCCCGCCTCGAGGGTCACCGTCTCCTCTGAGTCGAGGTTGACGACGATGACCTTGACCTCACCTCGGTAGCCGGCGTCGATCGTGCCGGGGGCGTTGACGAGCGCGAGGCCGTGGCGGGCGGCCAGGCCGCTGCGGGGGTGCACGAGGCCCACGTGGCCTTCGGGGATCGCCACCGCCAGCCCGGTGCGCACGACCGCGCGCTCGCCCGGCGCGAGCTCGACGCGCTCGATGCCGGCGAGGTCGAGGCCGGCATCACCGGAGTGGGCGTAGGCCGGCACCGTCGCCTCAAGGCTGAGCCGGCGCACCGCGAGGACGGGCTCGGAGGCCGACGGCGTCGCGCTCACGCCCGGGTGGCGCTTGGACAGGTGGTGCTCGCCGATGAGCTCTCCGTCGACGCGCAGGCGGTCGGGCAGCGTGGCGTCGAAGCGGTAGCCGTGGGCCTCGTAGAAGCGCTCCCGCCCCGAGCCGCCACGGACGGTGAGCGCGATGACCGCAAGGCCCCTGCCCCACGCGGCGTCCTCGAGCTCGGAGAGCACCGCCGCGCCGACGCCCTGCCCGACGAGGCGGGGGTCGCGCTGCAGGCGCTTGATCGTGCCGACGTGCCGGCTCACCGGCCCCGCGGAGGTCACGAGCAGCCCGAAGGCCACGAGCCGCTCGTCCTCGAGGGCGACGACGAGGTCGTCGAGGCCGGCGCCCACGCGGCCGAGCTCGGTGCGCGCGAGCGGCAGGACCTCCTCGGGGCTCACCGGAGCGGGCAGGCCCACGGCGCCGCCGGCGTTGGTCACCCGGGCCCAGAGGTCGGCGACCTCGGCGAGCAGCGCGTCGGTGACCTCGGGATTGCGTTCGATGCGCAGGCTCATGGGCCGGGAGCCTAGCCGCCACCCGCCCGGGGCTGTCGCCGAGCCCCGCGGCCCCACGACAGCCGGGGCCCTCGCGGCGGCCGGGCCGGGCTCAGGCCCGGGCGGACTCGAGGAGCACCGAGCGCGCAGCCTCGGCCGCCATGACCTCGCCGCGGTTGTCGGCGTCGCAGAGCACGACGGTCGGCTCGTGCGCGCGCGCCTCCTCATCGCTGTAGACGGCGTAGGAGATGACGATGACGGTGTCGCCGGGCTGGACCAGGCGCGCAGCCGCGCCGTTGAGGCAGAGGTCGCCGCCGCCGGGCTCGCCGGCGATCGCGTAGGTCTCGAGGCGGGCGCCGTTGGTGATGTCGACGACCTGGACCCGCTCGTGTGGGAGGATGTCGGCGAGGTCCATGAGGTCGGCGTCGATGGTGACCGAGCCGACGTAGTTGAGGTCGGCCTCGGTGACCGTGGCGCGATGGAGCTTGGACTTCATGAGCGTGCGCTGCATGCGCTGCACCCCTCGTGTCGTGTCGGTCCGCTGGTCGGATCCAACCGCCGGGTCGGCTCGTGCGCTGGGACCGAGCCTGCCACAGCCGGCGGCCCAGCGCCGACGCCGCCCCACGACCGCGCGAATTCGGCCGACGCAGGGTCACTCGGGTAGACTCCCGCGGGGCTAAGGTCCCGGGCCCATGGGACCAACGCCCCACAGCGTTGTCGACGTGGAGGACGCATGAAGGCTCGACGTTCAGGGGCGGCGCCGGCCGGAGGTCTCGTCGCCCGCCGCTGGCGACTTGGCGCGCTCGCCGTCCTCGCGGTCGTCCTCGCCGGCTGCGCACCCGACGCACCACAGGACATCCTCCAGCCCCGGGGCCCCTCGGCGCAGGCCAGCCACGACCTCTGGGTCCTCGTCTTCCCCATCGCCGTCGGCGTCTTCATCCTCGTGCAGGGACTCCTGCTCGTCGCGATCTGGCGCTTCCGCAAGCGCAAGGACGACGACGACAACGAGCTGCCGAGGCAGGTCGGTGGCAACACCCGCCTCGAGATCATCTGGACGCTCATCCCCGCGGCGATCCTCGCGGGCATCGCCGTGCCGACGATCGCGACGATCTTCGAGCTCGCCGAGGAGCCCGAGGACGCCCTCGAGGTCCGCGTCATCGCCAAGCAGTACTGGTGGGAGTTCGAGTACCTCGGCGACGAGGGCCAGGACGTGGTGACCTCCGGGCAGCTCCACATCCCCGCGGGACGGCCGGTCTACCTCCACATGGAGTCGCTGTCGGCCTCGGTGCCCGACCCCGGCGACGTTGGCCCGAAGACCGGCGCGGTGGCCAGCGGGGTGCTGCACAGCTTCTGGGTGCCGAGCCTCGCCGGCAAGCAGGACGTCGTGCCCGGGCAGGTCCGCAACCTCACGATCGCCGCCGACGAGCCCGGCCGCTACGAGGGCCAGTGCGCGGAGTTCTGCGGGCTGTCGCACTCGCGGATGCGCTTCCAGGTCATCGCCGAGGAGGAGGCCGACTTCGAGGCCTGGCTCGCCGCGCAGGCCGAGCCCGCCGAGCCGGTCGGCGATGACGCCGACCCCCTCGTCGCCGAGGGCGAGGAGCTCTTCGACACCGCGACGTGCATCCAGTGCCACGCCATCGACGGCTACGAGAGCCCCGTCGACGGCTCGACCGCCGAGCTGCGCATCGGCCCCGACCTCACGCACTTCGCGAGTCGGGACACCCTCGCGGGGGCGTTCCTCGACAACGACCGCGACAACCTCGCCGACTGGCTCACCGACCCCCAAGAGGTCAAGCCGGGCTCGCAGATGCCCAACCTCATCGCCGACGGCCTGCTCGACGAGGACGAGGTCGAGCCGCTCGTCGAGTACCTCATGACCCTCGAGTAGCGCCGCACGCCGAGCTCGGAGACGACCCATGGCTGCCACCGCCGACCCCAAGGGCAACCGCACGATCTTCCGTCGCCCGACCGCCGAGACGGGCTTCTGGAGCTGGGTGACGACGACCGATCACAAGAAGATCGGGATCATGTACTTCGTCACCGCGTTCACCTTCTTCATCATCGCCGGGCTCCAGGCGCTGCTCATCCGGCTGCAGCTCGCCGGCCCCGACGGGCAGGTGCTCAACGCCGATCAGTACAACCAGATCTTCACGATGCACGGCGTGACGATGATCTTCCTCGCGCTCATGCCGCTGTCGGCGGGGTTCTTCAACTTCGCGATGCCGCTGCAGATCGGCGCGCGCGACGTCGCCTTCCCACGCATGAACGCCTTCAGCTTCTGGATCTTCCTCTTCGGCGGGATCTTCATCTACTCGTCGATCTTCCTCGGCGGGATGCCTGACGGCGGCTGGTTCAACTACGCGCCCCTGTCGACCTCGGTGGGCCCCGACCCCTCGGGTGACACGATCGCCGCCGAGCACGTCTCGCGCATGCTCTTCTACTCGATCGGGCTGCAGATCGTCGGGCTCGGCTCGCTCGTCTCCGCCGTGAACTTCATCGTCACGATCCTCAACATGCGCGCGCCCGGGATGACGCTCATGCGCATGCCGGTGTTCACGTGGATGACGCTCGTGACGAGCTTCCTCATGCTCTTCGCGATGCCGATCATCGGCGTGGCGCTGTGGCAGCTCATGTTCGACGTGCGCTTCGGCGGCAACTTCTTCGATCCCACCGCCGGGGGCGACCCTGTGCTGTGGCAGCACATGTTCTGGCTCTTCGGCCACCCCGAGGTCTACATCCTCATCCTGCCGGCCTTCGGCATCGTCTCCGAGGTCCTGCCGGTGTTCAGCCGCAAGCCGATCTTCGGCTATGCCGCACTCGTCTTCAGCGGCATCGCCATCGGCTTCATGGGCTTCGGGGTGTGGGCCCACCACATGTTCGCCGTCGGCATGGGCCCGGTCGCCAACGCCGCGTTCGGCCTCACGACGATGTTCATCGCCGTGCCCACCGGGGTGAAGATCTTCAACTGGCTCGGCACCATCTGGGGCGGGCGGCTGCGCTTCCCCACCCCGATGCTCTTCGCCCTCGGGCTCATCGCGATGTTCACCATCGGCGGGCTCAGCGGCGTCACCCATGCGATCGTGCCGCACAACTACCAGCACACCGACACCTACTACGTCGTCGCGCACTTCCACTACGTGCTCTTCGGCGGCGCGCTCTTCGGGCTCTACGCGGGCATCTACTACTGGTTCCCGAAGATGACGGGGCGGATGCTCGGCGAGCGTCTCGGCAAGTGGCACTTCTGGCTCACCCTCCTCGGCTTCAACCTCACCTTCGCGCCGATGCACATCGTCGGGCTGCAGGGCATGCCGCGGCGCATCGACAGCTACCCCGCCGGCTACGGCTGGGAGTTCTGGAACCTCGTCGAGACCATCGGGTCCTTCGTCATCGCCCTGTCGGTGCTCGTCTTCGTCGTCAACGTCGTCCTCAGCCGCCGCCGCGGCGAGATCGCCGGCGACGACCCCTGGGACGCCCGCACCGTCGACTGGATGACCTCCTCGCCGCCGGCGCACTACAACTTCGAGGAGATCCCCCAGGTCTCCTCCCGTGACGAGTTCTGGCACCGCAAGTACGCCGTCGAGGGCGACCGGGGCGTGCGCATCCCCGCGGGTGCGTCGACCGAGCAGAAGGCCAGCCACGGCCACCGCGACGACATCGCGATGCCCGACCCCTCCTACTTCCCCCTCGTCTCCGCGCTCGGGCTCACCGTCGCCGGCTACGGGGTCTTCACCGGCGGCTGGGCGATGGTCGCGATCATCGCCGGCGGGCTCCTCGTGGCGGTCTGGGGCCTGTTCGGCTGGGCCTTCGAGCCCCCGATGGAGCACGGCGAGCACTGAGCAGCGACGACCGAGAGGGCTGCGACGATGGCATCGGATGCGACGGCGGCGGGCACCGCCGAGGCGGGGCACCACTCGAGCCTCGGGGTCTCCAACGAGAAGATGGCGATGTGGGCCATGATCGGCTCGGAGACCCTCTTCTTCGGGGCGCTCATCGCCGCCTACCTCATCTACGTCGGCAGCTTCGCCGACTCCCCGGAGATCACCCCGCAGACGATCTACGACATCCCGTTCACCTCGGTGTCGACGTTCATCCTGCTCATGAGCTCGCTCGGGGTCGTGCTCGCCCTCGCCGCCGCCCAGCGCGGCGACGACCGCGGGATGCGCACGTGGCTGCTCGCGACCGCGCTCATGGGCGCGACCTTCCTCGCCGGGCAGATCTACGAGTTCACGGTCTTCATGGAGGAGGGCATGCGCATGTCCACCTCGCCGTTCACGACGTCGTTCTACGTGCTCACCGGCTTCCACGGCGTCCACGTCGCCGTCGGCATCCTCCTGCTGCTCACGCTGTGGACGCGCTCGCTCGCCGGCAAGTTCACGCGCCGCAAGTCCGAGGTCGTCGAGAACATCGGCCTGTACTGGCACTTCGTCGACATCGTCTGGATCGTGCTCTTCACCGTCGTCTACCTCATCCCCGCGGAGTAGCCGCCATGACCGACAGCGACACGCGGGAGGGCTCCGAGGCGACCGAGGGCCACGCCGAGCAGGAGCACCACCCCGGCGTCAAGGAGTACGTCGAGATCGGCATCATCCTCGCCGTGCTCACCGCCATCGAGGTGGGGCTGTACTTCGCCCCGGTGCCTCGCGCGGTGGCCGTGCCCGCGCTGCTCGGGCTCACCGCCGCGAAGTTCGTCCTCGTCGTGCTCTGGTTCATGCACCTGCGCTTCGACTCGAAGTGGTTCCGCCGGCTCTTCTGGACCGGCGTCATCGGCGCGAGCGCCCTCTTCCTCGTCACCGTCCTCATCACGACCCTCTAGCCGGCCATGTCCGCCCTCACCCCCGTGGCCCAGCCCGAGGTCTGGCTCGTCGTCGGCGGCCTCGTCGCCGGCTACGCCGCCGCCCTCGGCGCGTGGGGTCGCCGCCTCTCCCCTGCCGGGGTGGCGAGCACCGGACGCCAGCGGCTGTACTTCGCCCTCGGCGTCGGCCTGGCCTGGCTCGTGGGCGACGGGCTCGTCGGCGCGCTCGCCACCGACCTGCTCACCGTGCGGGCGCTGCAGAGCGTCGTCCTCGTCCTGCTCGCCGCCCCGCTGCTCCTGCTCGGCCTGCCCGGTTGGCTGCTGCGCCGCCTGCTCGCCCCGCCGCGGGTGCGCCGGCTCTGGCAGTGGCTGACCACCCCCCTGGTCGCCTTCCTCGTCGTGCACGCCTGGGTCGTCCTCGCCCACCTGCCCGCGGTCCTCGAGGCGACCGCGTCCTCGGCACCGCTGCGCGCGGCGACCCTGCTCGGCGCGCTCGGCGTCGGCCTCGTGCTGTGGTGGCCGGTGCTCTCACCGTTGCCGGAGGCGCCGGCGCTGTCGCACGGCGGCGCGCTGGTCTACCTCGCCGGCCACGCGCTGCTGCCGGCGGTGCCGGCCTCGCTGCTGACCTTCGCCACGACCCACCACGTCGCCGGCTACGCCACGAGCGCCGGCGCCCTCGGCGTCACCCCCCTGCTCGACCAGCAGCTCGCCGGCGCGCTCGTCAAGCTCGCCGGCACCGCGCTGCTCACCGTGGCCTGCGCGGCGCTCGTGGCCCGCTGGTCGCACGAGGAGGAGACCGGCGCCCCCGACCTGCGCGTCTGGCGCGACCTCGCCAGCGCGATCCCCACCGGCGGCCCCGAGCCGCGGTCGCCCCAGCCCCGACTCGAAGGTCACCGACGCTCATGAACGAGGACTTCCGCAACCGGGTCTTCACCCCGGTCCTCCTGCCCGTCGGCGTCATCGGCGGCATCGCGCTGTTCGCCTTCAGCCTCTCGCGGGTGATGCTCGCCATCCCCAAGACCGCCGCGACGGTCGTCGCGCTGCTCATCGCCGCCTACGTGCTCGGCGTCGCCGCAGTCGTCGGCCGCAAGCCCGAGGTCCCCGGCCGGGCCCTCGGCATCGCCGTCGGCGTCGGCCTCGTCGCGGTCGTCGGCGCCGGCGCGGTGGCCATGGCGATGGGCCCGCGTGAGATCACCCCGCCGACGCTGCCCGAGGAGGACGCCGAGGTCGTCACCGACGACGAGGAGGCCGACGTCGACGACGACGTCGCGATCCCCGACGACGCCATCGAGTTCGTCGCGATCGACAACTTCTACACCGAGGCGCCCGAGACCGTGCCGGCCGGGGAGGTCACCTTCGCGATCATCAACGAGGGCCTCGCGGTGCACAACGTCGTCATCGAGGAGCTCGGCGACCTCAACGTCGTCGAGGCCGACGGCGGCGAGGTGGACGTCGGCGACGTCACCCTCGAGGCTGGGGAGACCTACACGTACTACTGCGACATCCCCGGGCATCGCGAGACGATGGAGGGGACCTTCGAGGTGGAGGGCTGATGGCCGCGCACGCCCCACGAACCGAGCTCAGCGACTGGTTCGCCCGTCGCACCTACCGGGTCGACGACGTCGACGTCGACGCGCTCGCCGCCGCCAAGCGCGAGAGCGGCCTGACCGTCTCGGTCGTGCTGCCGTCGCGCAACGAGGCCGAGACCGTCGAGGGCATGGTCTCGGCGGTCGCAGGGCTGTCCGGCTCCCTGGTCGACGAGCTCGTGGTCATCGACGGTGGCTCGACCGACGGCACGCCCGAGATCGCTGCGGCCGCCGGCGCCCGGGTGCACCAGGACGCAGCGGTCCTGCCCGAGCACGGGCCCTGCCTCGGCAAGGGCGACGCGCTGTGGCGCAGCCTCGCGGTGACCTCCGGCGACGTCGTCGCCTTCGTCGACAGCGACATCAAGAACCCGAGCCCCCGGTTCGTCACCGGGCTGCTCGCCCCGTTGCTCGCCGACCGCTCGGTCGAGCTCGTCAAGGCCTTCTACGAGCGCCCCCTCGAGTCCGGCGGGCAGCGCAGCCCCTCCGGCGGCGGTCGGGTCACCGAGCTGCTCGCGCGCCCGCTGCTCAACCTGCTCTGGCCCCCGCTCGCCGGCCTCGTGCAGCCGCTGTCGGGCGAGTACGCCGGGCGGCGCAGCCTGCTCGAGCGCATCCCGTTCTTCACCGGCTACGGCGTCGAGCTCGGCATGCTCGTCGACACCCTCGGCGCGGCGGGCATCGACGCGATCGCCCAGGTCGACGTCGGCGAGCGCATCCACTTCAACCAGTCCCTCGAGGCGCTGAGCCGGATGGCCTACGCGATCTCGCAGGTGGCGCTGACCCGCCTCGACGCCGAGGGGCGGGCGAGCCTCGAGGCCATCACCGGCGGGGCCACCCCCGCCGAGTACGTGCAGTACGTGCGCGGGGAGGACGGGGTCGTGCGCCCCGCCGCCCGCGACGTCACGATCATCGAGCGCCCGCCGCTCGCGACGCTCGCCGGCTGAGCGGACCGGGCGGGCCGCGCCGCCGGCGCGGCCGCTCAGCGCGCGGCGAGCCAGCGCACGCCGTAGGGCGCGAGGCCGACCTCGAGCACCCCATCGCTGTGCCCGCGCTCGACGCGGCCGTCGAAGAGGTCGACGAAGCGCGCGGCCAGCGCCGGGTCGGGCCCGAGGCGCAGCGCCTGGGGGCGACCCGAGACGTTCGTGAGCGCGAGCACCCGCCGCCGCCCATCAGGGGAGGTGCGCTCGAGGCCGAGCACCGGGTCGGGCGTGGGCAGCACCCGCTGGGCGCCCGCAGGGTGGAAGGCCCGCTCGTTGCGGCGCACGTGGACGAGGTCGCGCAGCCCGTCGAGCACGCGCCGACGGTGCGAGGCGGGGTCGGCGAGCTCGGACTCGAGCTCGTCGAGGTCGAACTTCTGGCGGTTGATGCTGCGCAGACGCCCGGTGCGCTCGACGCCCTCGACCCAGTTGTGGCTGCCGAGCACCGCCTGGACGTAGAGCAGCGGCACCCCCTGCAGCGCGAGCAGGATCGCGTGCGCGGCGAGGAAGCGGCGGATCCGCCGCTCGCTCGGCTCGGTGACGTGCAGGGGGTTGAGGGCGTCGAAGAACACGGTGTTGAGCTCATACGGGCTCATCGTCCCGTCGGGCTGGGCGCGGTAGCTCACCCCTCCGCCGTGCCCCTTGGCGAGCTCGCAGAGGTGCTCGATCTCCCCGGGGGTCAGCAGCCCCTCGGCCGGGCGCAGGCCGATGCCGTCGTGGCAGCCGAGGAAGTTGAGGAACGAGGTCTGCTCCGATGGCGTGTCCAGCGTGGCGATCCACTCGGCGAGCGGGCTGGCGTCGGCGAGCTGGAACGCCGAGAGCGTGAGCGGCGGCAGCGGGAACTGGTAGACGAGGTGCGCCTCGTCGTAGCCGTCGCCGAAGTAGCTCACGTTCTCGGCGTGGGGCACGTTCGTCTCGGTCACGAGCAGCGTGCCCGGCGCGACGGCGTCGAACATCGTGCGCCAGAGCTTGATGACCTCGTGGGTCTCGGGCAGGTGCACGCAGGAGCTGCCGAGGCGCTTCCAGAGGAAGGCGATCGCGTCGAGGCGCAGCAGCCGCGCGCCGTGCTCGACGTAGAGCAGCAGGACCTCGCAGACCGCGAGCAGGACCTCGGGGTTGGCGTAGTTGAGGTCGATCTGGTCGGAGCTGAACGTCGTCCAGACGTACTCGAGCCCGCGGGCGGTCTCCACCGGGGTGAGCAGCGGGGAGGTGCGCGGCCGGGTCACCGAGGAGGTGTCGGTGTCGGAGGGCAGCGAGATGAAGAAGTCGCGGAACGCCGGCTCGTCGCGCGCCCACTTGCGGAACCACCGCCCACTCTGGGAGGTGTGGTTGACGACGGCGTCGAGCATGAGGTCGAAGTCGCGCCCGAGGCGCAGCACGTCGCGCCACGTCCCGAGCGCGGGGTCGACCTTGAGGTAGTCAGCGACCGCGAAGCCGTCGTCGGAGGTCGACGGGTAGTGCGGCAGGAGGTGCACCCCACTGACGAGGTCCTGGAGGTGGTCGCTCAAGAACCCGTGGAGCGTCTCGAGCGGCCGACGGTCGGGCTCGCGGACCTGGTCGCCGTAGGTGATGAGCAACACGTCGCTCTCGTCGACGCCCTGGCGGCGGGGCACCGGCCGCAGGCGCTCGGCGTAGCGCTCGCAGATCTCGACGAGGCGCGGGTGGACCTCCGCGGCGATCGCATCGCCGTAGATGCGCTCGAGGTGGCCCCGCAGGCGCTGGGTGGCCGCGTCGTCGATCGCCGACGTCGCCGTGCCCGTGCTCATCACGTCTGGCTCCAAGTTGCTCGCGTGCGCCGGACCCGGTCGGGTGCGGCGCGGGACCCCGCAACGCGCCCGCCGCAGCGCGGCGGACGCCGGCCCGCACCGCGAGCCTACCGCCACCCTTGGGTGGCCGGGTAGGCTGTCGGCCACCCTGCCGCGGCGACCGCGGCCCGCCCGATCGGCGAGAAGGACGGCACGATGACCGAGCACGCGCGCATCGAGTTCGACGGCCAGACGTTCGACGCCCCGGTGCTCACCGGCAGCGAGGGAGAGCAGGCGCTCGACATCTCGAAGCTGCGGGCCGAGACCGGCCTCATCACCTACGACCCCGGCTACGGCAACACCGGCTCGGTGAAGAGCGACATCACCTTCATCGATGGCGTGAAGCCGATCCTGCGCCACCGTGGCTATGAGATCGACGACCTCGTCGAGCGCTCGAGCTTCGTCGAGACGTCCTACCTGCTCATCTACGGCGAGCTGCCGACCGCCCGCCAGCTCGAGGAGTTCAAGGAGCGCATCACCCGCCACACCCTGCTGCGCGAGGACATGCGCTCGTTCTTCGACGCCTTCCCCCACGCCGCCCACCCCATGGCGGTGCTGCAGGCCGGGACGACGGCGCTGTCGACCTTCTACCAGGACGCCCTCGACCCCAACGACCCCGAGGACGTCGAGCTGTCGACGGTCCGCCTGCTGGCCAAGCTCCCGACGATCGCGGCGTTCGCCTACAAGCACGCGATCGGCCAGCCGTTCATGTACCCGCGCAACGACCTCGACTACGTCGAGAACTTCCTGCAGATGCTCTTCGCCGTGCCGAGCGAGCCCTACGAGGTCGACCACGACGTCGCCCACGCGCTCGACCTCCTGCTCATCCTCCACGCCGACCACGAGCAGAACTGCTCGGCCTCGACGGTGCGCCTCGTCGGCTCGAGCCAGGCCAACCTCTTCGCCTCGGTCTCGGCGGGCATCGGCGCGCTGTGGGGACCGTTGCACGGCGGGGCCAACCAGCGCGTCGTCGAGATGCTCGAGCAGATCCGCGACGCCGACGACTCCACGGAGTCCTTCATCTCCCGGGCCAAGGACAAGGACGACCCGTTCCGGCTCATGGGCTTCGGTCACCGCGTCTACAAGAACTACGACCCGCGGGCCCGGCTCATCAAGTCCACCGCCGACCGCGTCATCGCCAAGCTCGTCGGCGACGACCCGCTCTTCGAGATCGCCTCGCAGCTCGAGGAGGCCGCGCTGTCCGACGAGTACTTCATCGAGCGCAAGCTCTACCCCAACGTCGACTTCTACTCGGGGCTCATCTACCGCGCGATGGGCATCCCCATCCCGATGTTCCCCGTGCTCTTCGCGCTCGGCCGCCTGCCCGGCTGGATCGCCCAGTGGCGCGAGATGGTCGCCGACCCCGACACCCGCATCGGCCGGCCGCGGCAGGTCTACACCGGCAAGAGCCGGCGGTACTACGTCGGCGCCGACCACCGCCGCTGAGCAGCCGGCCCGGCTCAGCCGGTGACGTCGCGCAGCGCCCGCACCGCGACGGCGAGGCCGACGAGCTCGTCCTCGGCCTCGCCGAGGCCGGCGAGCAGCCCGTCGACGCGCTCGAGCCCCGTGGGGTTGCGGTCGAGCCAGGCCTGCATCGCCGTCACCGGGTCCTCGCCGTCGGCCTCCCGCAGCGCCGAGGCCACCGCACCCCGTCGCGCGCGCCGCAGCTCCTCGGCGAGGCCCTCGCGCTGCCAGCGGCTCCAACGCCCCGAGACTGACGTGGCGTCGAGCAGGGCGTCGAGCCGGTCGACCGGCAGCGCGCTGCTCGCCGCGGCGAAGGCCGAGGCGATCGCCTCGGGCGCGGCGTTGCGCCGGCGTGACAGCGCGGCGACGTCGGGCAGGATCTCGAGGGCGTGCAGCGCCGCGACGTCCTCGGCAAGCGACTTGGGCACCCCGGCGTCGACCCAGCGGCGCACGAGGCCGGCGCGCCGGCGGACGTCGACGTCGCCGTGGGTCGCGGCGACCTCGTCGGCGGCTGGGCGGTCCGCGGCGATCGCCTCGCCGAGGGGGCCGAGGCCCTGGCGCAGGTAGGCCCGCGCGCAGGCGTCGACGACCGAGCGCACCTCGGCGTCGAGCTCGAGGGCGGCGGCAGCGTCGACCTCGCTGCCGAGCCCGGCGATGGCGTCCCAGCGCCGGCCGGCGTCGACGACGGTGCGCGCGACCCGGTAGGCCGCCGCGGCGTCGGCGAGGTCGACGGCGAGCTCATCGGTGAGCCGCCGCGCCCAGGTGATGCCCATGTCGTCGACGACCGCGCCGGCGAGCCGCGTGGCGACGAGCTCGCGGCGTAGCCGGTGCCCGCGGGCGAGGTCGCCGTAGCGCTCGGCGACGAAGGGCGGGAAGTACGCGAAGAGCAGCCCGTCGGTCTCGGGGTCGACGGGCAGGTCGCTCGCGAGCACCGCGTCGCGCAGATCGAGCTTGGCGTAGGCGAGCAGCTGGGCGAGCTCGGGGCGGGTCAGCCCCGCGCCGGCGCCGCCGCGGCGGGCGAGCTCGGCGCTCGACGGCAGGCCCTCGACCTCGCGGTCGAGCCGGCCGCCCTCCTCGAGGTCGGCCATGAGGTCCTCGTAGCCCTCGAGGCCCCCCGGGCTGCGCGCGAGCTCGCGCGACAGCGCCCGCGTCTGGCGGTCGCAGTCGTCGAGGACGCGCGCGGCGACCTCGTCCTCGGCACCGAGCAGGACCGCGTCACGGTCGTCCTCGGCGAGGCGCTCCTCGGCGATCGCCGCGACGAGGAGGATCTTGAGGTTGACCTCGAGGTCGCTGGTGGCCACGCCGGCGGCGTTGTCGATGGCGTCGGTGTTGCAGCGCCCGCCGCGCCGGCTGTAGGCGATCCGCGCCCGCTGGGTCAGCGCGAGGTTCGCGCCCTCGCCGACCACGCGCGCCGAGAGGCGCCCGGCGTCGACGCGCACCCCGTCGTTCGCGCGGTCGGCGACCTCGGCGTGGGTCTCCTCGGCGGCCTTGACGTAGGTGCCGATCCCGCCGGCGAAGAGCAGGTCGACCTGGGCGGCGAGCACCGCGCGGATGACCTCGGGCGGGCTGAGCTCCTCGGCGTCGACGCGCAGCAGCGCGCGCACCTCCTCGCTCAACGGGATGGCCTTGCTCTCCCGGGAGAACACCCCCCCGCCGGCGGACAGGGCCTCGCCGTCGTAGTCCTGCCAGGAGGAGCCCGGCAGGCCGGCAAGGCGCTCGCGCTCGGCGTAGGCGCGCTCGGGGTCGGGATCGGGGTCGAGGAAGACGTCGCGGTGGTCGAAGGCGGCGACGAGCCGCAGCGCCCGGCTCTGCAGCAGCGCGTTGCCGAAGACGTCGCCGGACATGTCGCCGATGCCGACCACGGAGACGGGCTCGGTGTCGACGTCGATGCCGAGCTCGGCGAAGTGCCGGCGCACCGCCACCCACGCGCCGCGCGCGGTGATGCCCATGCCCTTGTGGTCGAAGCCGTGTGATCCGCCGGAGGCGAAGGCGTCGCCGAGCCAGAAGCCGCGCCGGCCGGCGATGAGGTTCGCGGCGTCGCTGAAGCGGCCGGTGCCCCGGTCGGGCGCGACGACGAGGTAGGGGTCGGGCCCGTCGGCGGGACGCACCCCCGGCGGGGTCACGACCTCGCCGCCCTCGACGTCGTCGGTGAGGTCGAGCAGCGCGCCGATGAAGGACTCGTAGGCTGCCCGGACCTCGTCGGGGCCGGGGGTGCCCGCGCCCTTGAGCACGAACCCGCCCTTCGCGCCGACCGGCACGATGAGCGCGTTCTTCGTCATCTGCGCCTTCATGAGGCCGAGCACCTCGGCGCGCACGTCCTCGCGGCGGTCGGAGTGGCGCAGCCCGCCGCGGGCGACCGGCCCGCCGCGCAGGTGCACGCCCTCGAAGGCCGGGGCGTAGACGAAGGCCTCGACGTGGGGCACGGGCTTGCCGACCTCGGGCACCAGCGCGCTGTCGAGCTTGAGGGCGAGGGCGGCCGGCGGCGGGTCGGCGTAGCGGTTCGTGCGCAGCGTCGCCTCGACGAGCCCGAGGTAGCCGCGCAGGATGCGGTCCTGGTCGAGGCGGGTCACCGCGGCGAGGCGCTCCTCGACGGCCTCACGGGACGCCGCGACGTCGGCGTCGCTCCTCGCCGGATCGAAGCGGGCGTCGAAGAGCTCGACGAGCGCCTCGGCGACCGGCGCGTGCTCGGCGAGCGCGGCGTTCTGGTAGGACTCGGTGAACCCCGTGCCGAGCTGGCGGCGGAAGCGCCGCAGCGCCCGCAGCAGCGCGACGTCGCGCCAGTCGAGGTCGGTGAGCAGGACGAGGCGGTTGAGGTCGTCGCCCTCGGCCTCGCCGGCGAGCACCGCCAGCGCGGTCGCCGCGGCGTCGCCGCCCCGTGAGGCGAGCTCGGCTGCCGGCGGCATCCCCGCGCCGAGGCGCAACAGGACGTCGTGGATCGTGCCGACGCCGTCGACGGCGTGGGGACGCTCGTCGACGACGACGAGGCCGAGGCTCTCGAGGACCGGCACGAGCTGGGAGAGCTCGACGCCGCCGCCGCGCACGTAGAGCTTCGCGCGCAGCCCTCCGTCGGCGGCCGGCAGCAGCCGCATACGGCGCGCCTCGCCCGCGTCGACGAGCCCGGAGAGCTCCCGGAGGTCGGCGACGGCCTCGGCGGGGCCGACGAGATCGCGGTAGCCGGGGCCGAGGCGCGGCAGCCACTCCCGCGCGAGGTCGGCGCCCTGCGCGCGCCCGTGGGTCTGGGCGAGGGCCGCGCCGACGCGGTCGTCCCAGGTGCGCGCGAGGCCGACGAGCTCGCTGCGCAACACGTCGATGCGCGGCGAGGCCAGACGCCCACCCGGCGGGGGGTGGGCGATGAAGTGCAGCAGCACCGCCTCGCCCGAGGTCATCGACAGGTGGTAGTCGACGTCGTGGGCGGCGAGGCGGCGGCGCAGGTGCTCCTGCATGCGCTCGCGCACGACGGGGTCGAAGCGCTCCTTGGCGAGGTGCACGAGGACGACGACCTCGCGCTCGGGGTCGGCAGCGAGGTAGCGCACCGCGGTGGCGACGCGCTCCTCCTCGGCGAGCAGCGGCACGAGCGCCGCGCGCACCCCCTCGGGCTCGGCGGCGAGCTGCTCGTGCAGCGGCAGGGAGCTGAAGAGCTCGGTGAGCAACCGCGCATCGTGGCTGCCCTCGACGAGGTCCTCGGCGGCGAGGATCTGCTCGAAGTGGCGGCGGGCCACCGGGACGTCCTCGACGGACTCGGCGAGGGCCTCGGGGGAGAAGAGGCCGATGACGCGGCGCTCGACGCCCTCGGGGCTCGTCGCGAAGCGCAGCTCGACCATGCGCTCGGCGCGATGCACGACGCTGGGCCGGGCGCTGCGGCCCACCCGCAGCAGCGCGTCGCGGCGTCGGGGGGCGATGAGGGTCTCGACCGGCCCCCGTGCGAGCAGCCCGTGGCCGCTGCCCTCGACGGGGGTGCCGTCGGGGCGCACGTCACCGACGGCGAGCATGATGAGCCGGTCGGCGAGCAGCCAGTCGACGAGGCGGGCGAGCTCCCAGGGCGACTCGCGGTAGCCGTCGGTGAGCAGCTCGCGGTAGGAGGCGCTGAGCTCCACGAGGCGGGTGCGCATCTCGGCGAGGTCGGCCTCGACGCGGCAGGCGCTGTCGAGGCCATCGACGAGCTCGACGCGCAGCGCCTCGCCCGCGGCGTCGGACAGCCGCAGCGGCAGCTTGGCGTGGATCCACGACTCGCGCGGCAGGTCCGCGCGCGCCGGGGCGACGTCGGTGAGGACACCGTCGGCCTCGCGCTCGACGCCGAGGACGGGGTGGAGCAGCAGGTCGACGTCGTAGCGTCGACGCTGCAGCGTCGAGGCCACCGTCGACAGCAGGAAGGGGACGTCGTCGACGACGGTGTCGACCGTCGTGCCGTGCTCGTCGCGGCCCACCTCGACGGTGAGCTCGCCCGGGCGGCGGCGTTGCAGGATCGCCGCTCCCCGGACGACGAGCGCCGCGACCGCCTCGGGGGTGCGCTCGTCGGCGGGCATGCGCCGCGCGACCGCGCGTGCGAGGCCCTCCCGGATGCCGGCGTCGACGTGGGGGGCAGCCTCGGCGACCGCGTCGAGCAGGCGCTCGGCCGCGCCATCGTGGGCCGCCGCCCCGCCGTCGCCGTGGCCCCCCGCGCGGCGCTCGGGCATCGCGCGGCCCGCTAGCGCCGGCGCCG
>PWFH01000066.1 GCA_003553795.1 Egibacter sp. | reverse complement strand
GCGAGCTCGATCGCGACCCGCCCGGTGCCGCAGCCCGCGTCGAGCACCGACCGCGGCGCGTAGCGCTCGACGAAGCGCACCTCGCCGTGTGGGTCGGCTGCGCCCTCGAGCCAGGCCTCGAGCCGCTGCTGGTAGTCCTCCCCGTCCGCGTCGAACATCGCGCCAACCTAGCGGCGTCGTGGACCACGGCGGGACCGAGGCCCTTCATCGCCGCCACGCGCGCGTCCTGGGCCCGTCGGAGGGCCTGCCGATCGTCATCGACGGCGTCGACCACGCCGTCCGAATCGCAGCCTTGCTGCCCGCACTCGGGGCGATCGTCGGTGACGGGCTCATGACCGTCCCGCCCGTCGAGATCCGTCTCGCCCCCGATCGCTCGGGCTGATTCGTGGCGGCTGCCACACCAGGAGCGTGGCTAGACTTGCAGCGGAACGGCGAAGGGGCTCGCCGACAACCGCCCGGCAGTTGTGGGCTGATGGCTCCTCCAGCGAGGAGGACGCCATGACCGAGTCCGTCACGATCTCGAGCGTGCGGGAGCGGGTCGTCGGGATCGCCGACGCCCTCGATGCCACAGGCTGGCCGGAGGCCGACGAGGCGCGGGCGCTCGCGGAGCGACTCGCCCAGGGGGAGTTCCGGCTCGGCGTCATCGGGGAGTTCAAGCGCGGCAAGTCCACGCTCATCAACGCGCTCCTCGAGCGCGATCTGCTGCCGACGGGCGTGCTGCCCGTCACCGCGGTTCCGATCGAGATCGCCGCGGGCGACGAGGGCGTCGTGATCGAGCACCTCGACGGCGCCGAGGTCCGCGTCGACGTCGCGCAGCTCGAGGACTACGTCACCGAGGCCGCCAACCCCAACAACACCAAGGGCGTCCGGCGAGCCCGGGTGCGCCTCGCCGCTGACCTCCTCGCCGAAGGCGCGGTGCTCGTCGACACCCCGGGGCTCGGTTCGGTCCACGCACACAACACCGCGGCCGCCGAGGAGGCCATCGAGGACACCGACGGGGCGATCCTCGTGCTCACCGCCGACGCCCCGCTTGCCGAGAGCGAGCGCGCGCTGTTGCACCGCCTCGCCGCCCACGCGGTGCGCACCTTCGTCGTCGTGAACCGCATCGACGCCCTGCCGGGAGACGCCGTCGAGGAGGTCGCGGCCTTCGTCGACGCCGAGGTCACCGAGGCGCTCGGCGACGGCGGGACGTCGTTCGCGCTGTCCGCGGCGCGCGCCCGGCAGGCCCAGCGGGACGGCGGCACCGACGTCGGCTTCGAGGCGTTCCGGTCGGCGCTGCGTGACTTCGTCAGCACCGATCTCGCCGTGGCGCGTCGGGAGGCCGCAGCGCGTGACGCCAGGGCCCTGCGCGACCGTATCGACGATGGGCTCAGGCTCGAGCGTGAGGCGCGCCGCCTCGGCGTCGAGGAGCTCGAGGGTCGGATGGCGCGCTTCGAGCGGGCCGTCGAGGAGGAGCAACGCGCCCTGCTCGATGACGCCGCCGTGCTCGAGAGCGCGACCACGCGCATCCTCGACGAGGTCGTCACCCGGCTGCGCAACGGCGTCGAAGCCGAGCTGCCCGCGGTCGAAGTCGCGCTCGCCGAGGCTGCCGACGGCGCCGCGCCCGGCGAGCTCGAGGAGCTCATGCAGCGCACGGTCGACGAGGAGGTCCGCCACAGGTTCGACGCGCTGCACGCCACCGCCGTCGCCGACGTGGCTGCCGGCTGGGCTGCGGAGTCCGCACGGTTCCGCGATCAGGCGGCCCACCGGGCGGCGCGGATCCGGGAGGCGGCCGAGGGGATCTTCGAACTGCGGCTGCACCCTCCACCCACGCCCGCCGGGCACGAGGCCGAGGCTGACTTCACCTACCGCCTGTTCCGCCCACCCCCGATGGGAGCCGGGATCGCGAGCGCGCTACGCCGGCTGCTTCCCGCCGAGCGGCAGCGGGAGCGCGCCGTCGAGGACGCCGCAAAGGTCGCTGAGTCCGAGCTCCACAAGCATGTGGGGCGGGCGCGCTGGGACCTGAGCCAGCGGCTCGAGCAGCTCCGCCTACGCTACGCCGAGCGCATGAGCGAGCACGTCTCGGAGGTCTCCTCGGGGGTGCGGCTCGCCGTTGAGCGGGCGAAGGGCCAGCAGGCGAGGGCCAGCGCCGACCTCGACGCCTACGAGCGCGACGCCGCCCGCGTGGCCGGGCGGCTCGACGCGCTCACCGAGGCGCTCGGTGGGGACCTGCCGTGGTGACCCCAGCCGACGCGCTGTGGCCCGCCGACGCCGACCGCTCCGTCGTCGAGCAGTCTCCGGGGACCCTCGAGGACCTCAACCTCGACCAGGTCGTCGAGGCGCTCGTCAAGGGCCGGGAGGAGCACGATCTCGCGACGCTGTTCCGCGGCGCGCCGCGCGACGAGACCGTGATCCGCCATCGCCAGGCCGTCTTCGCCGACGTCGAGGACCCCGAGGTCGGTGCGGCGCTGCGTGCGTTCGCCACGGCGATGGCCCGCGCCCGTGCCCTGCGGCGCGAGGCTGCCCGCCTGCGCTTCCGTTACCAACGGCAAGGCTGGCAGCACGAGGCGGTCGCGGCGTACTGCGCGGCGACCCGCGAGCTCCTCGATGGTCTCGAGTCCGCCGACCTCGCCTCCGAGGGCCTGCGCGCGACCCGCACGGCACTGCGCGAGGTGGTGGCAGGGGAGCACTTCCGCAGCGTGGAGCGCGAAGCCGAGGAGGTCGCCGCGCTGCTCGACGAGGTCGTCTACTGCGTGCACATCCAGGGTCTGCGCGTGCAGGTCACCCCCTACGCCGGCCAGCCCGACTACAGCGCCGAGGCCGCCCGCACCTTCGCGGTCTTCCGCGACGGCCCCGTCGCCGAGCACGCGCACAAGCTCGGATGGTCCGGGCACATGAACCACGTGGAGGCGCGCATCCTCGACCTCGTCGGGCGGCTGTATCCCGAGGCCTTCGCCGCCCTCGCGCGCTTCTGTGAGCGCCACGCCGACTTCGCCGACCATCGCGTCGACGACCTCGACCGCCACGCGGGCTTCTACCTCGCCTACCTCGACCTCCTCACCCCGCTGCGCACCGCCGGCCTGCCGATGTGCTACCCGGCGCTCACCACGACCCCCGGTGAGACCGGTCTGACCGACGGCTACGACCTCGCGCTCGCCTCGGCCGCGGCGAGGCCGTCGAGCGTCGTCACGAACGGCTTCGACCTGGCCGACGCTGAACGCGTGGTCGTCGTGACCGGACCGAACCAGGGCGGCAAGACGACGTTCGGGCGGATGGTCGGCCAGGTCCACCACCTCGCCGGTCTCGGCTGTCCCGTGCCTGCGGCCTCGGCCCGCCTGCTCCACGCCGACGGGGTGCGCACGCACTTCCGGGGCGAGGAGCGCCTGGCCACCCAGCGCAGCGGGCTCGAGGAGGACCTCGAGGCGCTGCAGTCCATCGTCTCCACGGTCTCGCCTCGCACGGTCGTCGTGCTCAACGAGGCCCTGAGCTCGACGACGGTCCAGGACGCCCTCGAGATCGGCGACGCCGTGCTCGACGAGCTCGCCGACAACGCCGGGCTCACCCTGCTCGTGACCTTCATCGACGAGCTCGCCGGCGGTGACCCACGCCGGGCGAGCTACGTCGCCGGCGTCGACCCGGTCGACCCCACCGTTCGCACGCTGCGCATCGAGCGGCGACCCGCCGACGGACGCTCCTACGCCCTGGCGCTCGCCGAGCGTCACGGGCTCACCTACCGCCAGCTCAGCGGTGACGCCCGATGAGGGCCCGCCTGCTCGACCCCGACGCCGGCGTCGACCTCGACGCCGATCTGCCGCCACTTGCCGAGGACACCGCCAACGACCTCGAGATCGACACGCTCGTCGCGGCGATGGCCGGCGAGGACGGCTTCATCACGACCGTGGCGCGGCATGTCCTGCTCACGCCCCTGCCCGACCCCGACGTCATCCGCTACCGCCAGGCGGTGCTGCGCGACTGCCTCGCCCACCCGGCCCTCGTGCGCAGTCTCTACGAGGTGGTCGCCGACGGGCTCTTCGACGCCCGGCGGGCGCTGGTCTGGCGCGGGACGACGCCCGATTCGAAGCTCCACGGCTCACTGTCGGCCCTCGAGGTGTTCGTCGGGGTGCTGCGCCGGCTCCGCGCGATCGTTGAGCGGTCCGCCGACGCGCCGTCCTCGAGGGGGCTGACCAGGCTCTTCGCCGAGCTGCAGCGTGAGCTCACCGATGACTACTTCGCCGAGGTCGACGACCACCTCCGTCGTCTGCGCTTCCGCGACGGCGTCCTGCTGAGCGCCACCCTGGGAAGGGGCAACCGCGGCATGGACTACGTCCTGCGTCGCGCCGAGGGCGAGAGTTGGCTCGCGAAGGTCCTGCCCGTGGCACGGGAGGGCTACGGCTTCTCCATCCCCGATCACGACGAGACGGGCGCGCGGGCGCTGGCGGATCTGCGCTCGCGCGGCGTCGCCGCGGTGGCGACCGCCGCGGCGCAATCAGCCGACCACCTCGCCGGGTTCATCCGCGACCTGCGCACCGAGCTCGCCTTCTACCTCGGCTGCGTCAACCTCGCCGAGAGGCTGGGCGACCTTGGGCAGCCGACGAGCGTGCCCGACGTGCTGCCGACCGGGCCGTCGCTGCGGTCCGAGGGCCTGTATGACCCCAGTCTCGCGCTCGTGAAGGGAGGAGCGGTCGTCGGCAACGACGTCGAGGCCCACGAGACGCCGGTCGTGCTCGTGACCGGGGCCAACCAGGGTGGCAAGACGACGTTCCTGCGCAGCGTCGGACTCGCGCAGCTCATGCTCCAGGCGGGGATGTTCGTACCCGCGCACGCGCTCGCGGCGAGCGTGCGCAGCGGCATCGTCACCCACTTCCCACGAGGCGAGGACACGACGATGACCGCCGGCAAGCTCGACGAGGAGCTCGCCCGTATGGGTGCCATCGTCGAGAGCGTGGGTGTGGACAGCCTCGTGCTCGCCAACGAATCGTTCTCGTCGACGAACGAGCGAGAGGGCTCCGAGATCGCGCTGCAGGTCGTGCGCGCGCTCGGGGAGCGTGGCGCTGGCGTGGTCTTCGTCACGCACTTCTACGAGCTCGCGGCGCGCCTCCGCGACGAGCGCCCGCTGCCGACGACGTTCCTGCGTGCGCAGCGCGGCGAGGGGGGACAGCGACCCTTCAGACTCCTCGAGGGTGAGCCGCTGCGGACGAGTCACGGCCAGGACCTCTACGAGCGCGTCTTCGGCCGACCGCTGCCCGCGCGGGACACCCGCGGCGCCAGCCGGCTCGACGGGTGAGCGGCCGGCGACGTCAGCTGGACCAGCCGCGTACGTCCGATGGCCCAGGCGCTGTCGGGCTCGGCCACCCGCCCGCTGCGTGGTGCGATGTCCGCCGAAGTTGCGGCCCAGCGGCGAGGCTGCGCTGTCCTCGAGGCTCGCCGCCTCGACCCGGTAGGCCGGCGCGGCCAGTCTGCGGGAACTCGTCACCCGCTTACCCCTGATCCACCGCGTGTTGTCGTTCGAGCCGAGTGTGCGCCACGGCCGTGCCTACGAGGAGTCTTGGGTGAGCAGTTGCGCGAACCGCGGGCAGCTGTTCCTGCTGAGCTGGGCGGTGAGCTCGGCGATGTCGCCGACGGGGTTTCGCCATCGCCGCAGCATCGCCTCCACCGCCTGCATGGTCTGCTAGCGGGAGAGGTCGTACTGATGGGACAGGAAGGTGTCGGGGTGCTGTGCCTCGAGATCGAACTTCACCAGATCATCGGGTGGGAAGTCGGTGAGGTTGTGCGTGACGATCGTGCTCGCTCCGCCTCGCACCGCAGCGGCCATCACGTGCCGGTCCTTCCAGTGACACGGCATGGCGGGCACGAGCGGCTCGTAATGCTCGACCAGTGCGTCCGGGAACTCGCGCGACATCTCCCCCACCAGGCGTGCGGTGCGCTCAGCGTCGAGCCCGGCCTTCTCGCGGAGGTTCCTGCCCAACTCGTCGAGGATGTCCTGCGACCACAGCGGCCGGTACGTGCCAGCCATGCCGCTGCCGTCGCCGTGAGCGAGCGACAGCAACACGTCCCGGAGCAAGGCCGGGTACAGGACCGAGGTGTCGAGCAATGCTGTGAACCGCACCCTGGAGACTCCCTCAGCGGGTCACGACCACGCCGTCGGTCCTCTCGTAGAGGTCCGCGTCCTCGCTCATACGCGCGACGTTGGTCAGCGCCTCCTCTCGACGCTTCGCGGAGCGTGCGGCGTACTCCATGACGTCGCTGAAGCGGACCCGGCGGTGACTGCCTCGCATCTCGTAGGGCATCTCGCCGCTCTCGAGAAGTCGAACCAACGTGGGCCGGCTGATGCCGAGGACGTTGGCGGCCTCCTGGGTCGTCAGCAGCGGCTCATGCGGGCTGACGAGGATCGCTCGCCCCTGGGCGAGCGCCCTGACGACCTGTCGGAGCGCCTCGAACACCGGCTCGGGCAGGGGCGTGCGCTCTCCTTCCGGACCGACGAGGCACGGCTTGTCGGCGCCCTCCAGGCGTTCGAGCAGCTCTCGCAGCTCCCGGGTGTCCTCCGGCGGCGCGAAGCCCTGGTCAGCGAGCATGGACATCCCCGCACCTCCTCTACGCGTTCAACGTCTCGACGCGCCTTCTCTGCCCGTGTCGACTCTACGGGAAGGATACCTAAACGAAAATCTCGCAAACAGGACCGAGTGGGTGATCCAAGCCGGGTTCGTCAGGTCCGTAGGGGCACGCGGGCCGAGGTGTTGGTGAAGGTGCTGTTCAGCGGCTCGATGGATGCCGTCGGGGCGACTAGCGCTCAAATGTGGGGGCACCCGCCTCGGCGTTGCGTGCTGGCAACCGCAGCAGGGCTGTGGTGGTGGGTGTGGAGCTGCGGATCACGCAGCGGCGGAATAGGACGGCTTGACCGTCCGCTACGTCTCGCTGGCGCAGGCCGGCCGCCGCGACGGCGGGAAGGCCAAGGCCGAGACGCTGATCAGCCTCGGGCGGGAGGACCGCCTCGACGTCGACGGGCTACGGCGGCTGGTCGGGTCGATCTCCCGCTACCTCGGCCAGGCCGACCCTGCTGATGGGCAGCAGTCCGGCCTGTCGGATGGGTTGGGGGTCACCGATGCCCGCCCGGTCGGGTCGACGTGGCTGCTCGATGCGCTCTTGAGCCGGCTTGACATCGCCGACGCGCTGCGAGAAGTGCTCGGCGACCGTCGCTTCAGCACCGATGTGGAGCGGGTGCTGTTCGCGCTGGTGGCCAACCGGGCGGTCGCCCCTGCCTCGAAGCTCGCCGCCGCCGAGTGGGCCAGCTGCGACGCCGTCATCGACGGGCTCGCCAGCATGGATGACGATCAGGCCTACCGGGCGATGGACCTCCTCGCCGAAGCCGACACCGAAGGCGCGCTGCAGGAGGCGGTGTTCTCATCCGCCGCCGACCTCCTCAACCTCTCGGTCGACATCCTGCTGTTCGACACCGAGCGCCACGAGGCGCCATTGGACCGGGCGGAGGTGAAAGGACTTCGCCGCCGGCCTGTCGCAGCGGGCT
>PWFH01000057.1 GCA_003553795.1 Egibacter sp. | reverse complement strand
CTCAGACCTCGAGGGCGGCGAGGCGCTCGCGGACGATCCCGTGGCGGGCGAGGAAGCGCTCGGGGGCGAGGTCTGACTCCTCGACGGTGAGGCCCTCCTCGGCGAGGGTCTCGACGAAGGGGCGCTCGTCGTGCCAGGCGGCCATCGCCGCGGCCTGCACCCGCGCGTAGGCGACGTCGCGGGTGATCCCCTCGCGCTCGACGACGTCGAGGAGCACCCGGCTGGAGGACAGCAGCCCTTGGGTGAGCTCGAGGTTCGCGCGCATGCGCTCGGGGAAGACGACGAGCCCCTCGACGACGCGGCGGGCGAGGTCGAGCTGGTAGTCGGCGGTGATGAGCGCGTCGGGCAGGATGACGCGCTCGGCCGAGGAGTGGCTGATGTCGCGCTCGTGCCACAGCGCGACGTTCTCGAGGGCGGTGACGACGTGGCCGCGCAGCAGCCGCGCGAGGCCGACGAGGCGCTCGGACTTGATGGGGTTGCGCTTGTGCGGCATCGCGCTCGAGCCCTTCTGGCCGGCGCCGAAGGGCTCCTCGACCTCGCGGACCTCGGTGCGCTGGAGGTGGCGGACCTCGGTGGCGAGCTGCTCGACGGAGGCGGCGAGCACCGCGAGCGCGGCGAGCAGCTCGGCGTGGCGGTCGCGGGCGACGACCTGGGTGGCGACCGGCTCGACGGCGAGGCCGAGACGCTCGCAGACGTAGGCCTCGACGAAGGGGTCGAGGTTGGCGTAGGTGCCGACCGCCCCGGAGATCGAGCCGACCGCGACGGCCTCGCGCGCGGCGCGCAGCCGCACGCGGCCGCGGTCGACGGCGAAGGCGAACTGCGCGAGCTTGTGCCCGAACGTCGTCGGCTCGGCCTGCACCCCGTGGGTGCGCCCGACGCAGAGGGTGTCCCAGTGCTCGAGCGCACGGGCCTTGAGGACGGCGACGAGGTTGTCGGCCTTGGCGAGCACGAGGTCGGTGGCCCGCGCGAGCGTCACGCCGAGGGCGGTGTCGAGGAGGTCCGAGCTCGTCATCCCGTAGTGCACCCAGCGGCTCGGGTTCGTGCCGTCGGGGTCGGGGATCGTCTCGGCGAACGCCGAGAGGAAGGCGATGACGTCGTGGTCGGTGCTCGCCTCGATCTCGGCGACCCGCGCCGGTGAGGGCACCTCGCCGGCCTCGATCGCCGCGAGGTCGGCTGCGGGCACGATCCCGAGCTCGTGGTGGGCGGCGCAGGCCAGCACCTCGACCTCGACCCACGTCGCGAGCTTGGCCTCGTCGGTCCACAGCGCGCCCATCTCGGGCAGCGTGTAGCGGGGGATCATCGCAGCGTCCTCCTCGTCGTCGCTCAGAACACGAGGCCGTGGGGCAGGTAGGGCGTCGGTGGGGCGACGCCGCGCAGGCACAGCGGCGGGCCGGGCGACAGCCGCAGCCCGGCGGCGATGGCGACGTCGACCGCCCAGCCCTGCGCGGCGGACAGCAGGCGCACCCGGGCCTCCTCGCCGACGGCGATGTCGTGCTCGCTCGGTGCGGTCGCCGCGAGCGCGGCGCGCAGCACTGCCCGGGCGGTCGCGGGGTCGGTCGCGCCGGCCTGGACGACGCCGGCCTCGCGGACGAACGCCCAGCCGCGGGCGCCGCCGCGCTCGACGACGACGAGCCGGGCGCGCTCGGCGAGCTCGGCGAGGTCGGGGCCGTAGCGGGCGCCGCGCAGCGAGCGCCCGAGCTCGTCGATCCAGCCGAGGTCGCCGGCGTCGCCGTCGCGGGCGCCGTCGACCGGCGCGCGGGCCTCCTCGGCGAGCCGACCGGTGGCCTTGAGGGTGGGGTGGAGCTCGAACCCCGCGAGGCGGTAGCGCGCCATCGCCCGGGGGTCCTCGCTCGAGACGATCATCGCGAGCTCGGCGTCCGCGCCGCCGGCCAGCGCCGCCTCGAGCAGCCGCGCGCCGACCCCGCGGCCCTGGGCGTCGGGGTCGACGATGAGCAGCGACAGGCCCCAGAGGCGCTCGCGCCGGCGGGCGAGGGCGACGCCGACGAGGCGCCCGTCGTCCCAGGCGGCGTGGGCACCCTCGGGCTCGCGCCCGGCGTGGCGGGCGAAGCCCTCGACGCTCTCGGCGACCTCCTCGGCGGTGGCCTCGGGACGCACGGGGCGGTGGTGGGCGACGTCGTAGGCGCGCCAGACGCGCTCGGCCAGGGCGCTGGCCGCCTCGGCGTCGTCAGGGCGCAGCGGGGCGAGGGTGAGGTCGGTCGCAGTCGTGGTCATCGCCGCGCAGGCTAGCGGGCGGCCGACGGGGGCCGCGTCCCGGCGCCCAGGCCAGCGGGGGGATGGCCGCGAGCCGCGCCGCGCGGCTCAGGCCTGCTCGGCTGCGGTGGGGTCGCTGGCCCCGGTGGGGGCCGCGGCGATGTCCTCACGGCGGTGCACGCCCTCGAAGTGGATCGCGTCGGCGGCGCGGTAGGCCGTCGCGCGGGCCTGGGCGATCGTCGCGCCGCGGCCTGAGACCGCGAGGACCCGCCCGCCGGCGGTGAGCACCTGCCCGCCCTGCCGCCGCGTGCCGGCGTGGAAGACGAGCGCCCCGGGCACCGCGGCGGCCTCGTCGAGGCCCTCGATCGGCTTGCCGGTCTCATAGGCGCCGGGGTAGCCGCCGGAGGCGAGCACGACGGTGACGCAGGCGCGCTCGTCCCACGACAGCGCCGGGGCGGAGGCGAGCTCGCCGGCGGCGCAGGCGGCGAGGAGCTCGGCGAGGTCGGTCTCGAGGCGCGGCAGGATGACCTGCGCCTCGGGGTCGCCGAAGCGGGCGTTGAACTCGAGGACCTGCACGCCTGCGGAGGTGAGCACGAGCCCGGCGTAGAGCACGCCGGTGTAGGGGGTGCCGCGCGCTTCGAGCTCGGCGACGACGGGGGTCAGCGCGCTCGCCGAGAGCCCCTCGACCATCGCCTCGTCGACCGCCGGCACCGGGGAGTAGGCGCCCATGCCGCCGGTGTTGAGCCCGCCGTCGCCGTCGAGCGCGCGCTTGAAGTCCTGCGCGGCGACGAGCGGACGCGCGCTGCGGCCGTCGGCGAGCGCGAAGAGGCTGACCTCGGGGCCGGAGAGGAACTCCTCGAGGACGACGCGCCGGCCGGCCTCGCCGAAGACCTGCTCGACCATCGCCTCCTCGATCGCGCCGGCGGCCTCGGCCTCGTCGGCGCAGATGCGCACGCCCTTGCCGGCGGCGAGGCCGTCGGCCTTGACGACGTAGGGCGGGCGGAAGCCCGCGAGGGCGGCGATCGCCTCGTCGGGGTCGGTGCCGGTCCACGACCCGGCGGTGGCCACGCCGGCGGCGGCCATGACGTCCTTGGCGAAGGCCTTCGAGCCCTCGAGCCGGGCGGCGGCCGCGCTCGGGCCGAAGACGGGGATGGCGGCCTCGGCGAGGGCGTCGGCGACCCCGGCGACGAGCGGGGCCTCAGGGCCGATGACGACGAGGTCGGCGCCGACCTCGCGGGCCAGCGCGACGACGGCGGCGGGATCGGTGGCGTCGACGTCGCGGTTCTCGGCGACCTCGGCGGTGCCGGCGTTGCCGGGGGCGCAGACGAGCCGGTCGACCGAGGGCGCGCGCTCGAGGGACCAGCACAGGGCGTGCTCGCGGCCGCCGCCGCCGAGGACGAGGACGTCCACCGCTCAGCCCCGCTCGAGGGTCTGGCTGCGGGCGGGGCCGACCGAGACGTAGCGGATCGGCACGCCGCTGAGCTCCTCGAGCCGCTCGACGTAGGCCTGGGCCTGCTTCGGCAGGTCCTTGAAGCGCCGCGCCTCGGAGAGGTCGGAGCGCCAGCCGGGGTGCTCCTCGTAGACCGGCTCGGCGTGGTGGAAGATCGACTGGTGCGGCGGGAAGTGCTCGTACTCCTCGCCCTGGTAGCGGTACGCGCGGCAGACGCGCAGCGTCTCGAACTCCCCGAGGACGTCGAGCTTGGTGAGGAAGTGCTCGGTGAGCCCGTTGACGCGGGCGGCGTAGCGCGCGAGGACCGCGTCGAACCAGCCGACGCGGCGCTGGCGGCCCGTCGTCGTGCCGTACTCCTTGCCGACGTCGATGATGCGCTCGGCGATGTCGCCCGAGAGCTCGGTGGGGAACGGCCCGGTGCCCACCCGGGTGATGTAGGCCTTCGTCACGCCGATGACCCGCTCGACGTGCTTGGGCCCGAGCCCTGCGCCGGTCATCGCCCCGCCGGCGACGGGGTTGGAGGAGGTCACGAACGGATACGTGCCGTGGTCGAGGTCGAGCAGGGTGCCCTGCGCACCCTCGAGGAGGATCGTCTTGCCGTCCTCGAGCGCGTCGTGGAGCAGCGTCACGGTGTCGGTGATGTAGGGCCGCAGCCGCTCGGCGTAGACGGCGTACTCCGTCTCGATGTCGGCGGCCTTCATCGGCATGCGGTTGTAGACCCGCGAGAGGATCGCGTTCTTCTCCTTGAGCACGGTGTCGAGCTTCTGCCGGAAGATCTTCATGTCGTAGAGGTCCTGCACGCGCAGGCCGACCCGGGAGGCCTTGTCGGCGTACGTCGGACCGATGCCGCGCTTCGTCGTGCCGAGCTTCTGCCGGCCGAGGTAGCGCTCGGTGACCGCGTCGAGCTCGCGGTGGTACGGCATGATGAGATGGGCGTTGCCGCTGATCCTGAGGTCGCTGACGTCGAGGCCCTGGGCGACGAGCTCGTCGAGCTCCTCGAGGAGCACGCCGGGGTCGAGGACGACGCCGTCACCGATGACCGGGGTGACCGAGGGGTACATCACCCCCGAGGGCACGAGGGGGAGCTTCAGGGTGACGTCGTCGACGATGATCGTGTGCCCGGCGTTGTTGCCGCCCTGGTAGCGCACGACGAAGTCGACGTCGTCGGCGAGGAGATCGGTGGCCTTGCCCTTGCCTTCGTCACCCCACTGGGTGCCGACGAGGACGATCGCGCCCATGGGGGTCCCTCCGGTGGTGTCGCGGCGTGGGGTCCGCTCAGCGCTCGAGGCGGAAGCGGATCCGGATGTGCGTGTGGTACTCGGCGATGGCCTCGCCATCGACGGTCGCCGAGCTCTCGAGGACCTCGAAGCCCTCGATGCCCCGCAGGGTCTTGCTCGCCTCGGCGAGCGCCTGCTGCGCGGCGTCCTGCCAGGACACGTCCGAGGCGCCGACGAGGTCGATGGTCTTGATGACCGCCATGGGGGCGATCCCTCCTTCGTCGAGGTCGTGGCGAGACGAGCATCCCCGCAGCGCGATGATGCTAGCACCGCCATCCGGCCGGCCCGTCGCCTCGTCGCGTGATGCACCTTGACCCGATCCGTGGGGAAGACTTCTATTAGGCTTGCGCGTCAAGGCTTCCTGATTCTGCCCCCATCCCCTCAAGCCCCCATCCCCCTCAAGGAGGAGAACCCGCATGAGCGCTGGAATCGACGAGATCGTCACCACACTCGGGGAGCACGCCGACGACCTGCTCAACCACGAGGCCGTGGTGAGCGCCGACCGCCTGCACCTCCCCGGCCCCGACTTCGTCGACCGCATCTTCGCTCCCAGCGACCGCTCGAACCAGGTGCTGCGCAACCTCGAGGTGCTCTTCGACAACGGGCGGCTGGGCGGCACCGGCTACGTCTCGATCCTGCCGGTCGACCAGGGCATCGAGCACTCGGCCGGCGCGAGCTTCGCGAAGAACCCCGACTACTTCGACCCCGACAACATCGTGCGGCTCGCCGTCGAGGGCGGCTGCAACGCCGTGGCCTCGACCTACGGCGTGCTCGGGATGGTCGGCCGACGGTGGGCGCACAAGATCCCGTTCATCGTGAAGATGAACCACAACGAGCTGCTGACCTACCCCAACACCTTCGACCAGATCCCCTTCGGCACGGTCCGCGAGGCCTGGAACATGGGCGCGGCGGGCATCGGCGCGACGATCTACTTCGGCTCGCCGGAGTCCGGCCGCCAGATCATCGAGGTCGCGGAGTGGTTCGCTGAGGCCCACGAGCTCGGGATGTTCACCGTGCTGTGGTGCTACACCCGCAACGACGCCTTCAAGGTCGACGACACCGACTATCACACCGCCGCGGACCTCACCGGGCAGGCCAACCACCTCGGCGTGACGATCGAGGCCGACATCATCAAGCAGAAGCTGCCGACGAACAACGGCGGCTACAAGGCGCTCAACGCCGGCGACAGCTCCTACGGCAAGCTCGACGAGCGCATGTACACCGACCTCGCCACCGACCACCCGATCGACCTCACGCGCTACCAGGTCCTCAACACCTACATGGGGCGCGCGGGGCTCATCAACTCCGGCGGCGCCTCGGCCGGCGAGTCCGACCTCCAGGAGGCCGTGACCACCGCGGTGGTCAACAAGCGTGCCGGGGGCATGGGCCTCATCAGCGGCCGCAAGGCCTTCCAGCGCCCGATGGAGCAGGGCGCCGAGCTGCTCCAGGCCATCCAGGACGTCTACCTCTGCGACGACGTCACGATCGCCTGAGGGCCACCTGACCGACGCCGCGGCGCGTCGCCCGCCGACCTCCACCGGTCGCGGGGCGGCGCGCCGTCGCGCGTCGGGAGCCCGTCGGCGCTGGGCGCCAGCGCCCCTCGGAGGCGAGGCTCAGCGCCGGGCGTCCTCGGCGCGCACCGCCGCGGCGAGTGCGGGGGCGAGCGCGTCGGCCCAGTAGCCGTAGCCGACCTCGGAGGGGTGGAAGCCGTCGGCGCTCATCGACGCCGGGGTCGTGAGGAACCGCGGGCTCGCGAGCGCGCGGATGTCGACGAAGCGCACCCCGGCGTCGGCGGCCCCGGTGCGCTGGGCGGTGCGCAGGAGGTCGGCCTCGACGCCGAGCACGCCACGCAGCGGCGGCGGCACCGCCGGCACGGTGTGGAACTCCGGGATGCCGCCGAGCACGACCGGTGCGCCGGGGGCGGCGGCCCGCACCCGCCCGAGCATCCGCCGCGTCGCCGCGCGCATCCGCCAGGGCGGCAGCGCATGGGTCGCGTCGTTCGAGCCGACGACGACGCAGACCGCCTCGGCGGGCACCCGCGCGAGCGCGGCGGCCTGGGCGTCGGTGACGTCGGCGGTGCGCGCCCCGCTGACCCCGAGCCCGCGCACGGCCACCGGCCGCCGCAGCCGCGCGGCGAGGCGCTCGGCGACGAGGACCGGCAGGGCGGCCCGCGGCCCCGGCGCGCCGATGCCGGCGACCGTCGAGTCCCCGAGGACGACGAGGCGCAGCGCCTCGCCCCAGCCCTGCCCGACGACGGCCTCCACGGCGTAGTCGGGCTCGGGCAGGTACGCGGCGTTGGCGGTGCGCAGCCCCTGCGCGGTGAGGACGAGCGCGGGGGCGGCGAGCGCCCCCGCGGCCAGGGTCCGGCCCCGGCGCCTGGGGGCCCGCCTCACGGCGCGTCGTGGGTGAGGAAGCTCACGAGGCTCGCGTGCAGGCCCGCCTCGGCGAGGATCGCCGTGCCCTGCCCCGGCGCGGTCGCGAGGTGGCCTTCGTGGAAGAGCCGCGCGAGCGCCGGCGCGCGGGAGCGCAGCGGGTCGTCGGCCCCGACGGCGACGAGCGCGGGGGCGCGCAGCGCGCCGAGGCGGG
>PWFH01000089.1 GCA_003553795.1 Egibacter sp. | reverse complement strand
GAGGCCCCAGCCGCCGTCGGCTTGTGAGCGCAGCGCCCGCACCGCGAAGAGGTGCCGTAGGTGATACCAGGTCATGTGGCGCGGCCAGCCGGCCTCGTCCATGTACGGGCGCATCCGGCGGGTGAAGCCGCTGCGGCGCTCGGGGCCGCCGAGGGGGGCGGGAAACAGCAGGCAGTCCTCGCCGTCGCGGGCGACGCGGTGCTCGATGAGGCGGGCCAGGGGCTCGGCGAGCTGGCGGGGGAAGACGACGTCGCGCACCCGGTCGTGCTTTGGGGTGTCGAAGTAGGGCGGGGCGCTCTGAGGGTCGATGAGCTGGCGGTCGACGCGGATCGTCAGAGCGTCGAGGTCGACGGCGGTGGGACGCAGCGCGAAAAGCTCGCCGTTGCGAAGCCCCGTGCCCGTCACGAGCAGCGGCTGCAGCCAGCGGCCCTCGGCGCCGACGACGTCGAGACGGCGGTTGCCGCCGTGTCCGCTGCTGGCGGCGATCGTGTTCCCGCTCACCCCGCGGTCCAGCGCGTCGGCGAGCGCCCAGGCGTCGGCGTCGGTGGGGATCGTCGTCGGGTCGACCGCCTGGGGATCGCTGCCGCCGGCGGCGTGGGTGCCGTAGGAGATGCCCTGCATCGGGTCGCCGTTGAGCACGCCACGGGACTGCGCGTAGGTCACCAGCCCGCGGCAGGTCTGCGCGATCGACGTGACCGTCGAGGGCGCGAGGTGGCCGCTGGCGTGGTTGAGGATGCGCACGAAGTGCAGATACTCGAGCGCCTCGGGTGGGGCCGCCAGCGGCAGGTGCGGGCGGATGTGCCGGTGCACGCGCCCGCGCTGCTGTTCGGTGTAGCGCAGGCTCCACTGCCGGCCGGTCCTCGTGCGGTGGTTGCCCGGGTCGAGGTACTCCTCGAGCAGCGCCTCGATGGTCTGCGGCTTGCGGTCGACGCCGCCGTCGGCGGTGTCGTCGCCCGGCAGGCTGCGCTCGTGGGCGATCTCCCTGATCTTCTTCTCGGCGTCGCGCATCGTGCGTCCCGCCGAGGTGGTGTGCACCTTGCCGTTGCGGTCCCGCCAACGGATCCGGAAGTAGGGGCTGCCGTCCTCATGGTCCTCGGCGGTGGGCCGGTACAGCTTCAGGAACGTCGTGCCCTCCTCCGGGCAGGCGTACTCGCGGGCGCACTGGTTGCCGGCCATCAGGCGCTCACCGCCTCGTCGCCCGCCCAGGCGAGGATTTCGCGGGGCCACCAGTGCACGGTGCGTCCCGGCAGGGGCAGCGGTGAGGGGAAGTAGGGGTCGGTCTGGCGCCACTTGCGCACGGTGCGGGGGGCCACCTGGAAGAAGTCGGCGACCTTGGACTTGACCCCTGAGGGCGGACAACTCGACTGAGAGGATCTCCGAGTGGCGCAGGTTGAGGTGTGCCTGGTCTTGCCAGGGCCAGGGGGTCGGCGGCCGCAGGAGTAGTTGACGCGCGCGGTGGAGCATCATCCGGCCACGCGCTTGCTCTGGCGGCCGACGGGCGTTGTGGGGCTCGTCGGACGTCGTCGATGATCTGCGCACGCTGGGTTCGGGCTCGTGCGAGCCCCTCGACGTTCGACGCTCGCCGGTCTGTTGGGGTTCGGTATGGTCTGGCTACTTTGTGGAGAGGACCTCGTCGAGCCACGCGAAGGTGACTTGCTGCATCCGCGAGTGGTTGTCGAGCATGCAGTGGTCGTAGGAGCCGTCCTCCTTGAGGGTGAACACGTGCATCTGCTTGCGCGTCGAGGCGATGCCCTCGTGGTACTCGCGGGTCTGGGTCAGCATCTCCTCACCCTCCCCGGCGCCGACCATGGATAGGGCCGGGCAGGTGATCTGGTGCAGGTCGTCGGCGATCGTGAACCGGGCCCAGTGCGCCTGCGCCTCGGGGTCCAGCAGCCAGTCGTGCAGCGACATCCCGGCGTACCCGGCCGTCCACAGCCCATACTCCATGTAGGCACGCATCATCGGGTCGCGGGCCAGCTTTCGGCCGATCGCCCACCGCAGCAGCCGCTGCGGGATGCGTTGGACCATCGGTCCGAGCAGGGCCGCGGCGACCCGCGCGTAGTCGATCATCGGGTTGTTCGCGATCACGGCCACGATCCGCTCGTCGTGCATCGCGACCCGCGGGGCGACGTACCCGCCGCCGCTGAAGCCCATGAGCGCGATGCGCTCATCGACCCCCGGGAGTGTCTGGAGCACGTCGAGGGCGGCAGCGAAGGGGACCTCGTAGTCCGGCCGCTTCACCTGCGACGGGTCGGTGTGTACGGCGTTGCGGTGCCCCGGGTAGGACACGGTGAAGAAGTTGAAGCCGCGCGCGACGGCGGCAGGTCCGATGATGAGGACGTCCTCTTCGATCGTGTCGTCGTTGCCGCCGGCGACGACCAGTGTCGGGCGTAGCGTCTCGCTGTCGTCGGGGCGCCAGAAGTAGCCCGGGAGGTGGGACCCTTCGAATGGCACCTCAACCGGCGTGATCGGTGGGTCGTAGAGGGCCGCGGCCTTGCGGAAGGCGGCGACGCTGCGTTCCCAGAGTTCGTGGAAGCGCGGGTGGCTCGGCACGCACCCGTATTCTGCCGCTCGGAAGTAGTTGCTGGCACGCAGGAGCGCCTGTCGCGCGCTGAGCCTGTCCCCGTCGGCCAACGCCTTGTCCCCATGGGCCTCGACCAGTTCGGCTACCTCGGCCCAGCACGTCGGCCAGCTCTCGGGGTCGCGTTCGTCGATGCGCTGGGCGATCGTGCGGACCTCACCGACCTCGGCGGCATTGACGTTCATGTAGGCCAGGGTGCGTTGCAGCATCCAGTCGGCTTCGTGGTTGTCGAGCAGCCCGAGCGTGGTGGGAGCTCGAGCCGCGCCGAGGCCGCTCCTGCGGCGGGCCATGTCGCATCACCCTCTTCACCCGGCGCACCGTTCGCCCCACGCGTGCATGACAGCCGGGCGGCAGCGGATCGTTGAGGATCTCCGAGCCCCGACCTGGACAGAAGGGTCCAAGGTCATCCGACGATGGGCCTTGCGTCCTGAGCGCCACGTCCCGCGTTGCAGGCAGGTTGCAGCACTGCAGCACCGACCTCAGCGGCCGACCATCGACGCCACGATGCGGCTCTATGACCTCCTGCGTGAGCTCGCCAGCATCCCCGAACCGTTCGCCGTGGGTGGACCACGCTTGTTGTGGGCAGGTCCGCACGTCCAACGGCAGATGCTGGCTTGCCACCTCGCCCCGGATGTCGCCGCCGTGCGAGTTCCGGGCACGCCACCTTCGAGGTCGGCGACTACCTCACCGCGCCGCTGCCGGAGCACGAGGTGGCCCTGCTGATCTACTGCGACCACGGCGCGCTGTCGCCTATCGACCGTCGGCTCCTGCTCGGGCGCGTCCGCGAGCGGATCGCCGACAGGGGTCGGCTGCTCGCCGACCTGCACTCCGGGCAGCGCTACGCGACCCTCGAGGGGGGCTGCGTCATCGCCGACCGACTCATGGACGGCTTCTGGGCTGCCGGGCAGTACGTCAGGATCCACCAGACGATGCTGTACGACGACGTCCGCGTCGCGCTCGACCGCTACGTCATCGTCGACCCCGAACGCGCACGCACCGTGCACGCCTGGCTCGCACACCTCACCGTCGAGCAAGCGCGGGCCGAGTTGGCATCCGCTGGGTTCGACGTCTGCCACGTGTTCGGCGACGTGGCCGGCGCACCCCTCGACCCCGCTGCGCCACAGTTCGCCTTGGTGGCGACGCTGAGCTGACCCGTCACTGCTCAAGGGCGCGACATCGGTCCGGCCATCGCCCCAACGAATTCGTGGCGTTGGGTCGTGGCCGGCGGCGCAGCACGAAAGGCATGGTGGACAGAAGGTGCCCAGGGCCTCCCCAGCGCTACCGCCTCGTGGTCGTCTCCCCCGCGAGAAGGGGGTCGCTGGTTTCGTCGAGAAGGGGGAGTCGTTGTCGGGCCTTGGCGCGGACGTGGTGCTCGTAGGCGCTGTCGGCGTCGATGTCGAGGAGCGGACCTTGGATCGTGCCGCGGCCGAGGCGGCGGGCGGTGGCGAGACGGCGGGGGCTGTCGATCACCTCGAAGGGTCCGCCCACAGACGTAGGTCCATGCCCCTGCAACAGTCTGCTGACGGGGGCCGGGCACGGCCATACAGGCATCAACTCCGATACCGTCGGTCTATGGCGATGACCTTGCGACTGGACGAGAATGACGCCGAGGCGCTCCGGCGCCGCGCAGCGTGGGAGGGCCGCTCGATGCAGAAGGTGGCCCGCGAGGCGGTGCGTGAGTACATCGAACGGAGGAGCAGGCGCGAGCTGCTGGACGAGGTGCTCGACGAGCAACTGCCTCGCTACGCCGAGGCGCTCGAGCGTCTTGGACGTTGATCCTTCTCGACGTTGAAGACCTCCTCCACGTCGCGGAGCGCGTCGTGCCCGCGATGGAGGTGCGCGACGTCGGCCTGTTCCAGGCTGCTGCCGCCCGTCCCAGGCCCAGCGCCTGCGGCGAAGGGGCCTATCCGAGCTTGCACCAGAGGGCGGCGGCCCTGCTGCACTCGTTGGTCCGTGGCCATGCTCTCGTCGATGGGAACAAGCCGCTGGGCCTCTCGAGCGTCATCGCCTTCTACGGCATGAACGGCGTCCGGCTCACCCTCACCAACGACGAGGCGTACGACCTGATCGTCGCCGTCGCGGCAGGCGAGCTCGATGACGTGCCCGCCATCGCCGAGCGTCTCGCTTCCCGTTCCGAACCACGGACATGACGACACCTTGGCATGACGCACGCTCACGGCCTGGAGGGGGCGCGTCGTCGGCGACGCCGAGGCGATCAGGCGTCCTGCTGGGCGCGCGTGAGCAGGTGTGCGAGCACGAGGATCGCCAGCCCGTAGGCGAAGTAGAGGATCTGCAGCCAGTGGGGCGGCCAACCGAGCACGCCGACCTGCACGACGATCCACATCGTTAGCGCCGCTCCGACGACCCAGTGCCCGGCGCCGGCCCATGCGGTGCCCCGCAGGGCGCCGACCAGCACGACGGTGGGCAACAGGCCGTTGGCGATCGCGAGGGCGACGCCGGCGAAGACCGTGGAGCCGAAGGGTAGGTCGGCGGTAGCCTGCCCGAGGTCCACGCCGCCGACGATGAGCCCGGCCGCGCCGCCGTAGGCACCGAGCGCGAGGAGCGCCTCGAGCCACAGCAGAGCCCGCTCGACCGCCGAACGGCTGCTCGCTCGAGTCCCGGCGGTGGTCATGACGGCCCGTCCGAGCCCGTGGCGCGCCGGTAGGCGCCTGCGCGCTCGTCGCCGGTGCGCTCCCAGCGCGAGGACATCGACGGCTCGGCGCCAAGGCGGACCTCGGCGTGCCAGCGGTAGGTGGTGGGCCAGCGGCGGAACACCGGCACGGCGGTGGTGACCAGCCGCATCAGCGGCGGCAGTCGGCCCGGCTGCCAGCGCTCGTCGGCGTCGAGCACGACCTCCACGCGCTCGCCGGCTCGGTCGGCGGTCCAGCTCCCGCCGGTCAGCCGGGCCCCGTCGACCTCGACGTGCCAGCGTCCGGTCGCGCTCGCGCCCTCGGCGAGCCCCGCGAGGTCGGGCAGCGCGGGGGCGAGGCGCAGCCGGGCGCGGTGGCCCGCGTATTCGGCGCTGAGCTCGCCCAGCCCGCCGACGCGGTCGAGGTGGACCTGTTGACCTGGCGTCGCTGGGGGCAGCGCACCCTCGTGGGCGCGGTTGACCTCGACGGTCACCACCGGTGCGGCGTACTTGATGAGATGGCGTCGGTGCAGCCGCCGGCCCGGCAGCTGTCCGGTGGCGGCGTCGGACCCGTCGATGCGGATGCGCGGCGGTGTGGCGGTGACGCGGACGAGGTCGAAGCGGGGCATCCACACCAGCAGGAGGCTCGTGGGCCGTTCGATCGCGGCGCTGACCGGGGCGAGCAGCCCCGCGGGCCGGCGTGGTCGCCCGTCGCGGTCGTCGACGCGGATCTCCACCGGCCGCCCATCGATGTCGATGAACCGCGCCTCGGCATCGACGCCATCGCCGTGCACGTCGAGCCTGGCGGCCTCGAAGTCGACCTCGTTCCAGCTGGCGGTGCCGCCGCCGATCTCGTAGCCGCCGCGGTCGACCTCGAGGCCGCGCTGGACGTAGTAGTCCACCGTGCGGTCCGCGCGCCGTGACAGGAAGGCGAGCATCCCGGTGCCGTGGGCATCGTCGTCGAACCACTGCAGCTCACCGCCGTCGTAGACGGGGTGGTCGGCGAGCTCGAAATTGAGCATGCAGGCCAGCTCGTCGACCCGCAGCGACAACGGGAAGACGGCGCGCTCGGGCAGATCGGACTGCGACGCCGCGCTCATCAAGCCTCCTTGCCGTGACCGGACGGGTGCGACCAGTAGAGCCGGTCGGCGCGACCGCGGACAGGGCCGATGGGCCAACTGAGCGGGCCTCCGGGCGGCATCGGGCTCGCGAGTCGCCCGTCGCCAGGGGGTTGGCAGGCAGCCGCTGCACACAGCGCGACCACCGAGGCGCTCGTCACGATTGACGGCCAAGACAGGGCGAGGCTTCCGACCGACGTCTGCGACCCCCGTTGCTGCCTCCGGGGGCTGGTCCCCATCGAGGGCCGCACCGCTGCCCCTGCGAGCGCGGTTCGCCGCGTTTGCCCTTCCGGAGCCGCTGTCGCGGTCGAGCGCACTCAGCATGCTTGAGCTGTTGCTCAGCCGGACTCAGCAGGGAGGCTCTCGCGTGACCGCCCAAGGACCCAATCGCCGACTGCTGCCACTGCTCGTGGTGCCGGCGCTGGCGCTCGCGGCCTGCGGCGCCGAGGACTCGCCGGCCTACGAGATCTGGGCGGCCGATCAGGGTGAGGGCGTCGACACCGTGCACGTCTACGACGCCGACCTCGAGGAGGTCGCCCAGATCGACCTACGCGGGGAGGTCGAGACGCCGCACATGATCGACTTCGACTCCGAGGGCCGCTACGCGTTCATCGCGAGCACGGGCTCGCACAACGTTGCGGTCGTCGACGCCGAGGCCCGAGCGGTCGTGGAGGTCCTCGAGACGGGCCAGACCGCGCACATGGCCGCGGTCGCGCCGGACGACTCGGTGTGGGTCGCCAACATCGGCGCGAACTCCCTCACCGAGATCGAGGCCGACTTCGACGCTGGCGAGTTCTCGGTGGGACGGGAGATCGCCTTCGCCGAGGACCCCCTCTACGTCGAGGCCTTCGGGGGCTTCGAGGACCCACCGGGGCCGGTCTGCCACGACTACACCGCCGACAGCGCCTACGCCTACGTGACGTTCGGGCCCGCCGCCGGCGGCCTCGGTGTCGTCGACCTCGAGGCCGGTGAGCTCGTCGAGGCGTTCGACCCCGGGGAGGTGCGCGCCAACTGCGGCACCGCGCTGTCGGCTGACGGCTCCACGATGTTCGCCAACTGGGGTGCCCCCGATCAGCAGGAGGGGGAGTGGTACGCCTTCGACACCAGCACTCACGAGCTCGTGCACACCGCCGGCAGCGGGGGCGTCGACGTCCACGGGGTGCGCCTGCACCCCGACGGTGGTGAGCTGTGGCAGGTCAATCGTGGCAGCGACAACGGGCAGGTCATCGACCCCGAGACCTTCGAGGTCGTCGCGGAGCTCGACTTCACCGGCG
>PWFH01000192.1 GCA_003553795.1 Egibacter sp. | reverse complement strand
CCATGGCGGTCGCGCTGCTCGCCGGCGGCGTCGCGCTGCTGCGCGCCAGCCGCCACGGCCCGCTGCTGTCGGCCTTCGCCCTGGGGTGGCTGACCTACAGCGCGGTCAACAGCCCCGGCTACTACGCCGAGTCCGGCGACTGGCCGGCCGTGGCGATGTTCGCCGTCGTCGTCGTCGCCGCGGTCACGGCCTTCGTCCGTCTGACCAGGCGCGCCGCCGATGCCCCCGCGCCGACCTCGGCCCCCGGGCCGGCGAAAGTCGGCGCCGAACCGCACGGGCCGTCATGACCTCCGCGGTGGCCCGGCCGAGGCAACGTCCGGCCTCTGAGCGGGCGCTGCTGTGGCTTGAGGCGCTCCTCGCCCTCGGCGCCTACGGCGGCGCGGCCGGGCTCATCCTCGGCGCTGTCGACCTCGGGGACGCCACCGCCGACCTGCCCTTCGGCTCGACGGTCTTCGCCGGCGTCGCCCTCGGGGTCGTCAACGGCCTGCTGCCCACCGTCGTCCTTGTCGGCGCACTGCGACACGCTGGTTGGGCCCGCGCCGGCCACTGGCTTGTCGGGGCGGCGCTCACCGCATGGATCGTCGTCCAGGTCAGCGTGCTCGGCTGGCCGCCCCACTGGCTCCAGGTCCTCTACTTCGCCTACGGGCTCGTGATCCTCGCGCTCGCGCACCGGCTCACCCGCGCCGGACACGCGATCTGATCTCCATGTTGCGAACGGCCACGCGACCTTGAGCCGAGGCGGCCCGGCGCCCGCCGAGCCCCGCGGCCAGGGGGAGGTCCACCGCGCGCGCGTCGTGACGGTTCACCGTGGCTTTCCAGGCCGTAGGTGTGATCCCGGCCGTCGCGTTCTGCGAGACTGCGTCCATGGCAGCTCTCGTCGTGCCACCGCGCGAGACGTTGGAGCGCCACGACGTCCTCGTCGACGGCGACCTGCCCTGGCAGCGGGGGCTGCGGCTGCTGCAGTCGCTGTGGCGCCAGGACCGTGGGCTGCCCGTGGGATGGCATCCCCGGGGCGGCGGACCCTCCGCCCGGAGGCTCGGATCGCGCCTCGCGCTGCCCGCAGCCGAGGACGACCTGGCCAACTACCTCACCGACACCGTACGCGAGGTCGTTCGTGACGAGCTGGCCGCTGCCGGCGGCTCGGGCAAGCTCTACGGCACCCCCCGCATCTACGACGACCTGCTGTCGAGCCAACCGCTGTGCTTCAACCTCTTCGGCGAGCTCGCCGCGGACCTCGACCTCGCCACGCGCTTCGCGCGGCACCTCTGGCCCGACCGTGTCGAGCAGGCGACGAGGGTTGCCTTCGAGCACTCCCCCGGTCGCGACGACGGGCGCTACCTCGGCAACCGCACGGCCTTCGACGTCTACCTCGAGCACACCACTCCCGAGGGCCACCGGGGGTTCATCGGCGTCGAGGTGAAGTACCACGAGCACCTCGACACCGCCGCCGCGGAGAACCGCGGACGCCCGACCGAGGTCGCCCGGGGATCTGGGGTGTTCACCTCCGACGCGCTCGACGCGCTCGACGAGCCGCCGTTGCAGCAGTTGTGGTTCGACCATCTCCTCGCCCTGTCAATGCTCACTGGCGACGGCAGCCACTGGCGGGGCGGCGGCCTCTTCGTCCTCCTGCATCCCGCCGCCAACGAGGCCTGCTACCACTTCGCCGCCGCCTACCAGCGCCACCTGCGCGACCGCCGGACCTTCCAACGGCTCACCCTCGAGGAGGTCGTGGCCGTGCTTCGACTCGTCGACACGAGAAGCTGGGTCGACGAGCTCGCAGGCCGTTACCTCGACTACCAGCGGCTGCGGAAGGCCTGACGTAGCCAGGGTCAGGCAGCGAGCGCCAGCGCGTGCACCGCGACTCCGTCGGGGTCGCACGCGCCGGAGGCGGCCACGCCCTCGGCCGACGCCGAGAGCCGACCGCCAAGGCCCGGAGCGGGTTCGCGCATGCCGGACAGGGCGGACACGGCGCGGGCGAACCGGCGCGCTGATCTCGCCGAACAGGGTTTCACCCTGCCGCCCTCGGCGTCAGCCGCAGCTGCGATCAAGATGGCGCGGTGACAGGCGGCGTAGTGCCTCCCGCTGGCGAAGACCTCCAGTGCTGCGACGCGGCCATCGATGCTGACGACAACCCCGTGCTGGCCCGCGAGCGAGGCGCTCGCCTGCAGCGCTTGGGCCAACTCGAGGACCTCCCGCACCGACGCGCCGGGACTTCCAAGACCACGCGCGCGGCGTCGTTGCGCCACCGCCTCCCACACCCGCGACTGCGCCGACCCCTCGGCCACGCCCGAGAGCATGGCGCCACGCACACTGAGCGGAGCAAATCGACCCATCCGCGTGTGGGCGCGCGAGCCGGCCCACCGTTGCGCCTCCACGCAATGGACCGGCACCCGCGTCGCCTCACCAGGTGCGAGCAGCACCGAACTCGCCAACACTCGATCCTGCATGCCCCCTGGGAAGGTCTCACCCTCCAGGACCCATACCGGCGCCGCGCTCACGTTGGTGATCCCGAGCGCGTCTACCGACGGGGGGTCGGCTTCGACCACGATCAACGGCGCCGAGCCGTCGAGCACCAGGTCGAACTCGTCCGCAGGTGGCGGTTCCTCGATCCAGACCGGGAACCACGTCACCGGCCCGGCCACGATCCCCGCGCCTACGTGCAGCCTGCCGATCATGCCCATCCCTCCCCTCCAGCCGCCCCATGGGCGGTCTGGGCTCACCATGCCATGGGGGTGTGACAGCCATAGGGGCGCCTGGATCAAAGGCCGTCGACCTGCGGACGATCGCCTCATCGACTGGCGACTCCGCCCTCGCGGTCCCGGCCTGGATCGCGTCCGTGGGCGGTGAGGAGGTCGCGAACGTGTCGAGACATCCCACGGCCGTGGCCCCTTGCTGCCGGAGGGGCTTCGACCGGCGCCTCCGCTGTGACGCCGCCGGTCGCTGCCGTCCCGCTCCAAAGCCAGGTCTGCTCGTCAGGCGACAAACAGGTGGTCGGCCGGGAGGGGACCGTCCGGCCGTGGTCGTTCGCAGGGGCTACCTCGCACGACGCGCGTCGACATCGAAGCCGTAGGCCTCGAGACGGCGGCGGGCGGTACGGCGCTCAGCAGTGGTGAACAGCGGCTGGAAGCGCGGTTGGCAGACGTGGTACTCGACACTGAGGTCGAGGCGCTGGCGCTCCCAAAGCGTGGTGAATCCCTCGGAGGGGCTGCCTCGGAGCAGGTGGCGTGCGGTTGCCACGCCACCGTGCTCGGCGAGCATCTGCGCGAAGCGCGTGGCGACGTAGCCGAGCTCGATCTTGGCGGTCTCGTAGATGGCGACCATCGCGAAGTGGAATTCGCGTTCGCGCTCGTCCATGACGCTGCTCGCCTTCCGCTCGCCTCAACTCAGCGGGACAGCGTCGAGGGCCACCCCGTCGCTGCTCCGCCATTCGCCGGACAGGCGGCTGCGGCAGGCGGCCTCGAGGGCCTCACCGAGCGCCCTGGGGGTCTTGACCATCGCACCCCCGCCGACGTCGGTGGGACCGACGAGCCAGCCGGTGGCCACGGTCGCGGGCCAGCGGGCGCGGCGGACGATCTGCTGGTAGGGGCCGGTGGCGCTGACGAGTGCCACCACGGCGTCGCAGCGGTGGTGCTCGGCGTAGGCGGCAAGGGCCCGAGGCAACAACCCACCGGGCCATCGGCCCGGCTGCAGGCGTTGCTCGTACCAGCCGATCGGCTCGCTTGGCTCGACGAGTCCGTAGCCACCGCTGAGGATGACCGCCGGACCGCGCTCGAGCCGATCTCGGGCGGCGTCGCCGAGCGCCTGGTAGAGCGTGCCGGTGTAGCGGTCGATCGCCGGGCGCGGGCGTTGCTCGTCGACACCGGCGGCGTCAGCGTTGCGTCGGCGTGCCTCACGCAGTTCCACGGCCAGCGACGCGGGCAGGGCGTCGAGGACACCGGAGGCTGGCGGGGCCGGGGCCGTCCCACTAGTGGACTTCTGCGCGCAGCAGGGCAGGACGAGCAGCGTCCGTTCCGAGCGAACCGCAGCGGCGATGTCAGAGAACAGGTCTTCGTGCATCGCTCCGACCTCCCGTCGCGACCGCGGAGGCGGCGCCGACGCGACCCTCCAACGGCCTTGGGATCAGTAGACCCCAGGGGTGTGACCTCGTGCAGGGCTCGACGTCTGGGGCCGTCCTGAGCGATGCTGCTCTCATGGCAGGGTTGGCGGCAGACCTCGACGAGGTCTATCGCATCGTCGACGAACTCGACCGCGCGGTGGGCGGCGCCAGACAGCTCGGCAACGCCGCCCGCTCGGACGGCTGGCCGGATCTCGGCGTCTATCTCGTCCTCGAACCCGGCGAGCAGCGTCGAAGGGGTCGGGGGCAGCGGATCGTGCGGGTGGGAACCCACGCGCTCAAGGCGGGCGCGAAGAGCACGCTGTGGGGGCGCTTGTCGCAGCACCGTGGGCGTGGCCCCGCGGGGGGCAGCCATCGATCTTCGGTGTTCCGCAAGCACGTCGGCGGCGCCCTCCTCGCACACGACGGTCCGCAGCCAGGCACCGAGCAGTGGGGCGTCGGCGGATCTGCGCCACGTGAGGTCCGCTCCCGTGAGCGCGCCCACGAGGTCCGCGTCAACGCCGTCATCGGCGCGATGACCGTGCTGTGGCTCGACATCGACGACGAGCCCGGTCCTGACAGCGAGCGTGGCTCCGTCGAACGCAACCTCATCGCGCTGCTGGCCGCAGCCCACCGCGACGGTCTCGAACGCCCTTCTCATCAGTGGCTCGGCTTGCATGCCCCCTCCCCGGCCATCGGCTCCTCCGGGCTGTGGAACGTCAACCACACCGACCGGCCCTACGACCCTGCAGTCGTCGAAGCGCTCGAGGACTACGCCGCCTACACCGCTGGGCGGTAGCCGACCGCACCGTCGGCCCGCGAGGCCTCGACGCCGCCTCCCCGACGCACCCGGCCTGGCGATGCGCACCCTGACGGGGCGGATCGGCCGTGCAGCCAATGCGACGCTGCGACGGGTTCACTCCGGAGCGGCACCGTCCTCGGTGCGCTCAGCGCGTCGGCTCCCGCGACGCTTGACGATCGGCCGCCGGGCGCGGTCGGCCGCGTCACGCCGCTGGTCCTCAAGCCACCTGCCGGCCTCCTGAGCCTGCTGCTTGAGCAGGTCCGGCGCGTCGGCGAGCCTTTCGGGCATCGGCGGCGGTTCGATGTCACGGCGCTCGAGCGGGCCGGGCAGGTCGGGCAGCGACGCCTCCTCCGAGAGCGGCAAGGCCGGCAACACCTCCTCGAGGCACCCGCGCAGCTCCTCGTGCAGGCCCCAGAGCTCCCGTCGACGCCGTCGCACCTCGGCCTTCTTCAGCCACGACATCTGCTCGAGGCCGCTGGCGATGCCGGTGCGCCGCAGGTAGGCGTCGAGCTCGAGCGTCAGGGCAACCAACTCGGATCCGATGCCGGTGAGGTCGGCCTCGACCTGCGCAGCGAGGCGCCGGGCCCACTCGTCGGGCTCGGCGATCGTGGCCCGGTACAGCCGCAGCGTCCGCGCCCGGGCCAGCGAGAGCCGGCTCTGCACGAAGATCCGCAGCCAGAACGCCAGGTGCTGCTCGAGCAGTCGCTTGAGGCGGTCACGGTGGGTGCTGAGCGGCAGCGCGTCGGCGGCGAGCAGGTCACGGAGCTGGCCCAGCCACAGCGCCGACTCACGCGCCTGCCGTGAGCAGAGGTCCTCGTAGTCTCGGATCTTGACCTCGTCGGCGGCGGTCAGCTCGTGACCGGCTTCAGCCTTGTCCTGCAACTCGGTGAGCCGCTCCGCGGTCGAGACGAGCTCGGACAGCACCCCGTGCTGCTGGCCCTGCAGCAGAAGGTCGAGCTTGAGGTCGACGACCTCGAGCGCCTTTTGGATCTGCCCGAGCTGGTACTGCACCGCGATCGTCTGGAGGATGAGGCCGGCCGCCGCGGGATTCGCCGGGCCGGGCACGAAGCGCACCGAGTGGCTGAAGCGGCCCCCACCGGCCTGCTTGAGCGTCCCGAGCGCGAAGCCCTGGCTGTCCTTGACGAAGGTCGCGCCCTGCCGGAGCTGCTTGACCGTCTCGGGAGCCAGTCGCACCAGCGACCCGTCGAGCAGGCCCCTGGCGGCGGCCGCCCCGCCAAGGAGCCCGCCCTTGTCGACGGCGGCGTGGACGAGCGCCCGCGGTACGGGTGATCCGCCCTCCCGGAGCTCATGTCCGAGCACGAGCACGAGGTCGTCACGCTCGGCAACGGGGATGGCCACGACCTCATCCGGCCCAAGTGGCGTGAGGTCGGTCCCCACCGTTGCGCCCCGATTCGGTGGACCACGTGCCTGCCAACACAAGCGCCGCACCCGGTGGCGACGCTCCCTGCCTGCAGCGCGAGCGCTGGCAACGACACCTCGCGCCAAGGCCAGGGTAGTTGAGAACTCACCGCCGAAGGGACGCTGATTCGCGCTCACCTCACATCCTCCGGCGCGAAGGACCAGCCGCCGGGTCGACGCCGTCACCGGGGAGTGCACCGGCGGACCCCTGACAAGGTCGGGCCTCTCCCGCGGGGATCGCCCATCACAGCAGGGCAGTAGCGTGACGCGAGGAGTCGTTCCGGCCTGCGTACCTGCCTGGAGCGCCCGCAGGATCCGCGACCACGCACGAGGAGGGCCACGTGCAACGACCACGCGGTGCCTGGGGGTACGCCAAGCCCGGTCCGGGCTGCTGCGGCTGCGCGCTCGGGTGTGTGGGCTACGCGACGATCGTGCTCCTGCTGGTCGTGGTCTTCGTCGCCTGCGCAGCGTCACTCGGGGGGTAAGCACCACCCCCCATGCCATCCCCTCGACGACGCAGTCAGCGGACAGGAGGCGGCGACGTGGGGTTGCTGGCCTACGGTGACCGTTCGTCGCCGGCCGGCACCACGATCGGAGAGCACGCTCATTCGTGTGCACCGCGAGGCACCCTCCTGGCATGCCGAGGACGGTGCCGGTTCGGCAGTTCCGCACCCGCCTCGCCGAGCTGCTCGCCGAGGTCGCCGACCGCCGGGAGCACGTGACCGTCACCCGAGACGGTCGCCCGGCGGCGGTGCTCGTGCCGGTCGACGAGTACGAAGCGCTCGAGGAGACCGCTGAGACCCTCTCCGACAAGGACGCCCTCGCGGCGATCCACCGCGGGCTCGACGACCTCGCAGCCGGCGACGACGTCCTGCTCGAGCAGGTCCGCGACGAGCACGCCGACCGCAACCGCTGACGCCTTGTGGCCAAGGTCCTCCTGGCCCGCTCGGCGCGCGATGCGCTCGGCAAGCTCGACTTCCCGCCGGCCGACGCGATCCTCGACGCCCTCGGGGAGCTGGAACGCGACCCGGAAGCTGGCCATCGGCTGCGTGGGCGACTGACCAGGCTGCGGTCCCACCAGGTAGGGACCTACCGGATGATCGACGAGCTGCGCGACGCGAGCAGCGTCCGCGCCGTCACGACCCGCCACCGCGGCCAGGCGCACGACACCGACCCTCGCTGATCGCCCCGCACGCAAGCCGACGCGGCCGATGCCCTCAGAGCCCTCCGCGCCTACAGTGCTCCTGGGACCCGTCGCCCCGGAGTGAGCCCTGGCCCGGCCGCCTCGTGCGACGAGGAGCTCCGCGCCGGGGGGTAGGCGCGCACCTCTTGCCGCCGGTCGGCGGGATGCCTGTTCGGGCGACTCGTGGATCCCCGCCACGGAGCCTTG
>PWFH01000011.1 GCA_003553795.1 Egibacter sp. | reverse complement strand
GGCGACGACGAGGGCGCCTGCGTAGAGCCCCGCCGCGGCGGCGAGCCGGCGGCGCGGCAGCGCCACGCGCCGCTCGACGACGGCGGCGAGGGCGGCCAGGGCGAGGCAGGCCAGCGCCCCGAGCCAGACGACGGTGGCCTCGGCGACGGCGAAGACCTCCGCGGCCGGGCGCCACAGCGCGAGCGCGGCGAGCGCGGGGGTCGCCGCCACCGCGCCGCGCAGCGCGGCGAGCGCCGGGGTCGCGGCGACCGCGCCACGCAGCGCGGGCAGCACCGGTGCGGCCGCGACGGCGACGCGCTGCGCGTCGGGCACGGCCGGCCCCGGCTAGGAGGGCGGCAGGCGCCGCAGCCCGACCTCGCGCAGCTGGGCGTCGTCGACGGCGGCCGGGGCGCCGGTCAGCGGGTCCTGACCCGACTGGGTCTTGGGGAAGGCGATGACGTCGCGCAGCGAGCCCGCCCCGGCCATGAGCATCGCGATGCGGTCGAGGCCGAAGGCGATGCCGCCGTGGGGCGGGGCGCCGTAGGACAGCCCGTCGAGCAGGAAGCCGAACTTCTCGCGCGCCTCAGCCTCGCCGATGCCGAGGAGGGCGAAGACGCGCTCCTGGACGTCGCGGCGGTGGATACGGATCGACCCGCCGCCGAGCTCGGTGCCGTTGAGCACGAGGTCGTAGGCCTGCGCGAGCGCCGCGCCGGGGGCCTGCTCGAGGGTGGCGAGGCTGTCCTCGGTCGGGGAGGTGAAGGGGTGGTGGACGGGGTCCCAGCGCCCCTCGTCGTCGTTCCACTCCACGAGCGGGGCCTCGAGCACCCAGGTGAAGGCCCAGCGGTCCTCGGGCACGAAGCCGTGGGCCTTCGCCGCGGCCACCCGCAGGGCGCCCATGAGCTGCTGAGTCGACCGCGTCGGCCCGGCGCCGAAGAACAGCGCGTCGCCGACGCCCGCGCCGGTCGCGGCGAGCAGCGCGGTGACCTCGTCGTCGGCCATGAACTTCGCGAGCGGGCTGCGCAGCGTCGGCGCGCCGCCGCCCTCGCCGGCCTCGACGACCCCCCAGGCCAGGCCCTTGGCCCCCCGGCGCTTGGCGAACTCGACCCAGTCGTCGAACTGCTTGCGGGTGAGCTCGCCCCCGCCGGGCAGGCGCCAGCCGACGACGCTGCCACCGGCGTCGAGCGCGCCGCGGAAGATGCCCACCTCGGTGCCGCGGAAGACCTCCCCGAGGTCGACGAGGCGGAGGTCGAAGCGGCAGTCGGGCGCGTCGGTGCCGTAGCGCGCCATCGCCTCGGCGTAGGTCATGCGCGCGAACGGCGCGGACAGCTCGACGTCGAGGACCTCGGACCACAGCTCGACGATGAGCTCCTCGACGAGGCCGTAGAGGTCCTCGGCGGTGATGAAGCTCGCCTCGATGTCGAGCTGGGTGAACTCCGGCTGGCGGTCGGCGCGCAGGTCCTCGTCGCGGAAGCAGCGCACGATCTGGTAGTAGCGCTCGAGCCCGGCGACCATGAGCAGCTGCTTGAAGAGCTGCGGGGACTGCGGCAGGGCGTAGAACTCCCCGCGCTGCAGCCGGCTCGGCACGAGGAAGTCGCGCGCGCCCTCGGGGGTGGAGCGGGTGAGCATCGGCGTCTCGACGTCGAGGAAGCCGTTGCGCTCCATGACCTCGCGCATCACCGAGGTGATGCGCGCGCGGGTGCGGATCGCCTCACCGACGCCCGGGCGGCGCAGGTCGAGGTAGCGGTGGGCCAGGCGCAGGTGCTCGTCGGCCTCGACGCGGCCCTCGATCGGGAACGGCGGGGTCTGCGCGACGCTGAGGACCTCGAGCTCGCTCGCGGCGACCTCGACCTCGCCGGTCGCGAGCGCCGGGTTGGCCATGCCCTCCGGGCGGGTGCGCACCCGCCCGCGCACGCTGACGACCCACTCCGAGCGCACGCCGTGGGCGGCGGCGAGAACCTCGTCGGCCTCGCCCTCACCGGCGTCGGCGACGACCTGCACCGAGCCGGAGGCGTCGCGCAGATCGAGGAAGGCCACGCCGCCGTGGTCGCGGCGGCGGGCGACCCAGCCGGCGAGGACGACGTCGGTGCCGTCGTCGCTGGGGCGCAGCGTGCCGGCGCCATGGGTGCGGAGGGATCCGAAGGGCTTCACGGTGATGGCGTCCTCATGCTCGGGGTGACCGCCCGGCAGGCTAACCCCGGCTCCGCGTGAGGGCGAACCCCCCGCGGACGCGCGTGGCCCCACCGGCGCGGGGCACACTGCCGGCCATGGCCCGCCTCGCCGCGCTGCTGCGCGCCACCCACCTCGCGCCGTCGCTGCTCGTGACCGGCCTCACCGCCGCCCTCGCCCTCGCCGCCGGCCTCGGGGCGACCGCGGCGCTGCTCGCCGCCGCGGTCCTCGCCGGGCAGTTCTCGATCGGCTGGGCCAACGACTGGCTCGACGCCGACCGTGACCTCGCCGCGGGGCGCACCGACAAGCCCGTCGTGACCGGGGCGGTACGCGCCTCGACGCTGCGCCGCGGCGCGCTCGGCGCGCTCGGGCTCTGCGTCGGGCTCTCGGCACTGCTCGGCGTCGTGCCCGCCGCGGTGCACCTCGCCGGGGTGGCCGCCGGGTGGGCCTACGACCTCCGGCTCAAGGCCACGCTCGCGAGCCCCCTGCCCTACGCGCTGGCCTTCGCCCTCGTGCCCGGCGCGCTCGTCGTCGTGAGCCTCGAGGGCACCCCCGCCCCGCCGGGCTGGCTGCTCGCCGCCGGGGCGCTGCTCGGCACCGGCGCGCACTTCCTCAACGCCACCCCCGACATCGACGTCGACCGCGCGCAGGGGGTCGCCGGGCTGCCCCAGCGCCTCGGCGCACGCGGCTCGGCGGCGGTCGGCACCGCCGCGGTCGGCGCGGGCCTCGCCGCGGTCGTCACCGGGCCCGCCGGTGCGCCCGGCCCTGCGCTGCTCGCCGCCGCGGGCGCCGCCGTCGCGCTGCTGGCCGCCGCGCTCGCGCTCGTCGCGGCGGGACGCACCCGCGCGGGCTTCCGCGCGGCGATGGGGGTGGCCGCCCTCGCCGTCGGCGGCTTCGTCGCCTCCGGCGCGCAGCTGCCCTGAGCGCGTCGGGCCGAGCGGCGCCGGGCGACGCGCGGCCATCGCGGCTCAGCCGGTGACCGCGGCGAGGACCTCGGCGTCGGCGACCTCGCGCTGGCTGCCGGAGGCGAGGTCCTTGACGGTGACGACGCCGCGGGCGAGCTCGTCGGCGCCGAGCACGAGCGCCAGCCGCGCGCCCGAGCGGTCGGCGAGCTTGAGCTGCGCCTTCATCCGCCGCCCGGCGAAGGCCTGGTCGGCGGCGACCCCGGCGCGGCGCAGGCGGGCGACGAGGCCGAAGGCCTGCGGTGCCAGCGTGGGGTCGGCGGCGACGACGAAGACCTCGGCGCGTGGCGGGGGCGCGGCGGCCTCCCCGAGCGCGAGCAGCGTGCGGTCGACGCCGAGCGCCCAGCCCACGCCGGGGAAGGGCTCGGGCCAGCCGAGGTCCTCGGCGAGGCCGTCGTAGCGCCCGCCGCCGCCGACGGCGTTCTGCGCGCCGAGGCCCGCCGCCTGGTACTCGAAGGTCGTGCGGGTGTAGTAGTCGAGGCCGCGCACGAGCCGGTCGTCATGGGTGAGCACGAGCCCCTCGGCCTCGAGCAGACCGCAGACCTCCTCGTGGAAGGCCTTCGCCTCGTCGTTGACGTGGTCGGCCAGCAGCGGCGCACCGGCCATGATCTCGGCCATCCCCGGGGCCTTGGCGTCGAAGGCCCGCATGGGGTTGAGGTGACGGCGCTCGGCGACGTCGGGCGGCAGGTCGCCCTCGAAGTCGTCGAGGTAGGCGTTGAGGCGCTCGTGGTAGGCGGGGCGGTCGACGCGGTCGCCGAGGGTGTTGATCCGCAGGGTCATCTCCCCCACCCCGGCGCGCTTGAGAGCCTCCCAGCCGAGCAGCACGACCTCGGCGTCGAGCACGGGGTCGGTCGCGCCGAGCGCCTCGACGCCGACCTGGGTGAACTGGCGCTGCCGGCCGGCCTGCGGGCGCTCGTAGCGGAAGAACTCCCCGGCGTAGGACCACTTCACCGGCAGGGTGCCCGAGCGCGGCACGCCGGCCTCGAGCGCGGCGCGCAGCACCCCGGCGGTGCCCTCAGGGCGCAGGGTGATCGAGCGGCCACCCTTGTCCTCGAAGGTGTACATCTCCTTCTGCACGACGTCGGTCGAGGCGCCGACGCCGCGTGCGAAGACCTCGGTGGGCTCGAAGACCGGGGTGCGCACGCGCTCGTAGCCGCCAAGGGCGGCGGTGTCGAGGAAGGCCCGCTCGACGGCGTCGAAGGCCCCCGCCTCGGGGGGCAGCCAGTCGGGCGCGCCCTTGATGCCACGAAGGATGTCCATGGCCGGCAAGGCTAGCCCAGCGCCGCCCGCCTGCCGCGCCGGGCACGAGCAAGGGCGGGCCCCGAAGGGCCCGCCCTGAGTGCTGCGAGAGGTCTGCGGCCTAGCGGCCGAGCCACTCGTCGACGAGGTCGCGGTTGTTCTCCACGAACTCGGCGGCGACGTCGGGGTAGTCGTCGTCATCGGCCTCGTCGATCGCGGCGTTGATCTCCGCGAGCTCCTCGGCCGACATGAACCAGTTCTCCATCCAGCTGGCGACCTCGGGGAAGTCGTCGCTGAAGCCCGGACGGCCGACGGCCTCGAGCTGCTCACCCTCGCCCCAGAGGCCCTGCGGGTCCTCGAGGATGGTGAGGTCCTTGAGCCCGTACTCGGGGTGCGGGCTCCACAGCGTGACGACGATGGGGTCCTCGTCCTCGTAGGCACGGGTGAGGTCGGCGCGCATCGCGGCGGTGGAGGACTCGATGAGCTCGAACTCCTCGTCAAGGCCGTAGCCCGGCATGACGTCCTCGCGGAGGACCTCCATCATCCCGGCGCCGGCCTCGATGCCGGTGATCTGGCCGTCGAAGACCTCGGGGTTCTCCGCGAGGTCCTCGTGGGACTCGATGCCGTACTCGTCGACGACGAAGGTCGGCACGGCGAGCTCGATCGTCGCACCCTCGTACCACACCCCGAAGGACTCGAGCTCGTCGCCGAACTCCTCCTCGTAGGTCGCGTGGGTGTCAGGCAGCCACATGTCGAGGAAGAGGTCGTGGTCGCCACCGGCGACCGCGGCGAAGGCCGGGGCCACGTCGAACTGCTCGAGCTCGACGTCGAAGCCCTCCTCCTCGAGGATCACGGCCCACATGTTCGCGACCGCGATGTTCTCCTCCCAGGGGATCCAGGCGATGGAGATCTCGCCGCCGAGGTCCTCGGCGGGCTCCTCGTCGACGTCGTCGTCGTCGTCGACGTCGTCCTCGACGTCCTCGACGTCGTCGTCCTCAGGCTCATCAGCGACGTCCTCGTCCTCGGCGCACGCGGCGACGAGGAGGGCGAGCGCTGCGAGCAGGGCCAGCAGCTTCAGCATTCGGGTCTTAATGGTTCTACCTCTCTCTCGGGTTCCGGGCATCCGCTTTCGAGGGTAACGGGCCGACCGCCAACCTGCTACTGCAGTAGGAGCCTGCGGTAGAGGGTTGACCGCCGCGCGCCCGGGTGTCCCGGGAGCGCGACGGCTGGGCCGCTAGACCTCGGCGCGGTCCTTCATGAAGCTCGTGATGCGGTCGAGGAAGATCGCGAGGATCACGACCGCGAGGCCGGACTCGAAGCCGAGCCCGAGCTCGAGACGGGTGACGGCGCGCACGACCTCCGCGCCGAGCCCACCGCCGCCGATGAGGCCGGCGATGACGACCATCGACAGGGCGAGCATGATCACCTGGTTGACGCCCTGCATGATCGCGGGCATCGCGAGGGGGACCTGCACGCGCCAGAGGATCTGGCGCTTGCTCGCGCCGAAGGCCTCGGCGGCCTCGACGACCTCGCTGTCGACGCCGCGGATGCCGAGCTCGGCGAGACGCACACCCGGCGGGATCGCGAAGATCAGCGTCGCGAGCAGCGCCGGGGGCGTGCCGGTGCGCAGCAGGAAGACCGCGGGGATGAGGTAGACGAACGCCGGCAGCGTCTGCATGAAGTCGAGCACCGGCCGCACGACCGCGCTCACCGCGTCGTTGCGCGCGGCCGCGATGCCGACCGGCAGCGCGATGATGATCGCCAGGAACGTCGCGACGAGGATGAGCGCGAGCGTGAGCATCGTCGTGCCCCACTGCCCCATCGAGTCGATGAGCAGGAAAGCCAGCAGGGTGAACACCGCGAAGCCCGTGCCCCGCAGGCGCCAGCCGAGGAGCGTGAACAGCGCGATCCAGACGAGCGAGGGTGGGAAGAGCAGGAACGAGGCGATGACGTCGATGGTCGCGCTCACGGCCGCGCGCAGGCCGTCGAAGAGCCACCCGAAGTACCCGATGAGGATGTCGCGGATGAAGTAGTCGAACCACTCCCCGACGGGGACGCGGAAGACCTCGGAGACCTCAAACATGGGTGGGCTCCTCGCTCGCGGACTCGCCGGTAGTGTCGGTCCCACCGGCGTCGGGCGCGCTCTCCTCGTCCTCGTCGAGCGGGTCCACGCCCTCGTTGACGACGTGCTGCTTGGCGAGCTGCTCAGCCTCGGCGGGGATGCCGAGCGCCGAGAGCATCTGCGGCCGTGGCAGCACCCCGAGCAGCTTGCCGTCCTCGACGATCGCGATCGGCAGGGTCTGCTCGGCCGCGGCGTTGAGGAGCTCGGAGATCGGCGTGTCGGGCTGGGCGACCTCGTAGTCCTGGTGGATGACCCTCTCGATCGTGGCCTCGCCGCGGTCGGCCGCTCCCTGGGCGTCCTGGTCGCGGATCGCCCCGGTGAGGCGCTGGCCGCGGTCGAGGACGTAGAGCTCGGTGGCCTGGTTCTCCTTGAGCTGGAGCATCGCGACCTTCGGGCCGTGCCGTGGGCTCACGGTGTGGATCGGCTCGACCATGACCGACGACGCGGTGATGACCCGCGAGCGGTCGACGTCCTGGACGAAGTCGGCGACGTAGGCGTCGGCGGGGTGGTTGAGGATCTCCTCGGGCGTGTCGTTCTGCACGATGCGCCCGTCCTTCATCACCGCGATGCGGTCGCCGAGGCGCATGGCCTCGTTGAGGTCGTGGGTGATGAAGATGATCGTCTTGGCGAGCTCGCGCTGCAGCTCGATGAGCTGGGACTGGATGTCCCGGCGGATGAGCGGGTCGAGCGCGCTGAAGGGCTCGTCCATGAGCATGATCGGCGCGTCGGTGGCCAGCGCGCGGGCGAGCCCGACCCGCTGGCGCATCCCGCCGGAGAGCTCATGGGGCTTCTTGTGCCCCCAGCCCTTGAGGCCGACGCGGCCGAGGGCCTCCTCGGCGCGCTCGTAGCGCTCGTCCTGGTCGACCTTGCGAACCTCGAGGCCGTAGGCGGCGTTGTCGAGCACCGAGCGGTGCGGGAAGAGCGCGAAGCTCTGGAAGACCATGCTGATGCGCTCGGAGCGCAGCTGGCGCAGCGCCTCGTCGTCGAGCTCGCTGATGTCGGTGTCCTCGATGAAGATCTTGCCGGAGGTCGGCTCCTGGAGCCGGTTGAGGTTGCGGACGAGGGTCGACTTCCCCGAGCCCGACAGCCCCATGACGACGAAGAGCTCTCCCGCCTCGACCTCGAAGGAGGCGTCGACGACGGCGCCGAGGTTGCCGGTCCGCCGGAACAGCTCGTCACGGTCCTCGCCGTCGCGCAGCGGCTCCACCGCCTTCTTCGGGCTCGGCCCGAAGACCTTGAATAGATGCTCAGCCTTGATCGCGCTCATGTGATGACCCATCGTCCTCTCTTCTGGCGCCAACTCTTGGCGCACGACAACCGCCGGTGGGGGTCACGGATGC
>PWFH01000177.1 GCA_003553795.1 Egibacter sp. | reverse complement strand
GGCGGCTCACGCGCTCAAGTGCGAACTCGCAGCGGACGACGCCGACGACGGCGACGAGCTTTCCACGGACGGCAATAGCGAGTGCACCCTCGAACCCGACGAGGCCGTCGATGCTGCTATCCACAAGGCTGTCGAGGTTGCCATCGCGGAGGATGAGGTCGCGAGCCAGTTGGGCGAGGCCATTGCCCGGGAGATCGACACGGCGTTGGCCGACAAAGGCGAAGCGCTCACCGCGGTGGACCTCCTACAGGACCGGGCCCTGGAAACGCACTTTGAGGCGTCGACCGACGTTTCGGAACCACCCGAAGGCGAAGATTCCTCCAAGAAGCTCACCACGAGTTTTGTAGACCTAAGCATTGTGGATTCGGAGACTCGGCGGCGGGTGCAACTCGAGTTCAGCCTCGAACTCGAAGGGCCCATTCGGGTGCAACCGGAATGGGCGTTCACGGTCAAGTATGCGCCTCCGTCAGATGCGTCAGAAACCTCGGCGACGGCCAGCCTCGACCCGGAGTACAAGCGATCCGACAAGACGGCAGTTTACGTAGAACTCAAAGCCAAGGATTTTCTGCCTCCGCTGGAGTTGAAGACGGACGAGGCTTACCCTGCGACCTCTGACACGTTCCGCCTCTGGGAGCAGGCCGAGATCTGTGAGCCGGGGGAGGAGTGCAGGGCGGAGATCTCGGGACCGGTCGGAGCCGCGACGGAAGGTCAGGGCGGGCCGCAGGCCTCGAGAGGACCGGTTGAGGACGACGGCCAAGAGGTGCGCGTGGTGGCCAGCAGCCAGTCCAACGATGGAACTTTGCTGCTGGGGTGGCTCGGTGACCGCGAGACGCCCGGTGGCAAGGTGAATCAGTGCAACGGCATCGACTACCAGGGCCTGCCCGGCACGATCCTGTTTGATTTCGCCGCTGGGACCAATGGCTTCGACGGTGAGAAACTCGTGACCGTGCAGGTTCCCCGTAGCATCGTCCAGGAAGACACGAACAACGGACGCGCCCAGTACGATGTGTGCTTCCTCGGCGAGGACGGTCTGGAGGAGCGGGACGAAGCCTCTGACGACCCCGGCCCCTCGACGCAGTCGGGCGACGACAACGACGCCGACGCCACCGGCCCCTTCCTGCTGCCGACCTGCGGCAGACCCACCGAGGACGGTCGGGCCGAGCCCCCCTGTGTCGAGTCGCGCACCGCGATCCGGTCTGTCGGGAACCTGCCACCGGACTGGCGCTCGTCGCTCCGGGGCGGACTCGAGGTCGTGATCCGCCTTCCTGCGGAAGACCCGATGTTCCGCTGACCCACGAGGGCCGCGAGGCCCTCGACCTACCCGACGGGCCCGCCGTTGGACGGTCGGGCTGTCAGACGGGCAGCCGGCCCGCGGCGTCCCACGGGACCTGACGGACACCCAGCCGCGTGAGCGTCGCGTCAACGGGGGCGCGCAACCTCACCGCGTCTGCCTCCCGCCCCTCACGCAACGCCACGTCGGCCTGGGCCGCCTGTGTGAGCGCCTGCTCGAAGTCGGCGTCACGGGCCCTCGCCACCTCTTCGCTGGTGGCCAGCGCGTCGCGGGCCGCGGCGAGGTCCCCGCGTCGCACCTGCACCGCAGCGCGGATCCGGTGCAGCAGCGGCACTGCCGCGGCGACCGCCCCGTCGGCGGCCGCTTCACTCAGCAGCCGGTCGGCCGCGGCCAGGGAGTCGTCGCTGCTGCCCGCAAGCAGCGCCACCTCAGCGAGGCGAGCCTCGGCTTCGAACGCGCTGGCCGACGCGCCGACCTCGCGGTGCAGCGCCAGGGCAGAGGTCAGCCGCTCCCAGGCAAGGTCATGGCGCCCGGCGTGGGCCGCGACGCGACCGAGATTCATCCGCACGTAGGCGACGCCGGCGGTGTAGCCGGTGCCCCGGAAGGTTCGCTCCGCCTCGGCCAGCAGCGCCTCCGCCTCGTCGAGTCGGCCCTGATCGGCGAGGATCTCCGCGAGGTTGTTGCGGGTGAACGCCGCGCCGACGACGTCTCCGGTGCGCTCGTCGAGCTCCTGCGCCAGCCGGTAGCGCTCCGCCGCCTCCTCCCAGCGTCCCGCCCAGTAGGCGAAGCCGCCGAGGTTGTTGAGCACGCTGGCCTGGTTGGGCAGGTCCCCGAGCTCGGTGAACAGCGCCAGCGACCGCTCCGAATGGACGGCCAGGTCGAACTCACCCCGTTCGGCATGGATCCAGTCCAGCAGTCGCAGCGCGTGGGCCAACGGCGCAGTGGCGTCGGCCGCCTCGGCCTGGGCGATCGCCTTCCGGCAGGCGGCCAGTGCCTCGGCGTGACGACCCTGCTCCTGACGGAAGTGCCCATGCCAGGCGAGCAGCTCGGCCCGCTGGGACGCTGCGCGCTGCCCCGACACGCCGTCGAGCCGCCCCAGTGCCCGGGATATCGCCGCGAGCGCCTGCGAGAACCGCTGCCCCCCGGCCTGGGCCCTGGCTTGCTTGAGCGACAGGCGCGCAATGGCGACCTCGTCCCGACAGTGCCGACGTGCTGCGCGGTAGGCCGAGGTCGCGGCGCCGGTGTCGCCGAGGCGGCGCTGCACGTCACCGAGCAGCTCCGCGACCTCGGCGCGCTCGAGAGCGCCGACCGTGCGCAGGTAGCGGCCGGCCCGCAGTGCGCGGGTGAGGAACTGCGCGGCGTCCACGTTGGCGTAGGCGTCGGCGGCCGCCCGACCGGCAGCCACCGACGCCTGCCACGCGGTTGCCCACCGCCCCGCGAGGAAGGCGTGGACCGACAGCAGGCTCACATCGCCCGCTCGCTCGAGTAGGTCAGCCGCCCGGGCGTGCAGCCGCTGTCGTTGACGGAAGGGCAGCCCGTCGTAGGCGACGTCGCGCAGCAGGTTATGGCGGAAGCGCACCTCGTCGCCGTCCCGGTCGACGAAGTCGGCGACATCCTGCAGCGTGGCGGTGAGGCCACCGTCGTCGACCTCGAGCACCTCGGCCGCCAGCGCCGCGTCGAAGCCGGCGCCCAGCACCGACAGCTGCCGCAGGGCCCGTCGCCGTGGCGAGGGCAGCCGGTCGATGCGGCTGCCGATCAGCGACTCGACGCTGTCGGGTAGCGTCCCGGCCCCGCCTTCCTGCCGGGCGGCGGCGATGAGCTCACCGAGGAACAGCGGGTTGCCGCCGCTGCGCTCGGTGAGCTGCTCGAGGATCGCCGGCGGCAGCGGCGCCTCGTCGACGGCGCCCTGGCCCAGCGCGACCGTCGCGGAGGCCGGCAACGGGCCGATCGGCAGGATCTGTGCGTGGTCGGCGCGGCTGACGGTGTCGTCCAGCTCCCGTCTGGTGGTGAGCACCAGCCAGGGACGGTCGGTGACCTCAGCGACGAGGTCGGCCAGCAGGTCACGTGACGCCTGGTCGGTCCACTGCAGGTCCTCCACGACCACGAGGGTCGGCGACCCCCACCGGTGGGCGAGCAGCGTCGCCACCGCCGCGTGCAGCCGCGGACGACGGTAGCGGGCAGCCAGCGCGGCGGTCGCATCGGTGTCGGGCAGCCAGACGCCCGCCGCCTGGGCGAGCAGCGGGCGCCACGGCGCGAGGTCGGGCAGCTGCTCGGCGACCACGGCACGGAGCCGACGGCGCACCTCATCGTCGTCGGCGCCCGGCGCGAGACCGAGCGCGTCGAGCACGAGCGGCCGGGTCGCGGCGTAAGGGGTCGCAGCCCGGTACAGCTCGCCCGCGGCACGCACCACGCGCACCCCGTCAGCACGCGCCATGACCTCACTGACGAGCCGCGACTTGCCGATCCCGGCCTCACCGACGAGCTCGACGACGCGACCCCGACCCCGGCACGCCTCAGCGAGGGCCGCCGCGAGGACCGCGAGCTCCTCGTCCCGGCCAAGCAGCGGCAACTCGTCGGACGACGCGGTGGCCTCGACGTCGGCGGCGGGCCCGAGCAGCAGTGGCGTCACCGGCTCCCCCCGGCCCCGCACGGTGATCTGCGGCAGCTCGGTGACCTCAAAGGGGGTGCGCGAGGCCTCCAGCAGCTCCCTCGTGACGATCGGGCTGCCCGACGTCGCCGTCGCGTGCAGCCGAGCGGCGAGGTTCACCGCGTCGCCCATGACCGTGTAGGTCCGTCGGGACGGCGGCCCGACGTCGCCGGCGAACACCGCCCCGATGGTCGCGCCCAGCCGCAGCGGCAGTGGCGGGGGAGCCTCGACCAACTCGCGCAGCGCGAGCAGCAGCCGCGCGGCATCGTCACCGGTCCCGGTCGGGGCACCGGCGACGAGGATCAGCTTGGCCGCGCCCTCGTCGACGTCGGCGCCGAGGAAGACCACCCCGTGGGTGGCGGCGGCGGACTGCACGGCCCGCACAGTCGCGTCCAACGCGGACCAGGTCCCCTCGAGATCGGCCACGACGTCGCCGCCGAGCCCACGCACGCCCACGAAGGCGACCGCGACGAGCCGGTGCTCGGGGTCACTGCCCTGTCGGAGGTGGTCACGCAGGCCCTCGGGCACGAACGGCAGGACGAGCGACGCCGGCGCCGGACCGCTTGGGGCGTCCGGCAGGTCGCCACCGGCCGCGGCGCCAAGCAGCAGCCGACCCGAGCCCCGCACCGCGCCGAGCTGCGCGTCCGGCAGCGCCACGGACGTGGCCTCGTCGACCACCACCTCGCCCGGCGCAGCGGCCGCCTCGAGCCCCACCACTTCGGACGCTGCCGGACCGCATACGAGCAGCTGACGGTGACGGTCGCCCACCAGCAGCAGATGGGTGGGTCCGGTTCGCACGCCCACGGTCATCGACAGCCGGACCCGTCCACCGGGGGCGTCGACCGGGTCGAGCCCGAGCAGGGAGTCGCGCATGCGCAACGAGGCCCGAGCTCCCCTTGCCGCATGGTCGCGGCCTTCGAACAGCAGCAGCAGCGCATCCCCGCCGAAGGACAGCAACCGGCCGCCGCTCGCGGCGGCGTCGTCGAGCAGGACCGAGAAGCAGGCATCGATCGTGTCGGTGAGCAGCTCCGCGCCGATCCGGCCCCGCCGGGCGAGGCGCTCGGAGAGGGCCGTGAAGCCGGACACGTCGGCGTGGACCAGGGTGGCCTCGCGGACGTCGTAGCGACGCTCAGCATGATGCCGTGCCCACGACTGCAGCAGTCGAGGAACGTAGGGGGTGAGGTCACGGTCGGGTTCGTTCAGCCTGCGTTCCTCTCGCATCAGGCGCACGCTCAGGCTGCGCCCGGAAGCGGGAATGCTCCCGCTCCCAGCCCCCTGGCGGGTCGGCCGCTTCACGCCGACCCAGGCCTCCTGCCAGCCGGTGGTGATCGGCGGGCTCTCCACCCGGCGGGCTCTCTCCACCCCACGGGGAGTTCCCCATTGCTGAGAGCCCGTCATCGAGCCTGCGGGAGCCGTTTGCCGACGGCGATGCTACGGGACGGCGGCCGGTGGTGGAAGCCGCGTGCGGTTGTGGCGCGCCCGCGTTGCGCTCGTGTCAGTCGAAGCCGGCCGCTCGCAGCTCGGCGATCGGGTCCTCGAGGGCGAGGATCGCCCGGGCGTCCTCGCAGCCGCGGGTGGGCTCGGCGAGCAGCTCGTCGCAGACCGCGGCCTCGAGCGCGCGGGCATCGACGACGGCGCGGGCGTCGAGGCGGTCGGCGGTGACCAGCCGCGCCTCGTAGGCCAGCAGCGGCGCGAGCTCGGCGGCGGGGCGCTCGGCGAGGCGGGCGTTGAGCATGACGACGGCGTCGTCGCTCGCGACCTCGACGCCGCTGGCGGCGAAGCCCGCGAAGCGCACCGTCGTGCGGCCGGTCTCGGCGAGGTCGGCGAGCGCGACGGTGGCGACGTCGAGGTCGCAGAGCGCGTCGAGGGCCCCGCCGAGCGTCTCGCGGTCGGCCTCGGCGCCGGCGAGGGCGAAGCGGGAGGCCTCCTGGCAGGCGCCGTCGTGGGCGACCGGCTCACGCTCGCCGGCGGTGATCTCCCCGACGTCGGCCGAGACCGTGCCGGTCGGAGGGGGCCGGCGCTCGGCCGGCGCGACCTCCCCGCGCCCGAGGCCGAAGAACGCGACGACGAAGAGGACGAGGGCGACCGGCACGCTGGCGAGGAGGGTGAGGACGAACCAGCGCGGCAGGAGTGGGTCGTCGAGCTCGTCGACGGGCAGGCCCTCGTAGGGGTCGCGCGGCCCACCGTCGCGGCGGGAGCGCCGGGGGCGACGGCCTCGGAGCGCGGCCACGCCGCGCTCAGGCCTCCTCGGCGAGCCGCCAGGTGTAGCGCTCGATGACGGGGTTGGCGAGCAGCTCGTGGGCGATGCCCTCGACGGTGGCGGCGACGTCGACGCCCTCGCCGACGTCGAGCTCGATGTGCTTGCCGATGCGCACGCCGCTGATGGCCTCGTAGCCGAGCTGGGGCAGGGCGCGCTCGACGGCCTGGCCCTGCGGATCGAGGATCTCGTCCTTGAGCATGACGTCGATGTGGACGCGGGGCATCGGCTACTCCTCGGCGAGGCGGCGGCCGGACAGCCGCTCGTAGGCGGTGACGTAGCGCTCGCGGGTGGCGGCGACGACGTCGGGCGGCAGGCTCGGCGCCGGCGGGGTGCGGTCCCAGCCCTGGGCGTCGAGCCACTCGCGCACGTACTGCTTGTCGTAGGAGGGCTGGGGGGCGCCGGGGACGTAGCGGTCGGCGGGCCAGAAGCGCGAGGAGTCCGGCGTGACGACCTCGTCGATGAGGGTGAGCTCGCCGTCGACGAGGCCGAACTCGAGCTTGGTGTCGGCGAGCAGCACCCCGTGGCGCGCGCAGTGCGCCGCGGCGCGCTCGTAGATCGCGAGTGAGAGGGCCTCGAGGCGCTCGGCGAGGTCGGGGCCGACGAGGTCGGCGAAGCGCGCGAGGTCGATGTTCTCGTCGTGGCCCTCGCTGGCCTTCGTCGCCGGGGTGAAGACCGGCGCGGGCAGCTCGTCGGCCTCGACGAGGCCGCCCGGCAACGCGATCCCGCCGATCGCGCCGGTCTCGCGGTACTCCCGCCAGCCGCCGCCGGCGAGGTAGCCGCGCACGACGCACTCGACGGGCAGCGGCTGGGCGCGCCGGCACAGCATCGCCCGCCCGGCCAGCGCCTCGGCGTGGGGCGCGAGCTCGGGCGGGAAGGCCGCGACGTCGGTGGTGATGCGGTGGTGGGCGACGAGGTCGTCGACCTCGTCGAGCCAGAAGTCGGTGAGCCCGGTCAGGACCCGGCCCTTGTCGGGGATCGGCGTCGGCAGGACGACGTCGTAGGCGCTGATGCGGTCGGTCGCGACGAGCAGGAGGTCGGCGCCGATGGCGTAGAGCTCGCGGACCTTGCCGCTGCCGAGGCGCTCGAGGCCTTCGAGGGTCACCATGGGCTCGACCTTACCGCCGAGCGAGGCGCCGACGCGAGCGCGGCACCGGGCGTCGGGCGGGCGCGGCGCCGGGCGTCGGGCGGGCGCGAGGAGGAGAGCGGTCACGATGGGCGAACGCAGGGTCCGGGTGCTCGTGAGCGGCCGTGTGCAGGGCGTCTTCTACCGCGCGTCGCTGCGCGAGGAGGCCTCGCGGCGTGGCGTCGCCGGCACGGTGCGCAACCTCCCCGACGGGCGGGTGCAGGCCGAGCTGCAGGGCGCGCCCGCCGACGTCGACGCGGTCCTCGCCTGGTGCGGCCAGGGGCCGCCGAACGCCCACGTCGCCGACGTCGAGGTCACCGAGCTCGAGGCCGTCCCCGACGCGCGGGGCTTCGACGTCAGGTAGCCGCGGCGCACCCTCCGGGGGCGGCGGCTCAGACCTCGAGGGCGGCGAGGCGCTCGCGGACGATCCCGTGGCGGGCGAGGAAGCGCTCGGGGGCGAGGTCTGACTCCTCGACGGTGAGGCCCTCCTCGGCGAGGGTCTCGACGAAGGG
>PWFH01000073.1 GCA_003553795.1 Egibacter sp. | reverse complement strand
TCGCGCAGAGGAGGTCCTCGGTGCCCGCCACCGTCTACGCCGTCGCCAACCAGAAGGGGGGCGTGGCGAAGACGACGACGACGATCGCGCTCGCCGCGGCCTTCGCCGAGCGCGGCCTCGCGGTCCTCGCCTGTGACCTCGACCCGCAGGCCTGTCTCACCTTCAGCCTCGGCTACGACCCCGACGCGCTCGAGCCCACGCTGCACGACGTCATCGCCGGGCAGGCGCGCCTGCCCCAGACGATCCTCCAGCACGCCGAGACCGACCTCGCGCCGGCCTCCATCGAGCTCGCCGGCAGCGAGGTCGCGCTGCTGTCGCGCACCGGGCGGGAGTACCTCCTGCGCTCCGAGCTCGCCGCGGTCGTCGACAGCTACGACGTCGTCCTGCTCGACTGCCCGCCGTCGCTCGGCGTGCTCACCGTCAACGGCCTCACCGCCGCCGACGCGGTGATCGTGCCGGTGCAGTGCGAGACGCTGTCGCACCGTGGGGTCGCCCAGCTCCTCGACACCATCGCCGACGTCCGGCGGCTCACCAATCCCGGCCTCGACGTGGCCGGGCTCGTCGCGACGATGTTCGACGGTCGGACGCGCCACGCCCGCGCGGTCCTCGCCGACGTCGAGCAGCGCTACGGACTCGACGTGCTCGGCGCGCCGGTACGCAAGAGCGTGCGCTTCGCCGAGGCGCCCCACGAGGGCGTGTCGATCCTCGCCTACGACGACAGCGTCCCCGGCGCGGCGGCCTACCGGATCATCGCCGCCGAGCTCGCCGGCCTCGACGTCGAGCCGGCCTGGCGCGAGCGGGCGGGCGTGTGAGCGACTTCGACCGCATCGCCACCGGCGCCCGCCACCGCGACGCCACGCGCGAGGCGCTCTTCACCCACCCCGAGGGTGGGCTCGCCCTGTCCTGCGAGCGCTGCGGCGCTCTTGTGGGCGTCTCCGCGACGACGCTGCTGTGCGCGCTGCGCCCGCCGATCCTGCTCCTGCCGCGGCGAGGCCATCCCCTGTGGGGGCGCTGCCCCACCTGCCGGCGGCGCGCCTGGCTCGGGATGCGCCGCCGGGCTACGGAAGGTGGGCGATCCGCAAGGGACGGTTGAGGGCGGGCTTGCCCTCGCCGCGGGCCTCCTCGGAGGTCGGCGTGCCGCCGGCGGACGCGCTCGCGCCACCGTTGCTCGCCGTCGGAGCCTGCTCGCGGTCGCCGCTGCGGCCGCTGCGCCCCCGACCGCCGCGCTGGTCGCCGTCGCGTCCACCGCGCTGGTCACTGCTGCGTCCGCCGCGCCGGTCACCGCTGCGTCCGCCAGTGCCGCCGCGCTGCTGGCCGCCCTTGCCGCCGCTGCGGGACTCGGTGCGGGCCTCCCCGCGCCCGTCGGCGCCACGGTCGCTGCTGTCCCCGCCGCCGCCACGGCCACGGCCGCCCCGGCCGCCGCGGCCGCCACCGCGACCCCGGCCGCCGCGCGAACTGGAGCGCCCGCTGCCCCGGTCTGAGCGGCTCGCGCCGCCACTGCCCTCATCTCCGGCGCGCTCAGCGTGACCCGAGCCGGCGTCGTCGCCGGGCTCCTGCCCGCCGGGCTGCGCCTTGCCGCGCTCGGCCGGCTCGTCGCCACTCGCGCCGCCGTTGCCGTCGCCGCCACGGGCGCGGTCGTCGTCACCGACGTCGCCGGACCTGTCGCGCTGGCGGGTGCGCTGCCGAACGCGCTGGCGCTGCGTGGCGTCCGACTTCCCACGAACGTTGGACGCGCGTCGGGGTGAGGTCTCCTCGGCGTCGGTCGGGGCATCGGCGATGCCGGTCTGTTCCTGGCTCGCGCCGCCGTCGGTCGCCTCTTCGCTGGCAGCGGCCTGGCTCGGCGCGGTGATCGGCTCGCCGTCGGCGTCGCGCTCGGCGGCGGAGATCGTCGGCGCCTCGACGCGACGACGGACGCGCTTGCGCGGCTCGGCCGGTGCGTCGGCTGGCGCGTCGGTCGCGCCACCGCCGTCGCGCTCGGAGGATGGCGTGGCCTCGGCGGCCTCGCCTTCGGCGCGCTGGCCCACGCGGTGGGTGCGCTTGACGCGGCGCTCGCCTGAGTCCCGGCGCTGGGCGCCCTCGTCGTTGCGCCCGCCCTCGTCGTCGCGCCCGCCGCGGCGGTCGCCGCCACGCTTGCCCCCGCGCCCGCGTGAGCGATCGTCGCCGCGACCCGCGCCGCCGCGCTTGTCGCCGCCGCCGCCCTGGCCGCCCTCGCGCTTGCCGCTGCCGCGCTGGCCCCCCGTGCTGCGTCCGCTCGCGCGCTTGCCGACCTCGCGCGGGGGCAGCTCGAAGATCTCGTCGAGCAGGGGCGAGGTCGAGAAGACCTCGTGGGTCGGCACGTCGATCTCGAGGGCCTTCTTGATCATCTCGAGGCGCGCGAGCTCGTTCCACACCGCGAGGGTCACCGCCACGCCCGCCGCGCCGGCCCGGCCGGTACGGCCGATCCGGTGGAGGTACATCTTCTCGTCGTCGGGGCAGTCGTAGTTGATGACGTGGGTGACGTCGCTGATGTCGAGGCCGCGCGCGGCGACCTCGGTGGCGCAGAGCACGTCGACCTTGCCCTCGCGGAAGCGCCGCAGGGTGCGCTCGCGGGCCTCCTGACGGAGGTCGGAGTGGATCGCCGAGGCCTCGACCCCGCGCTCCTCGAGTTCCCTGACGAGGGTGTCGGCCATGCGCTTGGTGCGGGTGAAGACGACGCAGAGCCCGCGGCCAGGCGCCTGGAGGATGCGCGCGAGGACCGCCGGCTTGTCCATGCCGTGGCAGGACAGGAAGTGCTGCGCGGTCTCCGGGCCGATGCGCGGCTCCTCGACGTCGGCGCGCATGAACGTCGGCTTGTGCATGTAGCGCCGTGCGAGGCCGACGACCTCCGAGGGCATCGTCGCGCTGAACAGCAGCGTCTGGCGGTCGTCGTCGCAGGCCTCGATGAGCTGCTCGACGTCGGGCAGGAAGCCCATGTCGAGCATCTCGTCGGCCTCGTCGAGCACGAGGCCCCGCACGCCCCCGAGGCGCAGGATGCCCCGGCGCATGAGGTCGAGCAGGCGCCCGGGGGTGCCGACGACGACCTGCGCGCCGGCCTCGAGCGCGGCGCTCTGGTCCTCGATGGCCTTGCCGCCGTAGACCGCGACGGTCTTGACGCCGAGGTCGGTGCCGGCGAGGGCGAGGTCGTCATGGACCTGCAGGCAGAGCTCGCGGGTCGGGACGATGACGAGGGCCTGGACGTGCGCGGCCTTGGGATCGAGCCGCTGCAGCAGCGGGATGCCGAAGGCCAGCGTCTTGCCGGTGCCCGTGCGCGCCTGGCCGATGACGTCGGCGCCGGAGAGGGCGAGCGGCAGGGTGAGCTCCTGGATCGCGAAGGGCGTGGTGATCCCGTCGCGGGCAAGGGTGTCGGCGATGCGCTGGTCGACGCCGAGCTCGGGGAAGGAGCGGATGGCGGGGGTGGCGGTGGTGGTGTCGGTCACGGAGGACTCGCTTGTCGTCTCGCGGCGCGCCGGGATGCGACGGTTCGTCGCGGTGCGCGGCCGGGGTGGCGCCCGCGCGCTCGCAGCGCCTCGGGCGGCCTCGTGCGGATGGTGCGCACGGGCGGTGATACCACGAGCCTAGCAGCGCGGCAGGCTCGGGCCCCGCAAGGGGGCTTCGGGGGTGCACCCCGGAGCGCCGCGCCGGTGGGCCTTGTGACGGTGGGTGGAGCGTTTGCCCGCCGGGGCGGCCGTTCGCTCCGTCGAGTGGGCAGGGGCGAGCGGCGCGGCGGGGTGGGGGCGCTGGCGCGGCGGTGGGGGCGCCGGCGCGGTGGCGGGTGGAGCCTCTGGCCGCCGGGGCGGCCGTTCTCTCCATCGAGTGGGCAGGGGCGAGCGGCGCGGCGGGGTGGGGGCGCCGGCGCGGCGGTGGGTGGAGCGTGTGGCCGCCGGGGCGGCCGTTCGCTCCATCGAACGGGTGAGTGGGCCGCGCGTCAGCAGGAGCAGCCGCACGCGCGCCGCGTGGAGGCCGGAGGCCCTCGGGACCGCGGTCGTTGGACCCCTGCGCGGGCGGGCGCTGCCGCGGACCCTACGGGGTGGAGACGCCTGGGTGACGGGCCCGGCGCGAGGGTGGAAGTCGAGGTCGAGCATGGCGCAGCCGCCACCGCCACCGCCGGGAGCCCCACCGCCGGGAGCGCCACCCCCACCGCCGGGGTCACCGCCTCCGGGGGCCCCACCGCCTCCGGGCGGTGGCTACCCGCCGCCGCACGGCCCGCCACCGCCGGGTGGTGGCTACCCGCCAGGGGATGGGCCTCCCACCGAGCCGCCGTGGGACGAGGAGGCCAGCGGCGGCGGCAAAGGGGGGCTGATCGCCGGCATCGTCGTGGGCGTGCTCCTGCTCGCGCTGCTCGGTGGCGGGGGCGCCTGGATGCTGCTCTCCGGCGACGCTCAGGACGTCGACCTCGCGCCCGCCCCCGAGCCCACGCCGACCGAGGCCACCGAGGCGCCGCCCGAGGAGAGCGACATCGAGGTGCGGCTGACGTGGTCGAGCCACGCCGACCTCGACCTCGAGGTCGTCGACCCCGACGGCGACTGGGTCTCACACGCCGCGACCGAGGTGCCCTCCGGCGGCCTGCTCGAGGCCGACGCGAACGGCAACTGCGAGGCGACCACCGACCGCCCGAGCGAGCACGTCCGCTGGCCCGAGCGGGCCGCCCCCACCGGGGAGTTCCTCGTGCAGGTGTCCTACGCGCTCGAGTGCGAGGGCGGGGAGGGGCCGCAGGACTTCGGCATCGTCGTCCTCATCGACGGCGAGACTGCCGCGAGCTTCAACGACCTCATCGCCCCGGGCGAGGTCCTCGGGCTCCTGCAGTTCAGCTACCCGGGAGCGACCGTCGAGGACCTCCGCGAGCGCGCCGAGGAGGAGCAGGAGGAGGAGGCCGAGGCGGCGATCGCCACCGTCGAGGACCTCCCGTCGGGGCTGTTCTGCCGCGACATCGCCCCTCAGGGCTTCGCCTACTGGGAGGCGGTGGCGTACTGGGAGCTCGAGGGCCGGCCGACCCGCATGGACGCCTCGAACAACGGCATCCCCTGCGAGACGATCTACCCCGCCGATGAGGTCCGGTCGTACTGGGGCGACCTCTACCCGGGCAGCACGGGCTCACCGGTGCCGCCAGGAGGGCTCACCTCGGTGTACAACCTCCCGTCGGGGCTGTTCTGCCGGGACCTGCGCGCGATGGGCTACGACTACTTCGACGCGGCGTTGTACTGGGAGATCCAGGGATTCCCGAGTCGCATGGACGCCTCCCGCAACAACATCCCGTGCCAGACGGTCTACCCCGCCGACGAGGTCCGCACGTACTGGGGCGGCAACCCCTGACGGGCAACCCTCGAACGGCGGCTTCCACGGGCAGGCGGGGGCGCGGTCCTGCGCCCGTGAGCCCGGCGGGGCGGACGCGCGGTCCTGCGCCCGTGAGCCCGGCGGGGCGGACGCGCGGTCCTGCGCCCGCTAGCCCGGCGGGGCGGTGGCGCGGTCCTGAGCGGCGTCCTTGACCGGCGTGCCGGCGTCGAAGGCGCCGAGGCCGCGCCAGGCCAGGCGGGAGACGAGGTGGACGGCCTCGGCCTTGGGCATCGTCCCGCGCTCGACCCACCAGCGCGCCCCCTCCGAGGCGAGGCCGCGCAGGCTCGCGGCGAGGAAGAGCGCGGCGTCGGAGTCCAGGCCGGCGTCCTCGGCGATGAGCCCGGCGATCTGGGAGGCCACCCGGTTGAACGCGCCCTCCACGGCGTCGCGGACCGCCTCGTCGGCGAGCTCGGCGGTGGTGAAGAGCAGCCCGAAGCGGGAGTCCTCGACGAAGTCGAAGTACGCCGAGACGGCGCCGGTGATCCGCGCCTTGTTGTCGCTCGTGCCCTCGAGGGCGCCGCTGACGCGCGCCTCCATCTCCTCGACGGCGTCGGCAACGAGCCCGAGGTAGAGGTCGCGCTTGGAGGGGAAGTGCTGGTAGAGCACTGGCTTGCTCACGCCCGCGGCCTCGGCGAGCGACTCCATCGACAGCCCGTGGTAGCCGTGCTCGGCGAAGAGGTTGCCGGCGACCTCGAGCAGTTGCGTGCGCCGCTCCGCGGCGCGCAGGCGGGTGCGCATGCTGCTCATGCTACTCCCCGGTAACCGCGGGTTCGCGGCGTCGTCAGCGGCGTGGCCCCCCGGCGTCAGTCCTCGAGCAGTGGCTCACCGCGCAGCGCGGCGAGCAGGGCCTCCTGCAGCCAGCTGAGGTAGTGCAGCGCCGCGCTCGCCGCGTCGTCGGGCTCGGGGCCGGCCTCCCAGTCCTCCTCACTGGTGATGCCGAGCAGCGAGGCGAGGACAAGACGGGCATCGTTCGTCGCCGACAGCCAGGCGGCGGCGGCCTCCTCGTCGAGGGTGACCTCCCAGGTCGCGCGGCGGGTCTCACCGGCCTCGAGGGTCTCGGCGAAGGCCTCGACGGCGCCGAGACGCTCCTCGAGCAGCCCCTCGGCGGCGAGCTCGCGGTACGACGCCTCGACGTCGGGGTCCTCCGAGGCCCGCGGGAAGAGCCGCTCGTGGGCGTCGGGCGGGCCCGCCTCGCCGCGCAGGACCGCGCGCAGCTGCGCCGGCAGGCTCGCGAGGAGGCGGCGCTCGGCGGTGGGCAGCGCCACCTCGATGCCGCCGTCGACGGGGACGATCTCGCGGCGGATCATGCGCGCGAGAGGGTGGCCTGCAGACCGTGGGCGTGCAGCCGCGCGACGTGGTGCTCGGCCCGCTCGCGCGGCTCGCTGGCGACGACGGCCTTGCCCTCGTGGTGGACCTGGAGCATGAGCCTCGTCGCGGTCGCCTCGTCGTAGCCGAAGAGCTTCTGCAGGACGTAGACGACGTAGGACATGAGCGTGACCGGGTCGTTCCAGACGATGACCTGCCACGGCCGGTCGAGCGCGTCGCGCTGCTCGGTCGTACGCTCGGGTGCGATCCCAGGTGCGGTACCCATGACACGTCGAGCCTAGCGGGCGGCCGGGCGGTTGGCGGGTGGCGCGGCGGGCGAGACTCCACGAGGCCCAGACCGCGCCCGAGGAGCCTCATGATGGCCGACACCCACGCCTGGCAGCCGACCCGCCCGTTCTCCCGGGCGCTCGTCGTCGCCGCCCACCCCGACGACGCGGAGTTCGGCGCGGCCGGCACGATCGCGCGGTGGGTCGCGATGGGCACCGACGTGCGCTACCTCGTCGTCACCGACGGCGCCTCGGGCTCGGCGGACCCCGCGATGACCCGTGAGCGGTTGCGGGTGCTGCGCGAGGCCGAGCAGCGCGCCGCCTGCGCCGCGCTCGGCGTGAGCGACGTGACGTTCCTCGGCTACGACGACGGCTACCTCGAGTCGACACTCGCCCTGCGCCGTCAGGTCGCCGCGACGATCCGCCGCCACCGCCCCGAGGCGATCATCACCTTCGACCCTCAGGTGCGCTGGCGGCGTGACGGGATCGTCAACCACCCCGACCACCGGGCGGTCGGCGAGGTCGTCCTCGACTGCATCAACCCCGCGGCCTCGACCCGGCTGTGGGACCCGACCCTCATCGACGAGGGCCTCGAGCCCTGGGACGTCGCCGAGGTCTGGCTCATGGCCTTCGGGCAGGGTGAGGTCGTCGTCGACATCAGCGAGACCTTCGAGCGCAAGATCGCCGCGCTGCGCGCGCACGAGACCCAGCTCGCCGGCTGGGACCCCACCGGCCGGGTGTCGGAGTGGACCGCGCGGCACGGCGAGCGCATCGGCGCAGCCCACGGCGAGGCCTTCGACGTCCTGCGCCTGCGCGTGCTCGACGAGGACGGCTCCCTGCCGGTGCGCGACAAGCCGCCGACCAACGCCAAGCCTGCGCGCTGAGCGGGGCTGACCGGGCAGGCCCACGGCGGACCTGGCCGGTGAGGCCGGCGGCGGGCCTGGCCGGTGAGGCCGGCGGCGGGCCCGGCCCGTCCGGCCGACGCCGAGCGAGCCCCGGCGGTGTCGCAGGTGCCTCCTACACTGGGCCGCGCAGCGGTTCGGGCGCCACGTCCGAGCCCCGCCACCGGAGCGACACCATGCCCCTGCTCTTCCTCCTCTTCGTCCTCGTCGGCTTCGCCGAGCTGTGGGTGCTCATCGAGGTCGGCGGCGTCATCGGCGCGCCGGCGACGCTCCTCGCGGTCGTCGTGATCTCGCTGCTCGGCGCCGCGCTCGTGCGCCGCGAGGGCTTCAAGGCATGGGTGCGCTTCCGCCGGGCGGTCGACGAGGGGCGGCTGCCGGGCAACGAGGTCGTCGACGGGGCCCTGCTCCTGCTCGCCGGCGCCCTGCTCGTCCCCCCCGGCTTCCTCACCGACGGCGTCGGCCTCCTGCTCGCCTTCGCGCCGACCCGCAGCGGCCTGCGCCGCCTGCTCGCCCGCCGCTTGCGCGCCACGACGGGGATGAGCCAGCCCGGCGTCGGACGCCAGACCGGCTCCTCCGGCGAGGCCATCGACGTCGAGGTCGTCCGCGTCGAGCGCGACGAGCGGCCCGCGCCCGGGGAGGTCACCGGCGGAGACGACGAGCGTGACTGAGGGCGCCCTCACCCCCTCCCAGCAGCGCGTTCGTGAGGGGCTGCTCGCCTGGACCGAGCCTCGACCGCCCGTCGACCCGGCGCTCGCCGCGCGGCTGCGCGAGCAGCTGTCCGAGGCCACCGCCGAGGCCGCCGAGGCGCTGCCCGACGGCGCGGAGCTCTTCCTCAGCAAGAGCAAGCTCGACGCACTGTCCTGCGATGGCCGCTTCGTCGACTTCCTCGAGGGCGAGTTCACCTGGAGCGCGCCGATCGTCAAGGGCCAGCTCGCCCACCACGGCATCGAGATCGACTTCGCCGGCGGGCGCCAGCGCGACCCCGCTGAGGTCATCGACGTCGCCTGGGAGCGGCTCGTGACCTCGGGTTCCTCGGCGGCGACGTTCCTCGAGAGCCTCGACGGCGCCGAGGCCGACGCCCTGCGCGGGCAGGCGCGCGGGCTGCTCACCGGCTTCCGCGAGCAGTTCCCGGCCCTGCCCGACAAGAAGGTCCACCCCGAGGACGCCCTGCGGGTGCGCCTGCACGGCGGCAGGCTCATCCTGAGCGGCCGCCCGGACCTGCGCCTGGGCGGGCCGACCTCCGACGTGCGCCGCATGCTCCTGCTCGACCTCAAGACCGGCGGGCGCCACAGCCTGCGCCACCTCGCCGACATGCGCTTCTACGCGCTGCTGGCCACCCTCAAGCACGACGTCGCGCCGTTCCGGGTGGCGACGTACTACCTCGACGAGGCCGACTGGGACCACGAGGACGTCGACGAGGGCGTCCTCGAGGCCGCCGTGCGCGACATCGCCGCCAAGGCGCCGCGGGCCGTCGCCCTCGAGCACGACCGCCCGCCCGAGGAGGAGTGGCGGCTGCTCGCCGCCCCGCACTGCCGCTGGTGCGGCCGCCTGCCGATCTGCCCGGCCGCGGCCGAGGCCGGCTACGTGCCAGCATGATCACGCGACGGCAAGGAGGGACGGGCATGGCGAGCGCCGCGGCGTTCTTCGACCTCGACCGCACGCTCATGACGGGCTCGAGCGCCTACTACTTCGGCAAGGCCTGCTACCGCGAGGGGCTCCTGCCGCTGCCGCGCCTGCTCGCCGACGGCGCGAGCGGGGTGCGCTTCCGCCTCTTCGGCGCGAGCGACGAGCGCTCCGAGGCCCTGCGCGACCGCATCCTCGCCTCGGTCGCCGGCCACGAGGCCGAGACCTTCCACCGGCTCGCGCCGCAGGTCATCGAGGAGATCCTGCCGCGCATCACCCCGCAGGCCCAGGCGCTGCTCGACATGCACACCGAGGCCGGCCGGGCGGTGTGGATCATCTCGGCGAGCCCCGTGGAGATCGTCGCCGAGATCGCCCGCGCCCTCGACCTCGACGGCGGGCTCGGCACGGAGTCGGAGATCGCCGACGGCGTCTACACCGGTGAGCTCGCCGGGCCGTTCTGCTACGGCGAGGGCAAGGCGGAGGTCATCCGCCGGCTCGTCGCCGAGCGCGGCTACGACCTGCAGAGCTCCTACGCCTACTCCGACTCCGCGAGCGACCTGCCGATGATGCACCTCGTCGGCAACCCCGTCGCGGTCAACCCCGACCGGCCGATGCTCGCCGTCGCCCACGCCCGCGGCTGGCCGGTCGTCGAGTTCAACCGCCAGAGCAAGCGCGTCCTGCGCCTGGCCTCCGCCGCGGCGGCGAGCACCGCGACCGCCGGCGCCGGCTACGCCATCGGCCGGCGCCAGGGCCGTCGCCGCGCGCAGGCCCAGCGGCTCGCCGCGCAGCCCGTGCGGCTGCTGCGCGGTGGCTGAGCTCGGCGCGGCCATCGGCCGCTACACCGCGAGCCCGCACCTGCGACGCCTCGAGGCCCGCGCGCAGGCCGCCGCCGCGGCGCTCGGCGCGGTCCCGCCCGCGGCGCGCCGCGCCCGCGGAGCCGAGGCGGTGCGCCGTGCCGCCCTCGCCTCGCTGCGCCTCGACGCGAGCCCGATCACCGACGCGACCGCCGCCGCCGTCGACGCCGGCGCGGTGTCCGGGCAGGTCGACGTCGCGCGCCCCGGCGAGCGCGCCGGCGGCTGGGCGGCCGCGCTCAAGCTCGACGAGCGGGCCACCGATGAGGTCGCCGCCCGCGAGTACGCCAACCTGCTCGCCGCCCACCGTGCGCTCGACGAGGCCGCCGCCGCGCTCGCCGACGCGCCGGCCACCGCCGCTGCGACGCTGCACGCGCGGGTCTGCGACGGCCTCGTCGACCCCGCGGCGGCGACGCGGCCGCGGCGGGTCGCGCTCGACGTCCACGACGGCGCCCAGGGCCAGCTGCTCTACCGCGGGCCCGACCCCGAGGCCGTCCCCGGCCTGCTCGAGGGGCTGTGGCGCTTCCTGCGGCAGGAGGCCGCGGCGCTTCCCGCGCTCATCGTCGCCGGCGTCCTCCACGAGCGCCTCCTCGCCTGGCAGCCCTACCCGGCGGCCAACGGCAGGCTCGCCCGTCTGCTGTCGCGGGCGGTGCTCGTCGAGCGGGGCCTCGACCCCGACGGGCTCGCCGCGCCGGAGGTCGCCCTCGCCGCCGAGCCGCTCGCCTACCACGCCGAGGTCGCCGCGACCGGCCGGCGCCGCGGTGACCTCACCGCCTGGCTCGAGCGGGTCAGCGAGCCGCTCGTCGCCGACCTCGAGGCCGCGGTGCGCGAGCTCGACGGGCCGCTGCCCGCGCCACCCGCGAGGTCCAGCGTCGTGCTCGGCCGGCTCGCGCCCGGGGAGGCGGTCACCGTCGCCGAGTACGCCGCCGCCGCCGGCGTCGACCGCGACGAGGCCGAGGGCGATCTCGTCCGGCTCTGCCAGATCGGTGCGCTGCGTGAGGAGGCGGGCACGCACGGTCTGCGGTTGTGTCGCGTGGACGGGGGGTGATTGTCCTGTTGGCCACGACGCAAGAGCAGAGGCAGCGGGCATGGTGAGGGCGGCGTCAACGAACGCACTTCCCGTTCACCTATCGGAGGGATGCACCATGCGCAAGAACCTGCTCGCGGCCCTGCTCGCCGGCCTGCTCGCCATCAGCGTGGCCGCCTGTGAGGACGACGTCGCCGACGACGACGTGCTCGACGACCCCCTCGAGGACGAGGTCGAGAACGACATGGACGACGACCTCGACGACGACATGGACGACGACCTCGACGACGACATGGACGACGACATGGACGACGAGGACGCGTAACCACGTCCCCGTCTCGCGCCTCGGCCCCCGACCGCGTCGGGGGCCGACGTGTATCCGGGGCCCGCGCGCCTGTCCCGGGAGCGGGCCCTTCAGACCCTCGAGCGTGCGGAGAGGTCGTTGCGCAGCGCCTCGAGACCGGGGGTGCGCGTGATCGGCCAGTCGCCGGCGGCGGCGACGCGCTCGGCGTCGGCGCTGGCGCGCCGCGCGAGCTCGGCGATCGGCGTGGCCGGGGCGAGGCGCCGGCCTCCGCGCATCGCGCACGACAGCAGCGGCTCGCCGTCGACCTCCTCGTCGGCGAGGCCGATGACGTCGCCGGAGCTCGTGCGCCAGACCTGTTTGCGGCCGGGCTCGGTCGACTTCTCCGGGCTGCTCGAGAGCTTCATCCCCGGCTCGCCGGCGATCTCGGCGAGCTTGTAGACGCCGCTGAAGGCGGGATCCTGCCGCGCGGTGACCAGCGCCGTGCCGACGCCGTAGCCGTCGATGGGCGCGCCGACGGCCTCGAGGGCGGCGACCTTGGGAGCGTCGAGGTCGCCGGAGACGATGATCGAGACGTCGGGGTGCCCCGCATCGTCGAGGCGGGCGCGGACCTCGCGGGACAGCGCGCCGAGGTCGCCGGAGTCGAGGCGCACCCCGCCGAGGCGGTAGCCGGCCTCGGCGAGCTCGTCGGCGACGGTGATCGCGTGGGGCAGGCCGACCTCGATGGTGTCGTAGGTGTCGATGAGCAGGATGCAGTCCTCGGGGAAGGTCCGGGCGTAGGCGCGGAAGGCCTCGAGCTCGTCGGCCCAGGACATGATCCAGGAGTGCGCCTGGGTGCCCGAGACCGGCAGGTCGTAGCGCCGTGCCGCCTCGACGTTCGACGTCGCCGCGCAACCGCCGACGAGCGCGGCGCGGGTCGCGCTCACCGCGCCGTCGGGCCCGTGCGCCCGCCGCGCGCCGAACTCGAGGACCGGCTTGCCGGCCGCAGCGAGGCTGACCTGCCGGGCGTTGCTCGCGATGAGGGTGCCGTAGGCGATGCGGTTGATGACGGCGGTCTCGACGAGCTGGCCCTGTGCGAGCGGTGCCTCGATGCGCACGAGCGGCTCGCGGCCGAAGACGAGGCGTCCCTCGGGGATCGCCCAGACGTCACCCGTGAAGGTGAGGTCGGCGAGCCAGGACAGGAATCCCTCGTCGAAGCGGCCGAGGGAGTCGAGGTAGGCGAGGTCGTCGTCGTCGAAGGCGAGGCGCTCGAGGACGTCGAGGACAGGGTCGAGCCCGGCGGCGACGACGTGGTCGACGCCCTGGGGGTTGTGGCGGAAGAAGAGGTCGAAGACCGCGGGCTCCTCGGCACGCCCGGCGGCGTGGTAGCCCGCCATCATCGTGAGCTCGTAGAAGTCGGTGAACAGGGCGTCGGACACGCGGGCGACCTCGGGCGTCGTGGCGGGCTCTCCTCGGCGCCGCGCACGCTACCGCAGCGCCGGGCCGGGTGCCCTCAGCCGGCGAGGACCTCGAGGAGCTCGGCGCCGTAGCGCTCGAGGCGGGTGGGGCCGAGTCCGGGGATCGCCGCGAGCTCGGCGGCGCTCGTCGGGCGGTGGCGGCTGAGCTCGTCGAGGGTGCGGTCGGGGAAGACGACGTAGGCGGGCACGCCGTCGCGGGTGGCGCGCTCGCGGCGCCAGTCGCGGAGCGCATCGGCGAGCGCCTCGTCGCGCGGTGGGGCGCCGTTGGCCGCGCCGGGCAGCCGCGGGCTCGCCCCGCGGGATGCGCCGCCTCTGCCGCCGCGCTTGCGGCCCCGGGCGGGGGCGTCGTCGACGAGGCCGTCGAGGAAGCGCGAGCGTCGCCGGTTCGTCATCCGGCCGCTGCGGCTCGGGCGCGCCGCCGCCCACGACAGCTGGAGGTGGCGCCGCGCCCGGGTCACCCCGACGTAGAGCAGCCGGCGCTCCTCGGCGATCGCCTCGTCGTCGTCCTTGGCGTGGCTGATCGGCAGCAGCCCCTCCTCGACGGCGAGGAGGAAGACCGCGTCGAACTCGAGGCCCTTGGCCTTGTGCAGGGTCAGCAGGGTCACCGCCCCGTCGGGGTCGGCGGTGGCCTGGCCGTCGGCGGCGCGTCGCTCGAAGATCGCGACGAGGTCGGCGAGGGTCGTCGCCGGCTCGGCGCGGACCTCCCGCGCGGCGGCGTCGAGCAAGGCGCCGAGGTTGCGCCAGCGGTCGCGGGCCACCCCGCCGGAGGGCTCGCGTCGGGGATGCCACGACAGCCCCTCGCGCAGGACCCGCTCGACCTCGCGGTCGGCCTGGCGCGGGGCCGCCGGCGTCGTGCCCTCCGGTGGCGGCGGGCCGTCGCGCCGTGGTGGCGCGCCGGCGGCCTCGCGCAGCAGCGCGAGCGCCTGGCGGATCTCCGGGCGGGCGAAGAAGCCCTCGTCGCCGCGCACCGCGTAGGGGATCTCCGCCGCTGACAGCGCCGCCTCGACCGGCTCGGACTGGCTGTTGATGCGGTAGGCCACGGCGATCTCGCCGGCGGGCACGCCCTCGGCGAGCAGTCGCCGGATGCCGGCGACGAGGCGGGCGAGCTCGTCATCGTCGTCCTCGCAGGCGGCGAGCACCGGCTCGGGGCCGTCGGCGACGGTGGCGCGCAGCCGCTTGGGCGGGCCGGCACGCCCGGGGGCGAGGACGCTCGAGGCCAGCCGCAGGACCTGCGCGGTCGAGCGGTAGTTCTCGGTGAGCGTGACCGTCCGCGCGCCGGGGTGGCGCTCGGCGAAGCTGAGGAGGAAGCGCGCGCTCGCGCCGGTGAAGGAGTAGATCGTCTGGTCGTCGTCGCCGACGACGCAGAGGTCGTCGCGCTCGCCGAGCCAGGCCTCGAGCAGCGCGTGCTGGGCAGGGTTGACGTCCTGGAACTCGTCGACGGTGAAGACCCGGTAGCGCTCGCGGACCTCCTCGGCGATCGCGGGGTCCTGCCCGAGCATCGTCGTCGTGAGGGTGATCATGTCGTCGTAGTCGACGAGCCCGCGCTCGACCTTCTCCCGCTCGTAGCCGGCGTAGACCTCGGCCATCTGCGCGGCCGGCAGGGGCGGCACCCGTCCGGCGAGGCCCTCGGCGTACGTCGCGGGGGTCAGGCGCCGCGCCTTGGCCCACTCGATCTCCGCGGCGAGGTCGCGGCCCTCGACGCGCAGCCGCTTGGCGACCGGCACGAGGAGGCTGAGCTTCGAGGCGAGGACCTCGGGGCGCGGGCGGTCGGGGAAGGCGCGGTCCCAGAAGTAGCGCAGCTGCGCCCACGCCGCGGCGTGGAACGTCGCCGCGCGCACCGGGCGCTCGAGGCCGAGGCCGTGCAGGCGCGCGCGCAGCTCCCGGGCGGCGCGGTCGGTGAAGGTCACCGCGAGCACCTCGTCGGGGGCGGCCACGCCCTCGCCGACCTGGTGGGCGATGCGGTAGGTGATCGTGCGCGTCTTGCCCGACCCGGCGCCGGCGAGGATGCAGACCGGGCCACGCACCGCCTCGGCGGCGGCGCGCTGCTCGGCGTTGAGCTCGTCGAGGAGGGGGGAGGTCATGGGCGGAAGGCTAGTCGCCGGCTACGACGACCACCCTCCACCGTCCACCGTCGCACGGTCGGCGTCCACGGGGCCGCCGCCGGTCGGCGCCCGGTCGCCGCGCGTCGGCGCGTCCCCGTGGGACCCCGCGCGGCGCCCGCCGAGGCGCGACGCCGGCGCCCGCAGCTCGACGCGGGTGCCCGAGCCGTCGGCGTCGATCGTCATCGTGCCGCCGGCGGCGGTCATGCGCTCGCGGGAGAGCACGAGGCCGAGATGGCCGTCCTCGGCGGCGCGCTGCTGGTCGTCGGGGCTGCAGCCGGGCCCCTCGTCGGCGATGGTGACGACGACCTCGCCGTCCTCGACGGCCTGATGGACGCGCACGGGGCTGTCGGGGGCGTGCTTGCGGGCGTTTCTGACCGCCTCGGCGGCGACCCGGTAGACGAGCGCCTCGCGCGCGGGCGACAGCCGCGGCAGGTCGGGCCCGGAGAGGTGCATCGCGGCGTGGCGGTCCTCGGCCATCCAGTCGGCGACGAGGTCGCCGAGCGCGGCCGACAGCCCCTCGCCGACCGGCGCGCTCGCGAGCTCGCCCATGAGGCCGCGCAACTCGCCGGCGGCGCGCTCGAGCAGCGTCCCGAGGGCCTCGGCGTCGAGGGCGTCACCGAAGTCGCGCGCCATCCCCACGGTCATGAGGGCCTGGGTCAGCGTCTGCACCGGCCCGTCGTGCAGGGCGCTGGCGAGGTCGCGGGAGAGGTCGTCCTGCTGGCTGAGCAGCCGCTCGATGAGCCGGGAGCGCTCGGCCTCGAGCCGCCGCGCCTCGGTGACGTCCGCGAGGAGCACGACCGCGCCGACGATCTCGCCGTCGACGCGCAGCGGCTCGACGACGACGTCGGCGTAGACCTCCCGCCCGTCGGTCGCGACGAAGCGGACGTCGACGGGCGGGGCCTCGTGACCGTTGAGCACGAGGTCGAGCAGCCGGGCGCCGGGCTCGGAGAGCCGCTCGATGCGGACACGCTTGCGGACCTCCTCCCACGACCGGCCCGCCAGGGGCGTGCCGAGCATCGCCTCGGCGGCCTCGTTGGCGTCGATGACGCGCCGGGTCGCATCGAGGATGACGACGGCGTCGCGCAGCGCACCCACGACCGCGGCGCGCTCGGCGGCGACCTGCGCGGCGCTCGAGCGCTGCGTCCGCGCACTCGTGACGTCGAGGACGAGGACGGTGAGCGTGGCGCCGTCGTCCTCACGCGCCGCGGCGAAGCGGTACCAGCGCTCGGCGCCGTCGCGCCAGGCGACCTCGACGCCGTCGCGCTCGGCGGTGCCGGCGGCCTCGGCCTCGGCGAGCAGCGCGAGGACCACCTCGGCGGTGGCTGGCGGCAGCGTGTCGGTGAGCGCGGCGCCGGCCAGCTGCTCATCGCGGGCCTCGCAGCCATTGGGCATCGGCTCGTGCGGCGGGCGGTGGGCGCCGAGGATCCGGTGGACGCCGTCGGCGTCGCGGCGCACGCGCACGACCCCGAGGCCGAGCGCGGCCAGGGTGCGGTCGGGCACCGCGGGCTCGGGCCGGCCGGCCTCGCTCATCAGCGTCCTCCCGTGACGGCACCGCCCGGGGGCGCGGGCCCCCGCGCCGCGGGCATGGTGCCGTCAGGGTAGGGCAAGGCCGGCGCGGTGTCGCGCGCGCGGGTGCTCACGCGGCGTCGTCGAGCAGGGCGCGCAGGTCGGCCGGGTCGGTCACCGGTCTCGCGCAGGCGAAGTCCCGGCAGACGTAGGCCGCCGGACGGCCCTCGACGGCGTCGCGGCCGGCGAGCAGCGGGACGTCGTCGTCGCCCGGCGCGGCGGCGGCGAGGACGTCTCCGGGTCGCCAGCGCTCGCGGGCCACCGCGAGGAGGTCGGCGAAGGCGGGGTCGTCGGGTGCGCCGACGACGGCGACCTCGCGGGTGGGCGCGAGGTCGCGCTCGAGGGCGCGCAGGAGTTCGCCATGGCCGGTGGGCGCCTGGGCGGCCCGCCCGGCGAAGCGGCGCAGCACCCGCTGCGCGGCCTCGGTGTGCCCCGCGTGCCCGGTGAGCGCGGCGAGCTGGAGGCCGACGTCGGCCATGACGCTCGACGGCGCGGGCGTGGCGTTGTCCCAGAGCTCCTTGGGGCGGGTCAGCAGCGCCTCGCCGTCGTCGGGCGTGGCGAAGTAGCCGCCGCCCTCGGGGTCGGCGTGGCGCTGCTCGGCCTCGGCGGCGAGCTCGGCGGCCCAGCCCACCCACGTCGGGTCCGGTGCCGCCTCGGCGAGGGCGAGCAGGCCCTGGGCGAGGTAGGCGAGGTCCTCGGCGAAGGTCTGGTCGCTGGCTCCGCCGCGGGCGGTCCAGGCGTGGCGCAGCCGCCCGTCGACGACGAGGTGGCGGCGCAGGAACGACGCCACGCCCGCCGCGGCGTCGACGTAGTCACGGCGGCCGAGCGCCGCGCCGGCCTCGGCGAGCGCGCCGAGGGCGAGGCCGTTCCAGCTCGCGAGCACCTTGTCGTCGAGGCCGGGCGGCACGCGGGTCTCGCGCCGGGCGCGCAGGGCCTCGGCCACGCGCGCCCGGCGCTCGGCGAGGTCGCCGTCGTCGTCGGCCTCACCGCCCGCGCCGGGGCGGTGCAGGATGCTCGCCCCCTCGAAGTTGCCGCCTTCGCGCACGCCGAAGTACCCGGCCCACCACGCGGGGTCCTCCCCGGTCGCGGCGACGACCTCGGTGAACTCCTCGAGGGTCCACGTGAAGTACTTGCCCTCGACGCCCTCGCTGTCGGCGTCGGTGGCGCTGGAGAGCCCGCCGCCGGGATCGCGCAGGTCGCGCAGGAGGTAGTCGGCGATCCCCTCGGCGACGCGACGCCAGCGCGGCTGTCCGGTGACCTGCCAGGCGTGGGTGTAGGCGCGCAGCAGCAGGGCGTTGTCGTAGAGCATCTTCTCGAAGTGCGGCACGAGCCAGGTGTCGTCGACGGCGTAGCGGTGGAAGCCGCCCCCGACCTGGTCGTGGATGCCGCCGCGGGCCATCGCCTCGAGGCTGTGGGTCGCCGCGCGCAGCGCGCCCTCGTCGCCGGTGCGCACGTGGTGGGCGAGCAGGAAGTCGATCGTCATCGCCATCGGGAACTTCGGTGCGCCACCGAAGCCGCCGTGGGTGCTGTCCCACGCCCTGACGCAGGCGGCGGCGGCGTCGGCGGCGAGGCTCGCGTCGGCGACGTCGCCGGCGTCCTCGACGCGCTGGAGCCCCTCGAGGTGGGCGCGGATCCTGCCGGTGGAGGCGTCGACCTCCTCGCGCTGGTTGACCCACGCCTCGCTGACCGCCTCGAGGACGCGGACGAACGACGGCAGGCCAGCGCGCTCCTCGGCCGGCCAGTACGTCCCGGCGAAGAACGGCACGCCCTCGGGGGTGAGGAAGACGCTCATCGGCCAGCCGCCGCGGCCGGTCATCGCCTGCACCGCGTCCATGTAGACCGCGTCGACGTCGGGGCGCTCCTCGCGGTCGACCTTGACGCTCACGAACCGCGCGTTGAGGACCTCGGCGGTGGCGGGGTCCTCGAAGGACTCGTGGGCCATGACGTGGCACCAGTGGCAGGAGGAGTAGCCCACCGAGAGGAAGACCGGCACGTCGCGCTCGCGCGCCTCGGCGAAGGGCTCCTCGCCCCACTCGTGCCAGTGCACGGGGTTCTCGGCGTGCTGGCGCAGATACGGCGAGGAGGCGTGGACGAGACGGTTCATGCGGGGCTCCTGGGGCTGCGGGGCTCGCGGGCCGCGGACGCGGCGCGGGCGCGTGGAGGACGCGATGCGGTCGCTGCGAGGGTTTCCTCCGCGGTGCGGGCGACAAACGCCCGGGGCCGTCTCCGCCAGTGACTCGCAATAGCGAATGACTTGCAAGAATGCTAGCGTCCGGGCAGGTCCACGCCGTCGCGAGTCACCGTCGGGGGAGCGCCTTGACCCGTCCCACGCGCCGCAGCAGCCTCGCCGGGCTGCTCGTCGTTCTCGTCGTCGCGCTCCTCGCGTGCGAGGGCGCGGTGCGGTCCCCCGACGACGACGCGACCGCCGGTGCCGAGGGTGCCCGCATCGACGCCGACGCCGACGGCCAGGCCGCCGGTGACGCCGACGGGGACGACGTGGGTGGGGACGCCGCGCCGGCGCGTGTCGACCGCCTGCGCCTCGCCGGCGGGCAGTGGGGCTCGCCGACGCCGTTCGGCTACGTCCGCGGGCCGGGGATGATCAAGGCCGGCCTCGTCTTCGACACCTTGCTGTGGCGCGACGTCGACGGCGAGACGATCCCCTGGCTCGCCGAGTCCTGGGAGGTCGCCGACGACGGGCTGACCTGGCGCTTCACCCTGCGCGAGGACGCGCGCTGGCACGACGGCGAGCCGCTGACCGCCGCCGACGTCGTCTTCAGCCACGACTACATCGCCGAGGGCCCCGGCGGGGCGGCAGGCGTGCCCCACGTCGGGCGCGTCCTCGGCGCGCCGATCGCCGAGGTCGCCGCCGAGGACGAGCGCACCGTCGTCTTCGAGCTCGAGGAGCCGATGGCCTCCTTCGAGACCGACGTCGCGGGGCTCTGGGGCATGCTCGTCATCCCCGAGCACGTCTGGGGCGACGTCGAGGACCCGGCGCGCTACCGCGACGACGACGCCTTCGTCGGCTCGGGCCCCTACCGCCTCGTCGAGCACGACGAGGCGGCTGGCAGCTACCTCTTCGAGGCCCACGACGCGCACGTCCTCGGATCGCCCCTTGTCGGTGAGGTCGCCTTCGTGCCCGTCGACGACGAGCCCCGCGCCCTCGCGCGCGGCGCCCTCGACGTCGCCGAGGTCGCCCTCGAGCAGGGCGTGCCCGAGGCCCAGGTCGACGCGCTCGCCGCCGACTTCGCCGTCGTCGAGGAGCGCGGGCAGTGGAACATGGCGCTGCACACCAACCTCGAGGCGGGCTTCCCCTTCGACGAGCGCGCCTTCCGTCAGGCCCTCGCCCACGCCATCGACCGCGCCGACCTCGTCGACCGGCTCCTGCTCGGCCGCGGCGAGCCCGGCAGCACCGGCGGCCTCGCGCCGGCCAACGCCTGGAGCGCCGACGGGCTGCCGGCCTACGAGGGCGGCCCCGAGGCCGCCGCCGAGCTCCTCGACGGGCTCGGCCTCGTCGACGCCGACGGCGACGGCTGGCGGCAGCTGCCCGACGGCGAGCCCTTCGCGATCGACCTCCTCGCGAGCGCGCGCTACGACACCCGCACGCCCGAGCTCGTCGCCGAGCAGCTCGCCAAGGTCGGCCTGGCCGTCGAGCCCGACGTGCGCGACCCCGCCGACGCCGACGAGCGGGCGCGGGCCGGCGAGTACGCCCTCGCCCTCATCGGCTACGGCGACGTCGGCGCCGACCCCGACGTCCTGCGGCTGCGCTACACCGGCGAGCCGCAGGCCTTCTCCGCCGCCCACGGCTTCGCCCACGAGCGCGTCGACGAGCTCGCCGAGCGCCAGCGCCGGGCCGTCGACGACGACGAGCGCGCCGCCGCCCTCGACGAGCTCCAGGCGATCCTCGCCGAGGAGCTGCCGGTGCTCTCGCTCTACGTGCCCTCGCAGCTCGGCTTCTTCGACCCGGGCGCCTTCGACGCCTTCGCCGCCACGCCCGGCTGCCCGCCGTGCGGGCTCAGCCGCAACAAGCTCATGCACGTCACCGGCGCGACGACCCTCGAGCGCTGAGGCCACGCGATGGCCGAGCGACGCCGACCAGCGGTCAGCGCGGCCCTGTCGGGGCTGACGCTGGCCGCGCTCGTCGTGCTCGTCTTCGCCCTGCCGCGGGCGCTGCCCGGTGACCCCCTCGCCGCGCTCGACGACCCCACCAGCGGCGTGGCGATCACCGACCCCGAGCTGCGCGAGCGCGTCCTCGCCCACTACGGTCTCGACCAGCCCCTGCCCGAGCAGTTCGCGGGCTACGTCGGCGGCCTGGCCACCGGCGACCTCGGCTGGTCGATCGCCCGCAACGCCCCGGTCTCGGGCCTCGTCGCCGCCCACCTGCCGTGGACGCTGCTGCTCATGGGCCCGGCCCTGCTGCTCTCCACCGCCGCGAGCTACGTCCTCGGCATCCTCGCGGCGTGGCACCGCGGGCGCACCGGCGACCGGGTCGCGCTCGTCGGGCTGACCGCCCTGCGCGCGATCCCCGAGTACGTCCTCGCGACGCTCCTGCTCATCGCCTTCGCGGTGCTCCTGCCGGTCCTGCCCGTCGGCGGGGCGCGCACCCCCTTCGCCGAGCACGGCAGCGGCCTCGCGGCCCTCGCCGACGTCGGCGCCCACCTCGTCCTGCCGCTGGCCACCCTCACGCTGTCGCTGACCGCGACGCTCTTCCTCCTGCAGCGCCACACCGTCGTCGCGGTGCTCGGGGCCGACCACATGCTCCTCGCCGAGGCCAAGGGCCTGCCGCTGCGGCGCCGGCAGTTCGTCCACGCCGGGCGCAGCGCCCTGCTGCCGCTGCTGACCGCCGTCGGCCTGCAGGTCGCCTTCGCCGCCCAGGGCGCGGTCTTCGTCGAGGCGGTCTTCGCCTACCCCGGCATGGGCTCGCTGCTGCTCGAGGCCGTCGCCGCCCGCGACTACCCCGTCCTCGAGGGTGCCTTCCTCGTCCTCGCCCTCGTCGTGCTCGCCGTCAACCTCCTCGTCGACCTCGCCGCGCGCTGGGTCGACCCGCGGAGCGCGGCCTCGTGAGCGCGCACCCCACCGACGCCGCCGCGCCCGAGGGCGGCCTGCGCGCGCTGTGGGCCTCGCCGACCGCGCGGGTCGGCCTCGGGCTGCTCGGCGCCGTGGCCCTGCTCGCCCTGCTCGGGCCGCTCCTCCTCGCCCACGGACCCCGCGAGCTCGTCGCCGCGCCGCTGGCCCCGCCGTCGGCCGGCCTGCCGCTCGGGGCCAACGCCGTGGGGCAGGACCTCGCCGCCCAGCTCGCCGCCGGCGCGCGCACCTCCCTTGCCGTCGCGCTGCTCGCCGGGGCCGGCACCGTCGCGCTCGGCGGCACGATCGGGCTGGCCGCCGGCTGGTTCGGCGGCACCGTCGAGGCCGCGACGATGCGCGTCGTCGACCTCGCCCTCGTCGTGCCGCGGCTGCCGCTGCTCGTCCTCGTCGGCGCCTACCTCGGGCCGAGCACCCCGCTCATCGCCGCGACGATCTCGCTCGTGTTCTGGCCCGGCACCGCGCGGATCGTGCGCGCGCAGACCCGCAGCCTGCGCACCCGCGCCCACGTCCGGGCCTCCCGCGGCTTCGGCGCCGGCGCGCGGCACGTCATGCGCCGCCACCTCCTGCCCGAGCTCGCGCTCGTGCTCGCCGCCGCGCTCGTCGCCGCGGCGAGCCGCGCGGTGCTGCTCGAGGCCGGCCTCGCCTTCCTCGGCCTCGGCGACCCCACAGGCGCGAGCTGGGGTCGCACGCTGCGCGACGCCATCGAGTTCTCCGGGCTCTTCTACACCCCGGCGTGGCAGTGGTGGCTGCTGCCGCCGACGCTGGCGATCAGCGCGCTGCTCATCGGCCTCACCCTCACCGGCGTCGGCCTCGAGGGCGGCAGCAACCCACGGACGAGTCGCCATCGGCCCGGAGCGACCCCATGAGCCTCGCCAGCGCCCCCGTCCTCGACCTCGCCGGGCTCACGGTCACCTACCCGGGCCCGCCGCCGGTGCGCGCCGTCGACGACCTCGACCTCCGCCTCGCGCCCGGGCGCTGCCTCGGGGTGCTCGGCGAGTCGGGGTCGGGCAAGACGAGCCTTGCCAAGGCCCTGCTCGGGCTCCTGCCCGAGGCCCGCGTCGAGGGTCGGCTGCGGCTGGCCGGACGCGACCTCGCCGGCCTCGACGAGGCCGGGTGGCAGGCGGTGCGCTGGCGGCGCCTCGCGCTCGTGCCGCAGTCGACGGCCTCGCTGCACCCGGCGCTGTCGATCGGCGCGCAGATCGCCGAGCCGCTGCGCGTCCACGAGGGGCTGGCGCGTGGCGAGGCCAGCGCGCGCGCCGCCGCGGCCCTCGAGGACGTCGGCCTCGGCGCCGCGGCGCTCGAGCGCACCCCCGAGGAGCTCTCCGGCGGGCAGCGCCGCCTCGCCCTGCTCGCGATGGCGCTCGTGCTCGACCCCGAGGTCGTCGTCCTCGACGAGCCCACCGCCGGGCTCGACCTCCTCAGCCGCGCGCGCGTCCTCGCCCTGCTCGGCCGCATCCGCGCGGCGGGCACCGCGCTGCTGCTCATCACCCACGACCTCGACGCGCTGCGGGGCCTCGCCGACGACGTCGCGGTGCTCTACCGGGGCTGGCTCGCCGAGCGCGGCCCCGCCGCCCGCGTCCTCGACGACCCGCGCGCGCCGTTCACCTGGGGGCTGGCCAACGCCGTGCCCACCCTCGGCGACGTCAAGGACCTCCGCGGCATCCGCGGTGCCCCGCCCGAGCCCGGCGAGGTCGTGCAGGGCTGCCCGTTCCTCGAGCGCTGCACCCAGGCCGTGGCCGCCTGCGAGCAGCGCCGCCCGCCGCTCGTCGCGCCCGAGGGCGAGGACGGCGCGCGCCTCGTCGCCTGCGCGCGCGGCGGGCGCGTGCCGGTCCTGCGCGCCCGGGGGCTGGCCAAGGCCTACCGGCCCCGGCGCGGTGGGCGACGGCGCGGCGAGGTCGCCGCCGTCGACGACGTCAGCCTCGAGGTCGGCGAGGGCGAGGCCGTCGGGCTCGTCGGGCCGACCGGGGCGGGCAAGTCCACCCTCGGCCAGCTCCTCGTGCGCCTCGTCGAGCCCGACGCCGGCAGCGTCGAGCTCGAGGGGCGCGACCTCCTCGCCGCGCGCGGCGCCGACCTCGCCGCGCTGCGCCGGCGGGCGCAGCTGCTCTTCCAGGACCCCTACGAGGCGCTCTCCCCGCGGCTGAGCGTCGCCGAGGCGGTCCGCGAGCCGCTCGACGTCGCCGGCGTCGGCACCCCCGCCGAGCGCGACGCCGAGGTCGCCGGGGTCCTCGCCGAGGTGCGCCTGCCCTCCTCGCCGGCGTTCGCGGAGCGGCGCGCCCACGAGCTGTCCGGCGGGCAGCTCCAGCGCGTCGCGCTGGCCCGCGCGCTCGTGCTGCGCCCCAAGCTCCTCGTCGCCGACGAGTCGGTGGCGATGCTCGACCCCTCCGAGCAGACGAAGCTGCTCGCGCTGCTGCGCGACCTCCAGGTCGAGCGCGGCATGGCGATGGTCGTCGTCAGCCACGACCTCGCCGTCGTCCTGCGCGTCGCCGACCGCGTCGTCGTCCTCGACGAGGGGCGCATCGTCGAGGAGGCCACCGGTGCGGAGCTGCTCGCCGCCCCGCAGCACCCGCTCACCGCCGAGCTGCTCGCCGCGGCCGGGCGGCCGGGCGCGCTGCTCGGCGAGCGGTCACTCGCCCGGCAGGCCCGCTGAGGGCGCCGGCGCCCGCAGCGGCGGGGTGCCGCTCCCCGGGGGCGCTGGCCCGTGGCGGGGCCCCTCAGGGCGCGCCCTCGTCCTCTGCCAGGCGGGCGAGGCGGCGCACCGCCACCCGCGCGAGGGGCAGGTAGGCCGCGAGCGGGCCGAGGCCGACGGCGCCGAGGCGGGCGAGGCGCAGGTGCACCGCGACGACGCTGCCCTCGCCGTCGCGGCGCAGCAGGTGCACCGAGTCGAGCGCGAACGGGCCCGGCGGCTCGGCGCGGAAGTCCCAGCGCCACGGCGCCTCGACGCGGGTGATCGTCGTCGGCAGGCGCACGCCCGCCGGGCCGCCGACGACGACGCGCGCGCCCTCCTCGAGGCGACCGTCGGCGGAGCGGATGTGCGGCGCCCAGTCGTGCCAGCGCGCGGGGTCGCCGAGCAGCGCCCACACGCGCTCGGGGGGTGCGGCGCTGCGGGCGGTCACCGTCACCCAGCCGCGCCGGGCATCGAAGCGCTCGGTCATCCCCGCACCCTGCCGCCTCCGGGCTCGTCGCGCCATCCCCGCGCCACGTGAGCGCCGTCGAGGTGGCCCCGCGTCGCGGCACTGCGCAGCGGCGGCCCCACAGGCCTACACTTCCTCCACCGTCGTGCAGGAGGCTGGGGGATGGGCCGCGACATCGACGCCACGGCGTTCACCGCCGAGGAGCGCGCACGCTACCGCGACAAGGTCAAGGCCGACCTCGCCGCGCTCGCCCAGCTCGTCGCGCAGAACCGCTTGCGCGCCGGCGGGCCAGCGATGGGCATGGAGATGGAGCTCTACCTCATCGACGACGGCGGCCGACCCGCGCCGCGCAACGCCGAGGTCCTCGAGCGGCTGCCGTCGACGCACTTCCAGACCGAGCTCGCGCGCTTCAACCTCGAGGTCGACCTCGACCCCAGACCGCTGCCCGGCGTCGGGCTCGCCGAGGCGCAGGCCGAGCTCGCCGGCGCGGTGAGCGAGGTCGAGGCCGCCGCCGCTGAGCTCGGCGTCGGCGTCCTGCCGATCGGGATCCTGCCCACGCTGGCCGAGAGCGACCTCACCCTCGACAGCCTCTCGGCCAACCCCCGCTACCGTGCCCTCAACGACGCCATCATGGCCGCCCGCGGCGAGGACCTCACGATCCGCATCGAGGGCACCGACACCCTCGCGACCACGTCGAGCTCGATCCTCTTCGAGGCGGCCTGCACCTCGCTGCAGCTCCACCTCGACGTCGCCCCACGCGACTTCGCCCGCTACTGGAACGCCGCGCAGGCCGCCGCCGCGCCGCTCGTCGCCGCGGGGGCGAACTCCCCGCTCCTCCTCGGCCGCGAGCTCCACCACGAGACCCGCATCGCCCTCTTCCAGCAGGCGATCGACACGCGCCCCGAGGAGCTGTCCCGCCAGGGGGTCCGCCCGCGGGTGTGGTTCGGCGAGCGCTGGCTGTCCGAGGGGATGTTCGAGCTCTTCGACGAGAACGTGCGCTACTTCCCCGCGCTGCTGCCCCTGTGCTTCGAGGAGGACCCTCTCGCAGTCCTCGCCGTCGGCAAGGTGCCCGAGCTGCCCGAGCTCGCGCTGCACAACGGCACGATCTACCGCTGGAACCGTCCCGTCTACGCCGTCAACGACGGCGTGCCGACGGTCCGCATCGAGAACCGCGTCCTGCCGGCCGGGCCCACCTCGGTCGACGCGATCGCCAACGCCGCGCTCTTCTACGGGCTCGTGCGCGGCCTCGCCGACGCCGAGCCGCCGGTCTGGCGGCACATGAGCTTCGAGGCCGCCGAGACGAACTTCTACGCCGCGGCCCGCGACGGGCTCGACGCCCAGATCTACTGGCCCGGGCACGGCGCGCGGGTGCCGGTCACCGAGCTGCTCACCCGCCACCTCCTGCCACTCGCCCGCGCCGGCCTGGCCCACTGGGGGGTCAGCGACCGCGACGCCGAGCACTACCTCGACATCATCGCCGGGCGTGCGCTCACCGGCCGCAACGGGGCGTCGTGGCAGATCGCCGCGCACCGCCGGCTGCGCGAGCAGCAGGGGCTCGCCGCCCCGCAGGCCGCGAGCGAGCTCGTGCGCCGCTACGCCAAGCACGCCGCCACCGGCGAGCCGGTCCACACCTGGGAGCTCTGAGGCGCGCAGGCGGTCGGACCGGTCACGCGGGGGCGCTAGGCTCAGGCGCCATGTCCCACCTGCGACGCCTCGACGGCCTTGACGAGGTCAAGCCGCTGCTCGACGCCGACGACCACACCGTCCTGCGGCGCCTCGCCATGCCGACCCTGCTGCGGGTGCCCGGCACCGACGCGCGACCGCGGGCTCGCTTCGTCGCGACGCTGCTCCACGGCAACGAGGAGTCGGGCTTCTGGGCCGTGGCCGACCTGTTGCGCTCGGGCGCGCGCTTCCCCTTCGACCTCTGGGTCCTCATCGGCAACGTCGCCGCCGCGCTCGCCGACGGCCCGTTCGGGCACCGCTACCTCGAGGGGCAGGAGGACTTCAACCGCGTGTGGGAGCGCGAGCCGGTCCGCACCCCCGAGCGGCGCATGGCCGCCGAGGTCCTCGCCACCCTCGACGGCCTCGACCTCGAGGCGGCGATCGACCTCCACAACACCACCGGGCACAACCCGCCGCACGTCATCGTGCCGGGCGACGATCCGCGCATGCTCGGCCTCGCGGGCGCCCTCGGCGGCCTCGCGCTGCGCTGGCGGCTCACCGCCTACACCTCGATGGAGGCCGTCGGGCGCCGGTGTCCCGCCGTCGCCGTGGAGTGCGGGATGGCCGGGGTGCCCGCCAACGCCGCGCTCGCCGCCGACGTGCTGCGGCGCTTCCTCCACCTCGAGGCGGTGCCCGACGAGGGCGCGCCGCGCGAGCTCTACGAGATGCGCGAGCGCGTCGTCGTCCGCGGGGAGGTGCGCTTCCGCTTCGGCGGCGAGCTCGACGACGGTGTCGACCTCGTGCTCGCACGCGGCCTCGACGCGGCGAACTTCACGATGCTGCTCGCCGGCACGACGCTCGGTTGGGTGCGCCCGGGCACGGCGGTGCCGCTGCGGGTCACCGACATGGCCGACAACGACGTCACCGACGCCGTGCTCGACGTCGCCGCCGACGGGCGCGTCGTCCTGCGCCACGACGCCACCCCGGTGATGATGACCCGCGACGAGCAGCAGACCCGACGCGACTGCCTCTTCTACGTCGCGCAGCGGCGCTGAGCGGCTACAGGCCGTCGAAGAGCGACCCCTCGGGCAGGTCGGTGGCGACGATCGTCCGGGCGAGGCTGAAGTCCTCGTAGGGGTAGACCTCGCGGATGAGGTCGTTGGGCACCGCGAACCAGCGGCTGTCCGGGTCGATCTGGGTCGCGTGGGCGAGCAGCGCCTCATCGCGGGCCTCGAGGTGGTCGCCGACCTCGACGCTCGTCGTCACCGGCGGGAACGGCCTCGACCCGATGCGCTGCATCCAATCGGCAAACGGCGAGTCGAGGCCACGGGCATGCAGCGCCTCGTGCAAGGCGGTGAGCTTCGGCACGGTGAACGGGTGGCAGTAGTAGAGCTTCGCCACCTGATGTGGCGGGCCGGCCTCGGGGTAGCGCTCGGGGTCGGCGGCGGCGTCGAAGGCCGCGGCGCTGACGTCGTGACAGCGGATGTGGTCGGGGTGGGGGTAGCCGCCGTCCTCGGGGTAGGTGACGAGGACCTCCGGCCTGGTCTCGCGGATGACCTCGACGAGGCGACGCACCGGCTCGTCGATCGCGACGTTGTAGAAGGCGTCGGGCGGGAGAGCGGCGCCGTCGCCGTTGAAGCCGTCGACGTAGCCGGAGTCGCGGTAGCCGAAGTCGACGTGGTCGGTGACCCCGAGGATCTCGAGGGCGCGCGCGAGCTCCTCGGCGCGGACTTCGGCCATGCGCTCCTTGATCCCCGGCCGGTCCATGCGCGGGTTGAGGATGTCGCCGGCCGTGCCGTCGGTGAGGGTGACGACGGAGACGCGGTGGCCCTCCTTGGCGTAGCGCGCCATCGTCGAGGCGCCCTTGGAGGACTCGTCGTCGGGGTGGGCGTGGACGAACATCGCGTGGAAGCGTCGCATGAGGCCCGAGGCTAGCGCGGTGCCCGGCGGTTGGATGGAGCGTGTGGCCGCGTGGGCGGCCGAAGGCTCCATCGAGTGCGTGGCGGGGGTGCGGG
>PWFH01000053.1 GCA_003553795.1 Egibacter sp. | reverse complement strand
GAGCACGTCGGCTCCGTGGAGATCGGCTCCTCCTTCGGCGAGCCGTTCTTCGAGGGCTTCGCCGAGGCCAACGGCGTCGACGTCGCGCTCTACCTCACCGGCGGGGACCGCATCGTCGACGGCGAGTCCACCGGAGCCGGCGACGAGGCCTTCGAGACCTTCGCCTCGACGGTCGGCGCGGCCCCCCTCGTCGACGAGGAGGTCCTCACCGACGCGCTCGCCGGCGCGGTCGTCGACGGCCACGCCGAGCTCGGCGGCGAGCCGAACGCGCTGCGCCACGAGGCGATCACCGACTTCTCCGGCGAGCCCATCGGCGTCGTCATGACCGCCGTGCCCACGACCGAGCTCGAGGCCACGCGCAACGGCGCGCGACTGCTCATGGTCGGCCTCGGGCTCATGCTCCTGCTGCTCGGCGGCGCGGCCGCCTGGTGGGTGGCCCGCTCGATCGCCCGCCAGGTCGGCTCGAGCGCCGAGGAGGTCGAGGGTGCCTCCCGCCAGCTCGAGGGCCTCGCCGCGGAGATGGGCGAGGTGGCGAGCACCTCGGCGGAGGAGGCCGGGGGCGTGGCCACCGCCGGTGAGGAGGTCAGCGCGAACACCCAGACGGTGGCCAGCGCCGTCGAGGAGCTCGACGCGGCGATCCGCGAGATCGCCCAGAACGCCGAGGAGGCCGCGACCGTGGCCAGCGAGGCGCTCGAGACCAGCGCCCAGGCCGGCACGACCGTCGCCCGACTCGAGACCTCCTCGGAGGAGATCGCCGAGGTCCTCGAGCTCATCACGACGATCGCCGAGCAGACCAACCTCCTCGCCCTCAACGCCACGATCGAGGCCGCGCGCGCCGGCGAGCACGGCAAGGGCTTCGCCGTCGTCGCCGGCGAGGTCAAGTCCCTCGCCGAGGAGACCGCCCAGGCGACCTCGCGCATCGGCGAGCGCGTGGAGGCGATCCGCTCGGGCACCGGCGAGGTCGTCACGACCATGGGTGAGGTCGGCGAGGTCGTCCAGCGCATCGCCGACCTCCAGCAGGCGATCTCCGCCGCGGTCGAGGAGCAGCAGGCCACGACCGCGGAGGTCTCCCGCAGCGTCGGCGAGGTCGCCCAGGGCAGCTCCGACATCGCCCAGAGCATCCACGCGGTCGCCGACGGCGCGCAGAAGGCCTCCGCGAACGCCGCGACGCTGCGCACCTCCTCGCAGGGGCTGCGCGCGATGTCGGCCCGGCTGCGCGCGGTCGTCGACGGCACGGGCGCCGACCGGGTGCCCTCACCGGCCTCGGCGCCCCACCGCGAGCCCTCGCCGGGCGCGAGCCCGGGCGGCAGCGGCGCGGAGCGCGGCCCCCGCGTCGGCGCCGGGTCGCGCTGAGACGCGCGCCCCGGGCGGCTCAGCCGGCGAGGCGGGCCAGGCGTCCGGGGCGCGTGAGCCCGCCCACGGCGGCGAGGACGACGGCGAGCAGCACGAGGGCGACCTGCGGCGACCACGCGTCGGCGACCGCACCGTTGAGCCCGGCGGCGAGCGGGCGCGAGCCGATGAAGGCCACCGACCACAGCGCCATGACCCGCCCACGCAGCTCCTCGGGCACGCGCTGCTGGATCTGGGTCGTGAGCCCGGTGACCGCGGCCATCATCCCCGCCCCGCCGACGGTGACCGCGGTGACGGCCAGCGCCGGGGTGGGGCTGAGCCCGAAGGCGAGCGTCGCGGCGGCGAGCACCCAGAAGCCGCCTGTGCCGACCCGCTCCTGGGACACATGGCGACGCAGCCAGCCGAGGGCGAGGACGGTCAGCGCCGCTCCGACGCCGAAGGCCGAGGCGAGCGTCGCCACGAGGCCGGCCCCCTCCCCGAAGCCGGCGGCGATCGGCGGGGACAGGGTGATGACGGGGTCCACGCCGAAGCCGACGCCGGCCACGGCGAGCAGCAGCAGGCCGAGGGCGCGGTCCGCACGCAGGTGGCGCAACCCCGCGAGCGCCGAGCCGTCGGCGCTAACGGGGCGGGTGACGGCCCGCAGCGGCATCGTCGCGACGACCGCGGCGAGGACGAGCTGGCAGAGCGTCGCGAAGGCGAAGGCCGCCGCCGCTCCGGCGCCGACGAGGATGAGCGCGCCGAGGGCCGGGCCGGCGGCCCGTGCGAACGTGAAGGGCGCGGTCGTGAGCGCGATGACCGCCGGCAGCTCGTTCGGGCGGGCCATCGACGGGACGATCGCGTGCATGGCCGGCGCGCTGATCGCGAAGCCGATGCCGACGACGAGGGCGGCGCCGATGACGAGCCACGCGCCAGCGGGGCCCTCGAGGCCGAGGATGGCGAGCACCGCGGCGAGCGAGCCCGAGCCGACGGCGACGAGCAGGCGCCCGGCCACGACCTGCCGTCGACGGTTGCCGCGGTCGGCCACCGCGCCCATCCAGGGTGCGAGGACCACCTGCGGGCTGAACTGCGCGATGCTCACCGCGCCGACGAGCAGCGCCGAGCCGGAGACGTCGTAGACGAGGATCGCCGCGACGACGTTGTGGACCCAGATCCCCATCGAGGCGAGGACCTTCGCGGCGACGTAGGAGCCGACGGTGCGGTCGACGAGCAGGCGCAGCGTGCCGCGTGGCGCGGCCTCGCCGGTCTCGCCCGCCCTCGGGGTGTGCTCGGAGGTCTCGGTCACCGTATCCGCCTCGGCTCTACAGCCTCCGATTGTGACGACCGTGCGCGGGCGCGCAGCGCCCGACCCTGGCCGTGCGCCTGGGAGGCCGGATGACGGAGCCGGCCCGCCGCTCGACGGCGTTGCGTCGGAGGCGCGGCCCGCGGGCGCTCAGCCGCGGCCGGCGCTGCCCGTCTCGCGGAAGGCGGCGACGGTGCGGGCGACCGCGTCAGGGTGCGGCGTCGGCTCGAACGGCCCGAAGGCCTCGGTGAAGGCCGAGGCGTCGATGGTGTAGGGCCGGTCCCACTGCTCGACGAGCTCACGCAGCTCGCGAACGTTGGGGTCGCGGAGCCCACCGACCCGCAGCATCCACGGCGGGAGCGTGCGCACCTTCGCCGGGACCCCGGCGGCGTCGGCGACGAGGGTGAGCAGCTCGCGCTGGGTCACCGGCTCGGCGGCCGGCAGGATCCACGCGCGGCCGTCGGCCTCCGGGCGCTCGACGAGCTCGGCGAAGCCCCGCGCGGCGTCGGGCAGGTAGTGGAAGGCGTGGGGCTGGTCGGCGTCGATGAGGGCCCGCAGCGGCTTGCCGGCGAGCGCGGGGTCGATCCCGAGGGCGTAGACCGCGCTGTTCGTGCCACCCGGTCCGTAGTAGTCGCTGAACCGCCCGAGGGTCACGCCGAGGCGGCCCTCGTGGTGGGCCCGCAGCAGCCGCTGGCCGAGCGCAGCGCGCAGCGTGCCCTTGCGCGTGCCGGGCCGCTCGGGCGTGGCCTCGCTGATGGGCGTGCCCGGTGCGCCATGGGCGTAGAGGTTGTCGCACATCACGAGCCGGGCTCCGGCCGCCGCCGCGCCGGCGAGGGCGCACTCGACGAGGGCGGGCAGCTCGGCGGCCCAGCGCGCGTAGGGGACCTGGGCGGCCATGACGACGACCTCGGAGCCCGCGGTGGCCCGCAGCGCGTCGTCGAGGACGGCGAGGTCGGCGGCGACGCGCTCGACCCCTGTGGCCGGCTCGGTGTCACCGCGACGGCTCACCGCCCTCACGGCGTGCCCCCTGGCCGCCAGCTCTGCGGTGATCGCGGCGCCGATGCCGCCCTTCGCACCGAGCACGCTCACCGTGGCCATGGGTCCCCCTCCTTGGTGTCGGTGACCGGCGGCCGCCGCTCGGGTGCGACCTCGCGGGCCACCGGCCGGTCCCGCTGCGTTGTACCGCGCGGGGTCGGCCTCGCCAAGGGCCCCGGGGCTGGCCGCGCGGGCACTACGGTCGGCTCAGCGCCGGATCGGCGCGACGGTCGCGCCGGTCAGCGCGACGAGGTCGGCGGGGGACAGCTCGACCTGCAGGCCACGGCGGCCGCCGTTGACGATGACCGCGTCGTGCGCGGCGAGCGCGGCGTCGAGGACGGTCGCCACGCGACGGCGCTGCCCGAAGGGGCTGATGCCACCGTGGACGTAGCCGGTGAGACGCTCGGCCTCGGCGACCTCGGCCATCGCGACGCGCTTGACGCCCGCGGCGGAGGCGAGGGCCTTGAGGTCGAGGCGGCCGTCGACGCCGACGACGGCGTTGCGGTGGCGTCCCGACTCGTCGATCACGACGAGGGTCTTGCCGACCCGCGCGGGGTCCACGCCGAGGGCCTCGACGGCCTCCTCGCCGAAGCGCTCGGTCTGGGGATCGTGCTCGAAGGCGTGGAGGCGGTAGGCGACGCCGGCGGCGTCGAGCGCGCGGGTGGCCGGCGTGGCGCTGCCCGCCACCGCGGGCTACCGGTCGGTCGCAGCGCCGCTCGCGGCGAGGGCCTCGTACCCGCCGATGTTCGTGAGGTCGGTGAAGCCCATGTCGGCCATGATCTGCGCGGCCTGCCCGCTGCGGTTGCCGCTGCGGCAGTAGAGGAAGTAGCTGCCGTCGCGATCGAGCTGGTCGACGCGCTCGCGGAAGTCCGGCGACTGGATGTCGATGAGCGTCGCGCCGTCGAGCGCGCCGCGCGCGTGCTCGGCGGGCGTGCGCACGTCGATGATCTCGACGTCGCCGTCGCGCTCGGCGAGCTCGCCGACGGCATCGGCCTCGGAGAGCGTGCGCAGGCTTGGCTCGGCGGCGCCGTCGTCGTCGCCCGCGGCTTGGGCACAGGCGACGATGGCGAGCGGCAGGGCGAGCAGCAGCATGGCGAGTCCGATCCTGAGCGGGCGCATCAACGATCCTCCCGGGGCGTGACGTGGTACCCCCTACGGTACCCCTTGCGGTCGGGGGGCGCGGGGGTCCGTGCGCTCACCGTCGCGTCATGGTCGTCGTGGACGTCGCCGGGTGCCGCGCGCACCGGCACCCGGTCAGCGCTCGCTCGTGGCCTCGGCCCCCTCCCGCGCCTCGGACGGGGTGGCCGTGGCCGAGCCGGCGCGTGCCCCGCCCCAGGCGGTGAGGATCCGCGGGCGGTCGGGGGAGTGGCCGATGAGGAAGCGCCCCACGGGACGGCCATCCTCCCTCGCGCGCTGCTGGCGGCTCCGGAGCTCGCGGGCCTCGTTGGGGGTGACGTAGGTGCGGCTCAGCTTCCTCCGGACCGCCGCCGGCCGGTAGTGCCGGAAGCCCGGGCTCGGGATCCGCCAGTCGGGACCGTAGGTGCCCGCGAGGACGGCAGCCGAGTCGGCGGGAACCGCAACCTCGGTGCCCTTGAAGTCGGTCGTCGTGAGCGGCTCGAAGTCCGCACGCTGGGCGTCGATGTCGCTGTAGGCCCAGGCTCGCTCGCTGGCGAACCAGACCGGGTAGATGTCGAGCTCGCGCTCCTCGATGTAGAGCTTGAACAGTCCCCCGCTGACTCGACAGCCGACGTCGTAGCCGAGGGCGAGGAGCTCCTCGACGATGCCCAGGGTCTCGGCCTTGACCGTCGCGGGGTCCTCGGCATCGGAGAGGTAGCCCACGTCGACGTCGTCGTCGCCGGCGATGAAGTCCCCGTCGCGGACGCAGCCCAGGAGGGTGCCGTAGACGATGAAGAGCTCACGGCCGAGGCGTTCCTGGAAGATCCCTCGTGCCCGCGAATAGGACTCGAGCGCGGAGATCTGGCCGTCGGAAACCGGGCCTACGGTGCCGACGAGGGTGCCCTTCTTCGTCAGCTCCGCGCGCAGCCCGCCCTCCCCGAGAAGCGCATCGTCGCCGTGCGGAACGACGAGCTCAACCGCCGCGGCACCGGAGGGGGCGGCAAGCGGCGTGTCGTCGACCCGCACGCTCAAGCTCGAGCGTGCGGGGAAATGGTCGAGCGTCGGGTGCTTGATGGCGTAACGGAACCGCGGGGCGTTGGCGTCCTGGGCGATGCTGTCGTGGTTGAGTCCGACCTGCCTGAGTGGCTGCCCGTCGACGTGGATCGTCACCTCGATGGCGTCGGGGTCGGCGACCCAGCCGGTGAGGAGCACGCCGGTGTGGACGACCTCGGCAGCGAACCGTCCGGCGGTGGCCTGCGCCTCTGTGCCGTCGGTCTCGACGGGCGCGACCTCGACGTCGAGGGCGCGATGCTGCCGCTCGACGTCCTCGACACGCACTCGGCAGTACTCCCAGCGGAACTCCCACTCGTTGTGGGCCTCGAGCGCCCAGGGCTTGTCGACGGACTCGAGCAGCCGCAGGGCGTCGCTGAACGCCGCGAGCGCCTCGTCGTAGCGCTGCAGCGCCTGGAGCGCACGACCGAGCGCGTAGGGCTCCTTGGCCCTGGGCTCGCCGGGGGAGTCGGCGAGCCCGTCGAGCGCCCGATCGAGCGTGGCCGTCGGTGCGGCGTCGACGGCTCGGAGCTCAGCAAGCCTGCGATAGGAGGCGACGACGGTGTCCCAGTCAGGCAGCCTCGCCGCGATGTAGGCGTTGCGACGCAGCCAGAACGCCTTGGTCGGGTCGCCCTGCACCGCGGCGGCCTGCGCCCGGGCCGCGGCCTCGTACCGACCGGTCTTGTAGAGCGCCCACGCGTACTGCGCCTGCCACTGCGGACGGGCGACCTCCCGGGCCTCGATCGCCTCGCTCCAGGCGGTGACGGCCCGCGGCCAGTCCTTGCGGGCCGACGCGCGGTAGGCGCGGTAGATGTCGCGTCCCTGGCCGATGCCGAGGACCGCGAGCATGCGCCGCAGCAGCGCCCGCAAGCGCGGGGGGATCAAGGCCTTGAGGAAGCTCACCGTCATCGACCGATCGGGATCGTCGCAAAGGCACCGTCGCGGTGCCGAAGGGACAGCCCGCAGGCTAGCACCGACTCTGGAGACGGCCGCCGCACCGTAGACTGACGGCGTCACCGTGCCCGGGACCGCCGACCGCAAGGGGGTCCCGCTACCACACTCCCGCAGGAGCCGACATCACGATGATGGGCAACGGGGCCCACGCGGCCGAGCGCTTCTTCGCCGACCTCACCAGGCTCCTGCCCGACGAGCCGATGGGCTACCTCGGCGTCGGGCCGGGCCGCGGCGCGGGACTGCTCGACCTGCTCACCGCCGGCCTCCCGCTGCGCCAGGCCTGGCTGTTCGAGCCCGACGCGCACGCAGCGCGGCGGCTGCTGGAGGGCGATGCCGGCGACGCGGTCGAGGTCCGGGAGGGGATCCCGGAGATCGACGCCTGGGTCGAGGCCTGTGGTCCCTCCCGGATCGACGTGCTCGACCTCGCCGCTGGCGGGCGCGTCGTCGAGGCGCTGCGCGGAGCCCACCGGCTGTTGTCGAGCGGCGCGGTCGGCGTCGTCTCCGCCGAGGTCGGGTTCGTCGCCGACGCACCGGGGCCTCCGCACCACCGTGACGTCGAGGCGCTCCTCGGCGGGCACGGCTACCGGCTGTACCGGTACGACCCGGTCGAATGGGACGCGCTCGACGAAGGCCCCGTGCTGCGACGCGCGCACGCGCTGTTCGTGCAGGGCGGTGGCACGGCCGCGGGAGCGACTGGGCGCGACCCAGCGGCCGCGGCGACGCAGACCCCGGCCCAGGCCACCGCCGAGCGCCTGCAGCGTCACGCCGATGCGGTCGCGGGCGTCGCCGTCGACGAGGTCCGGGAGCTCATCGCCGAGGTCACCGCGCAGCGTGAGCAGCTGGCGGCGCAACGCGAGGAGCTGGACGCTCGACGCGAGGAGCTCGCCGCGCAGGCTGCCGCGTTCGCCGCCCGGGCCGCCGAGTTCCGCAACCGCTTCGCCGCGCAGGTCCGCTACGGCGAGGAGCTCGAGGCGACGATCGCCGCGCTGCTCGCGAGCCGGTCCTGGCGGCTGACCTCCCCGGTCCGGGCGGCGAGCCGACTCGGCCAGCGCCTGCTCGGACAACCCGTCTCGGACGGCGCGACGCTGCCGGCGCGCCCGCAGGCCGCCGACGACCCGGTGGATGGCGACGCCGCCGTGGAGGCCCCGTCGGCACCGGCGGGGCAGGGACCGCCGCCGGCCGCGCTGCCGCCCGGCGCCCGCTTCGTGACCACCGACGGCCGTCGACGCAAGGTCACCCTGAAGCGGGCGCGCAACTGGCTGTGGTCGGGCTACGCCGACCTTGGTCGGACGTGGCTCGAGGCGATCGTCGACGGCTCGCTGCCGACGCCGCTCGAGGACCGCCTCGAGGCCGCGAGGACCCTGTCGGTGTGGCGTGCCAAGCGTGAGGACCCCGCCACCGCGCTCACCTGGCTGCGGCGGTGCTCCGAGCTCGACCCGGACTGCACCGCGCAGCGCCCGTTCTGGATGCTCGAGGCGCAGTACCTCGTCAGGGCCGGGCGTCTGGCCGAGGCCCGCGTCGTCGTGGCCTCGCGGGGCGGGGACCCGCGTGACACGAGCGCACGACTCGTCGCCGCGACGATCGACCAGCAGGTCGACCCCGATGCGGCGGCGCGGTGGCGCGAGGGGGCGGTGGGCGACCTCAACGCCGTGTACGCCCACCACGGACTGTTGCCGGTGGGTGCCCTCGACGGCGACGAGCGCTGGAGCATCGACAACCTCACGACGGACCTGCCGGCGGAGCGGCTGCTGGCCGCCGGCCCGCTGGTCAGCGTGATCGTGCCGGTCTACAACGGCGCCGACACGCTGCCGACCGCCCTGCGCTCGCTGCGGCAGCAGTCCTGGACGAACCTCGAGATCATCGTCGTCGACGACGCGAGTGACGACGGCTCAGCCGAGGTGGCCCGAGGCTTCGCCCGCGACGACGACCGCTTCCGACTCGTCGAGCTCGCGGAGAACGCCGGCGTGTACGGGGCCCGCAACGCCGGCCTCGGTGTCGCCAACGGCGAGTACGTCACCATCCACGACGCCGACGACTGGTCGCACGCCGAGAAGATCGAGTCCCAGCTCGACCTCATCAGGGCCGGCGCGCCGTTCGCGCTCTCCGACATGGTGCGCGTCGCCGAGCCGCTCGTGTTCGTCGGACCGCCCACGCCGAGCGACAGCCTGCTCCAGCCCAACATCTCCTCGACGCTCATCCGACACGACGACCTGCGCGCGCTCGAGGGCTGGGACGACCGCGTCCGCATCACCGCCGACGCCGAGCTGCTGCGAAGGCTCGCGCTGCGGCACGGCCTCGATCCGGACCTCCCCGACCTGCCGCGCGCGCTGCCGGGCTGTCCGCTGTCGTTCCTGCGCAAGACCGAGACGTCCCTGACGGGCAGGGCCGACACCCACGCCTCGACGGTGCGCTTCGGCGTGCGGCGGGAGTACCGCGAAGCCTCGGAGTGGTGGTACGCGCGGCGCGCCGGCGATGGCGCGGCAGCGACGATCCCCCGCAGCGACCTCGACTTCCCCGTACCCGCGACGATCCGCCGCAACCGCGCGCAGCGCGTCGACACCGACGTCCTCGTCATCGCCGACTTCGCGCTGGCCGGCGACCCGCCGCACCACGCCCTCGCGATGGTGGAGGGGGCGCTCGCCGCCGGCTGCCGGACCGCGGTCCGGCAGTACCCGTGGTGGCGGCAGTACCCGATGCGGCGGCGCCTGCCCGCGGCGGTGCGCGAACGCCTCTACCGCCACGACGTCCCGATCGCCGCCGCGCATGAGGAGGTGGCCGCCGAGGGCGTCCTCGTCGCCCATCCACCGCTGCTCGAGCACCGTCACGACGGCGCCACGACGGTCGAGGCCCGCTGGGCGGCGCTCACCGTCGACGTGCCCGCCGAACGGACCCGCGAGGGCAAGCAGCCCCTCTACGACCCCCAGCGGGTGGCCGACACCCTCGAGGCCCTCGTGCCCTGCGGCGCGGCGTGGGTCGCGACCTCGGAGGCGCTCCGTCGGCTCATGGACGCCGACCCCCGGTTCCCCGCACCCGCCCCGGCGGTGTGGACCCCGCTGCTCGACCTCGACCGCTGGGCGCCCCGCCGCGCCGACCGCAGCCGCATCGGCCACGCCCGCCCGGTCCTGGGCCGCAGCGCCCGCGAGGACGCCCTCGCATGGCCCGCGCAGCCCGACGCGCTGCGATCGGCGTACGGCGCGGACCAGCCTTGCGACGTCCGCTTGCTCGGCGGGGCCAAGACCCTGCGAAACGTCCTCGACGAGCTTCCCGACAACTGGGAGACCCTGCCCTGGGACGGCAAGGCCGGCGATGACGAGCCGTTGCGCGGGTTCCTGTCGACCCTCGACTTCTTCGTGGGCTTCCCCCACGAGTCCGCGATCGCCGCGACCGACCGGGTGACCCTGCGGGCGATGGCCCTCGGGGTCCCCGTCATCCTGCCCCCGGGGTTCGCCGGGCAGTTCGGCGACGCAGCGCTCTACGCCGAGCCTGACGAGGTGTGGTCGGTGGTGTCCGCCACGTGGCAGCGCCCCCAGGACTACCTCGACCGGGTCGAGGCCGGCCTCGCCTATGTGCGCCGACACTGTGACCTGCGCGGGTTCGGCGCCCGCATCGCCGCGCTGGCGGGCTGATCGCCCGTCGACCGGGCCGCGCGCCGCCCACCGGTGACCGGCCCCGCGCGAGGGCAGCGTGCCCCCGCCCCGGGGCCGCGGAGGGTCACATCGGCCCGGACGGCGGCGGGCCCTGCGCCTGCCCTCCGCGGGCCATGTTCGCGAACCGGGAGTGGCGCCCGATGAACGTCAGCCGCACGGTGCGCAACGGACCGTTGCGGTGCTTGGCGACGATGATCTCCGCCTCGCCCTTGTTCGGCGACTCCGGGTCGTAGACGTCGTCGCGGTAGATGAAGGCCACGAGGTCGGCGTCCTGCTCGATCGAGCCGGACTCGCGCAGGTCGGCGAGCTGGGGTCGCCGGTCGGTGCGGTCCTCGGGCTTGCGCGAGAGCTGGGAGAGCGCGATGACCGGGACGTCGAGCTCCTTGGCGAGGATCTTCAAGCCCCGGGAGAGCTCACTGACCTCCTGCACCCGGCTCTCCGAGCGCCGGTGGGCCTGCATGAGCTGGAGGTAGTCGAGGATGACGAGGTCGAGGCCGTGCTTCTGCTTGAGCCGACGGCACTTCGACCGCAGCTCCATGAGGTTGAGCCCAGGGGTGTCGTCGATGAAGAGCGGCGCCTCGGCCAGCCGGCCCATCGCCTGGCTGAGCTTGGGCCAGTCGGCGTCCTGCAGCCGCCCGGTGCGCAGCCGCTCGGAGTCGACCTTGGCCTCGGAGGCGAGGATGCGCTGGACGAGCTCGGTCTGCGACATCTCGAGGCTGAACAGCGCGACCGGCCGACGCAGGTCGACGGCGACGTTCGTCGCGAGGTTCGTCACGAGGGTGGACTTGCCCATGCCGGGACGCGCGGCGAGGATGACGAGGTTCTGCTTCTGCAGCCCCGCGGTGAGGTCGTCGAAGTCGTAGAAGCCGGTCGCCAGACCGGTGACCGCCGAGTCGTTCTCGTGGAGCTTCTCGATGAGCTCGAAGGACTCGGTGAGCAACTCCTTCATGAGCGCGAACTCGCCGACCCGGCCACGCTGGGCGACCTGGTACATGAGCGCCTCGGCGCTGTCGACGGCCTCCTCGGCGCCCTCCTCGGCGTCGTAGCCGATGCGCGTGATCTGCGTGCCCGCCTCGATGAGGCGGCGGCGCAGCGCCTGCTCGGCGACGATGCGGGCGTAGTAGACGGCGTTGGCCGCGGTCGGCACGCGGTCGATGAGCTCGGTGATCGCCACGACCCCGCCGGCGGACTCGAGGGTGCCGCGCCGCTCGAGCTCGTCGCCGAGCGTCACCGGGTCGACCGGCTCGCCACGGTCGTAGAGGTCGGAGACCGCCTCGAAGATCGTGCGGTGCGCGCCCCGGTAGAAGTCCTCGGGGTGGACGACCTCGTTGACCTCGGCGATGGCGTCCTTCGACAGGAGCATCGAGCCGAGGACGCTGACCTCCGCCTCGAGGTTGTGCGGCGGCACGCGGTCGTGGCCACCCTCCGGCGGCGGCAGCCGACGGACGTTGGGGCTCGCCTCGCTCACGACAGCCTCGCTCTCATCGCGCTCCTCGTCCTCTCCGCGGATCCGGCGATCCGCCGATCTGCCGACCGACGCTGCGCGCCGGCGACCGTCCCGGCGACCGCACCGCCCCGGGACGATACGGGTGGGGTACGACATCGCGCCGACCCGGCGCGGTCAGCATCCACCGAGCGGGGGCGATGGCGGTGGACAGTCGCCGTCGGCCTGTGGACGGGGCCCGCAGTCTGTGGGCGCGGCCGGGTCGGCTGTGGACGAGGTGGCGCCACCGGCGCGCGCGTCCACAGGCCGGGGTGTGCGCCGAGCGGACACCCGTGAGGCCATCCGCCCGCAGCAAGCGACCCCGGCCGGGGCCACGGCCGGGGTCGGGTTGGGTCGAGCTGGCGGCTAGTCCTCGTCGGTCGGCGCGACCTCGACCTTGAGCGTCGCCTCGACGTCGCGGTGGAGCCGCACGGGCACCTCGTGGGCGCCCACGGACTTGATCGGCCGGCCGAGCTGGAGCTCCTTCGAGGCGATCGTCACGCCGAGCTGCTCGCGCGCGGCCTCGCGCAGGGCGGTGGCACCCACCGAGCCGTAGAGCTGGCCGTCCTCACCGGCCTTCGCGGTGACGACGACGCTCGCGCGCTCGATCTCGCCGCGCCGCCCCTCGGCGTCGGCGATCGTGGCCGCGGCGTGCTTCTGCCGCTTGCGGGCGATCGCCTCGGCGTCCTTGATCGCGCCACGGGTGGCCTTCATCGCCAGCCCGCGCGGGACGAGGTAGTTGTTGCCGTAGCCGTCGGCGACGTCGACGACCTCGCCGGCCTCGCCGAGGTTGTCGACGTCCTTCTTCAGGATGAGCTTCATCGCGTGCGCTCCTCGAGCGGCCTGCTAGTTGACGGTGTAGGGCAGCAGCGCCATCTCGCGGGCGTTCTTGATCGCCTCGGCGAGCAGCTTCTGGTACTGCGGAGAGGTGCCGGTGACCCGCGCGGAGCGGATCTTGCCGCGGTCGCTGATGAACCTCTCGAGCAGCGCCACGTCCTTGTAGTCGATGTACTCGATCTTGTGCTTGCTGAAGAAGCACTCCTTGCGCTTCGGGGTCTTGCCCCGGTCGCGATCGCGGTCGCGATCAGCCATGGTCTCGCCTCCTCTAGAACGGGACGTCGTCGGAGTCGGGGGGCGGGGGCGGGGGCGCGGACTCCGCGCTGGCGCGCTGCCCGCCTCCTCCACCGCGCGGGTTGCGGGTGACCTCGGCGCGCGCCCAGCGCAGCGACGGGGTGACCTCGTCGGCCTCGATCTCGGTCACCCAGCGCGTCTCGCCCTCCTTGGTGTCGTAGGAGCGGCTGCGCAGCCGACCGAGGACGAGGACCCGGTCACCCTTCGACAGGCTCTCGGCGACGTTCTCGGCCTGCTCGCGCCAGACGTTGCAGGTGAAGAAGCCGTCGAGGGCGTCCTCCCACTCGTTGGTCTCCTGGTTGCGCTTGCGGCGGTTGACCGCGACGCGCACGTTCGTGACCGCCACGCCCGACTGGGTGTAGCGCAACTCGGGGTCGTCGGCGAGGTTGCCGATGATCGTGATCTGGTTCTCGGCCGCCACAGCGTCCTCCTGTGCTCGATCGGTGCACTTGGCGTGGAACGGGACGGCTGTCCCGCCGGGCCGCGCCGTAGCCGGCGCCGGCCCACCGTCGCCGGAGGGTCAGGAGACCCGCTTGCGGCGAAGGTCCGGTCGGATCGCCTTGTGGCGCACGACCTCGTCGGCGATGCGGAGCTGGCGCTCGACCTCCTCGAGGTGCTCGCCGCCGAGGGTGAGGTCGAGGACGGTGTAGTAGCCCTCGCGCATGTGGTCGATCTCGTAGGCGAACTCGCGCTTGCCCCAGTGATCGACGCGGTCGACGCTGCCGCCGAGGTCGCTCACGAGCTTGGTGACGCGCTCGATGAATCCCGAGACCGTGTCCTCGGGCAGGTTCCCACGGGTGATGACCATGAGCTCATACTGGTGCATAGACCATCCTTTGGGCTGGTGGCCCCCGCGGCCGGGACGGCCCGTCGGGAGCAGGACGGAGATCCGTCGTAGCGTAGCACTCCCGGCCGGGACCGCCGCCCGTGACGGGCCCCGGGCCCTCGCGCGCTCGTCGATCCGACGCCACGCACGCTACCCCGGCCCTGCGACACCCGGCCGACCAGACCCTTCAGCCCTGTGGACGGACCTGCGCCGCGAGGGCGTCGAGGGCCTCCTCGGCGCGGTGGGCGGTCGGCAGCGCGCCGGCGAGGTCGCCCGAGGCGAAGCCTGAGGCCACGAGCCCGTCGAGGAGGTCGTGCAGCGCCCGCCAGTGGCCCTCGGGGTCGAGCAGCACGATCGGGCGGTCGTGGACGCCGAGCTGGCGCAGCGTGAGCGTCTCGAGGAGCTCCTCGAGGGTGCCGAGGCCGCCGGGCAGGACGAGGAAGGCGTCGGCGCGGGCGTCCATCGCCGCCTTGCGGGCCCGGAGGTCGTCGACGCGGACGAGGTCGTCGACCTCGAGCAGCTCGGCCTCGAGCGCGGCGAGGCCGTGGGGGATCACCCCGGTGACGTGCGCGCCCCCGGCCAGCGCCGCCCGGGCGACCTCGCCCATGAGCCCCAGGCCCCCACCGCCGTAGACGAGGCGCCACCCGCGCGTGGCGAGCCCGGCGCCGACGTCGGCGGCGAGGCCGCGCAGCGGCCCGGGCACGCCGTCGGCGGAGGAGCAGAAGACGCAGACCGCGAGGCTCATCGCCGCGATGCTAGCCGTCGCCTGCGCCCCCTTGACAAAGTCATAGGGACACCCCCGGGGAGCGCGACGGCGGGGCCCCGGCGCAGGCGACCGTCCGACCGCCTACGGATCGGGCAGCTCGAGCGCCTGCCCGGGACGGATGAGGTCGGGGTTGGCCGGGTCGGGCAAGGCGTCGCGGTTGGCCTCGATGAGCGCGCGCCAGTACGCGGCGACGTCGGCGTCGGCGACCTCGGGGCCGCGGGCCTCGGCGAGGACCGCCTCGGCGATCGACCAGAGGTGCTCACCGGCCTCGACGCGCCACGATCCCGGACCGGCGTCGGCGTCGGGGGTCTCCGTCGGCGCGCTCGGCGGGGGCGGTGACGCCGACGACGGGCTCGGCGCGCCGGGTGCCGCCGCGTCCGTCTGCCCGCCCGCCCCGGGCACGGCGACCGACCCGGGGTCGGCGAGCAGTCCGGCCGCGCGCGCCGGGTCGGGATCGGCGAGGGGACCCGCCGAGCCCGCCGGATCCTCCCCGGCGGGTGCCCGGGCCTCACCGAGGGCGAGGTGGCGCGGACCGTCGATGGGCAGATCGCCGCCGGGAAGGACGGGATCGCGCCGAGGCTCGCCGACCGTGCCGCGCTCATCCTGGACCGCCGGGGCGGCCTCGGCGACGACGGGCGGCGGGGGCGCGACCGCCGCCTGGGGCAGGCTCGTCACCGCAGCGGTCGCGAGGCCGACGCCGAGCGCGGCGCTGAGCAGACGGCGCACCGGCGCGACGGTGAGGAGGTCGGCGAGGGCGACGAGCCGTGCGGCCCGCGCGAGACGCGCGACCACCCCGATCGTCGTGACGCCGAGGAGGTACCAGGCGAGGGCGAGGACGACGAGGCGCAGCACGGTGAACGCCGTCGTCAGGGGGTCCTGCGCGCCGACCCAGGTCGCGAGCGCCGAGGGGTCACCGAGCGGCGGAGTGGCGAGCGCGCCGGCACCGAGCCGGCCGAAGGCCGTGATCGCCACGACGAGGAGGAGCACCCATGCGACGAGCGGCGTGATGTCCCGCCCCGCCCGCGGCCTCCCGACCTCGCCGCGCTCCCGTCCCGTCATCGCGCCACCTCCGTCGCCGATCCCCAGCCCGACCTCGGCCTTGCCACCTCATGATACTTCCATGTACTCTCATGCTCTTCGAAGGCTTCCAAGTGCCTGTGGGGGGACGCATGGCAGGACTCGACGGCTACGAGCTGCTCGAACGTCTCGGCACCGGCTCGAGCGGGACGGTGTGGCGGGCACGCGAGCGCGGGGGCACCGGCCGGACCGTGGCGATCAAGCGCCTCGCCGCCGCCGACGAGCCGACACGGCGTGAGGCCCTGCGCGAGGAGGCCGCGATCCTCGCCGCCCTGGACCATCCACACGTCGTCGACATCCTCGCCTGCCTCGACGACGCGCACGGCCTCGCGATCGTCATGCCCTACGCCGCCGGCGGCTCGCTCGAGCGTCGCCTGCGGGGCGGCCCGCTGCCGTGGCCGGAGGTCGTCGAGCTCGGGATCAGCCTCGCCGACGCCCTCGCCTCGGCGCACCGTCACGGGGTGCTGCACCGCGACGTCACCCCCGGCAACGTCCTGCTCACCGCCGACGGTGAGCCGCTGCTCGCCGACTTCGGGGTCGCCCGCGCCGCGGGGGTACACGGCACCCCCGGCTACGTCGACCCGGCGGTCCTGCGCGGCGCCGCCCCCGACGCCCGCAGCGACGTCTACGGCCTTGCCCGCCTGCTCGAGCACGCTCTCACCGGCCAGCCGCCGGCCCCGCACGGGCAGGACGCCGCGAGCGGCGGCCGCGACGGCTCCGCGGCGCAGGCGACCGCGCTCGAGACCTCCGGCGCTCCCGCGACCCTCGCAGCGGCGCTCGCCGCCGCCACCGCCGTGGAGACCGCCGAGCGTCCGCTCGATGCGACGGCCTTCGCCGAGGCGCTGCGCGCCTGCCGACCGGCCGAGGGGCGTGGCCGCCGCCGGACCGACGCCACGCCGTCGCAGGCGGGCACGCGGGCGACGACGAGTGCCGCCTCCACCGCCGGCGGGGTCAGCGCCACGCCGGGGCCAACCCACCACGGTCCCGGCGGGGACGGCGGCGCCGGCGAGGCGCCGAGCGCGCCGCCACTCGTCCGGCGCGCGAGGAGCGGGGGCTCGGAGGCCGCGGCGCCGGCGGCGACCGTCGACTTCACCGCGGCGCCGACCCCGCCGGAGCCGGAGGCGTCGGTCGCGGTGCCATGGCGCTGGGTCGTCGTCGCCGCGCTCGGGCTGCTGCTCGTGCCGCCCCTGCTCGCGTGGGGACTGCGGCAGGCGTGGGAGGGGCCGCCGTCGGGCGTGCAGGCGACCGCGCCTGCCGTGGCGGTCGAGGCCGCACCCGCGCAGCACGCCGCGGTCGGGGCCCCCGGGCCTGCCCTCCACCGCACCGACCTCCGCGACGGTCACCGCCGGCATTCCACCGTGGCGTCGACAGCGCGCTCGGCGACGGCCTCGCCGGCGGCGCGCACCCGCTGGGCGCCGCCGCCGAGCAACGCCGGGGTGAAGACGCGCTCGACGGTGCCGGTCGCCTCCACCCGCACCTGCACCTCGCCTCCGCCGGGCGCGACACCGACCGCAGCATCGACGGACTCGAGGGCGTAGGCGTCGGAGGCGCGCAGGGCGAAGGTCCGCTCGGCGACGCGCTGGGCTGCGGCGGGATCGAGGCTGAGGTCGCCGCACGCCTCGTAGAAGCCGCGCTCGGAGAGCGCGGCGACGACGGCGTCGTTGGCCGCCGCGGCCGCTGCCGCGGAGAGCTCCCGGCGCCCCATGAACGCGAGCGCCCCGTCGACGGCGATCGCCGAGAGCACGATGACGACGAGGACCGCCGCCGGCATGAGCATGAGCGCGCTCCCGCGCTCCTCAGCGCCCATCGCAGATCACCTCCCCACCGCTTCCGGCCTCCCCCTCGACGCCGGAGCGCAGGGGGTCGACGACCTCCGCGTGCGAGGCGCGGGTGGTCACCCCCGCGCCGAAGCCACCGACCCACGGCAGGGCGATCGCCGGGACGGTGTGCCCGACGGTCACCGTCACCGTCGCGCACCGTGTGAAGGAGCCGGCGACCTCGACCTCGCCTGCGGGCTCACGACCGTGCGCGGCGAGCGCCGCACCGGCCGCGGCGACCGCCGCGGGACGGGCCGAGGCGGCATCGCCGGCCTCGACGAAGGCCCGCGCGCCCTCCCGCGCCGCCGCGGTCACCGCCATCTTCGCGTCGACGACCGCCCAGGCGTTGGCCGCGACGAGGGCGCCGACGATGAAGACGAGGAAGCCGAACGGCAGGGCCTCCCAGCCGGCGACCGCGCCGGCGTCGTCCTCGCGCAGGCGCCGCACGCCAACACGCAGACGCCGCACGCCACCACGCAGGGGCGGCGCCCCGAGCGACCGCGCGCTCACCGCAGCCGCTCCGTGCGCACGCGGAACTCCCGCTCGATCGAGGCCAGGCCGAGCGAGGAGGCGAAGCGCGCCGGCACGAGCCCGGGCCGGGCGGCCTCGACGCGCAGGGCCACGACGTCCTCACCGGCCGACCAGTGAAACGTCGCCGAGGCGGCGAAGGGCCCCATCGTCTCCCGCGCCCTGGCCTCGGCGGCGGCGACGTCGCCGGCGGCCCCGGCGGCCTCGACGGCGGCGTCATAGGCCGCCGCCTCGACGACCGAGGTGGCGTAGAGGTGGGTGAGGAGGTGGGCGGCGACGAGCAGCAGCGTGAGCACCACGCCCACGCCGAGCGTGACCGAGAGGACCCCGCTGCCTCGCTCAGCGGCGAGGCGCGCGCTCACCCGATCGACTCGACCGAGTCGTTGATGCGGGTCGTCGCCCCGGTCATCATCCCGCTGAAGACCGCCCACATCGCCGCGCCGAGCAGCGCGATGATGAGCACGGCGATCGCCGCGGAGATCACGCCCTCCCCGTGCTCGGCGGCGAGGCGGTCGCGCAGCGCGAGCCCCCGGGCCCGCAGCATGAGGACGATGACGATCATTAAGGCGTTCACGTGCTTCCCCCGTGCTCCTCGGCATCAGCCGGGCCGTGCCCCCTGCACGGCCAGGAAGAAGGTACGCAGGCGTCAGAGGATGGCAAGTCCCCCGTCCCCATCCAGGGGCGTCACTCGGCGAAGAAGCGGACCGCCTCGACGAAGGGGATGAGCATGAAGATCACGCCAGGGAGCAGGGTTGCGACGGTCACGGGGATCCAGACCTGCTGGCTGCGCCGCTCCATCGTCGCGACGAGCTCGCGCTGGACATCCGCGCGCACTGCGCGCGCCTCCTCGCTGAGCAGCCGTCCGAGGTCGCTCGTCTCGCGGTTGAGCGCCATGACCGCGACGAGGCGGTCGAGCGCGTCGACGCGGGCTACCGCCGCCCACTCCCGCAGCGCCTCGGACTCCGACCGTCCGTGGCGGACCTGCGCGGCGACCCGCGCGAGGTCGGCCGCGCAGGCGCCCTGCCCGCGCGCGGCGACCCGGTTGATCGCCCCCGACAGCGAGTAGCCCGCCGACAGCAGCATCGCGATCTGCTCGGCGACGACCGGCAGCTCGAGGAAGACCCGGCGCTGCCAGCGCTCGGAGGCCTGCGCGGCGCGCTGCTCGGCAAGCAGGAACGCGAGCAGCGGCGCACCGAGCAGCAGGAGCACCGCCAGCGGCGCCGTCGGGCGCAGCGCGAGGACGAGCAGGCCGGCGGCCCCGAGCGCGGCGATGCTCCAGCCGATCTGGCGGACCCGGAAGGCGGTGACGTCGAGGGGGGAGTGCACGCGCCACAGCCGCAGCTCGAGGTCCTCACCGACGCCGAGCAGGCGCGCGAGGCGTTCGCCGACGGTGCGCGACAGCGGGGCGATCGTCTCGGCGAAGGACTCGACGCTGAGCACGCCTGGGCCCACCGGCCGCGCCATGCCGCCGGGGGCGTAGGGGCGCAGGCGCTCGGCGACGCTCGGTCGGGCGAACCACCGCAGCTGCGAGAGCAGGAGCGTCACCCCCGCCCAGAGGGCGAGGCCGGCGGGCAGCAGGAGGCGGATCACCGCAGGAAGACCCGCTGCTCGGTGGGCAGGCGCATGATCCGCCCGGCCCACACCCAGCACCCGAGCATGATGACGAGTCCGACGAGCACCCCGGCCTGGCCTGCCGGGGTGGCGTAGGCGGCCCGGCCCTCGCCGATGCTCCAGCCGGCCAGCGCCATGCCGAGGGGCACGACGAGGACGAAGACGCGGGCGAAGCGCGCGCCGGCCTGCTTGGCCCGGGCGTCCTTGCGGCCGGCGAGGTCGGCGACGCGGTCCTCGGCGAGGGCGGCGAGGCGGCGGTCGAGGTCGCTGCCGCCGACCTCGTGGGCGACGAGGAGGGTCTCGCAGACCGCGTCGGCGGTCGGATCGGCGAGACGGTCCTTGAGCACCACGACGGTGCGGGCGAAGTCGGTGGAGATGAGCCACTCGCGCTGCGCGGCGGCGAAGGCCGGGCGCAGCTCCTCGGGGCCGCGCAACCCGACGGTGAGCAGCGCCTGGGGCACCGAGCGGCCGAGCGTCGTCGCCTCCAGGCGGATCTCCTCGAGCATGCGGGGCCAGGCCTCGGCGGCCTGTGCCCGCCGGCGGGCCCGCCGCTCCCGCGCCGCGCCGACCGGGACCGCCGCCGCGGCGAGGCCGGTGAGCAGCGGCGCCGCGATCCCACCGAAGAGCGCCGCCCCAGCCGCTGCGCCGACGAGGCCGAGGACGGCGACGACGGCGAGCAGCTCGCGCAGGCGCACCTGCTCGAGGCCGGCGTGGACGAGGAACTCCCGCGCGCGGTGCCGGCGCGGACGGGGCGCCTCGAGCCCGGGACCGACCCCGAGGCCCCGCCAGCCGAGCGCCACGTGGGTGTAGACGAGGAAGACCCCGTAGGCGGCGACGAGCGCGAGGGCGAGGCCGATCATCGTCGCGTCCTCACGCGACGCCCTCGGCCCTCGACCCGGCGCGCTCGAGCAGCGCGCGGACGTCGAGGGCCGCCTCCTCGAAGGCCCGGGCGGCGCGGACCGGCAGCTGCCCGGTCCAGGCCAGCGGGCCGCCGGGACGCGCCCGCGCGAACACCGGGGTCACGGTGAACGCCGGGGAGGACCCACCGGTCTGGAGGTCCTCGACGCAGACGATCTCGTCGACCTCGACGATGCCGCGGCGGCGCTGCGCGTGGACGACGACGTCGACGGCCTCGGAGACGAGGGTGTTGAGCGCGCTCATCGGCAGCTCCGAGGAGGTGTCGGCGAGCTGGCAGATGAAGCGCAGCCGGGTCAGCGCCTGGCGCGCCGAGCCGGCGTGGATCGTCGTGAAGCCCTTCACCCCCGACGACAGGGTGAGAAGCAGCGGCAACGCCTCCCGGTCGCGCACCTCCCCGACGATCGCCACGTCCGGCGCCATGCGGAGGAACCCCGCGACGAGGCGGCGCAGGTCGACCTCGGGGCGGTCGGGCCGCGCCGCGCGGGTCTGCATCGACGCGACGTTGGGCAGCGGGATGTCGGCCTCGAAGACCTCCTCGGCGATGACGACGCGCAGGGTCGGGTCGAGCTCGGCGGCGCAGCACGACAGCAGGGTGGTCTTGCCGCTGCCGGGCGCGCCGGCGAAGACCATCGACAGCCGCGCCTGCACGCAGGCCCGCAGGAACGCCGCGGCGTCGGGGCTGAGCATCTCGCGGTCGACGAGCTCGGGCAGCGTGCGGAACGCCACACCGGTGAACTTGCGGATGTTCACGACGAGGTGGCCGTCCCGGCCGACGTCGCGGTGGACGATGTGCAGGCGGGCGCCGCTGTCGAGCTGGGCGTCCTGCAGCCCGTCGGCGGGGTCGAGCTTGCGGTGCGCCGTCGAGGCGTCGTCGAGGATCTTCGTGAGCGTGCGCACGACGTGCTCGTCGTCGTGGAAGACCTCGTCGTGGTAGCCGCTCTGCCCGCGGTGGCGCTTGACGAAGATCTGGTCGGGGGCGTTGATCATCACCTCCCAGACGTCGTCGTCGGCGAGCAGCGGCTCGAGCGGGCCGTAGCCGGCGAGGTTGCGCAGCGCGCGGCTCGCGACGACCTCGGGGTCGGCGAGGTCGAAGGCCCGCAGGCCGCGCTTGTAGTCCTCGCTCCAGCGCTCGACGGCCTCGTCGACGAGGCGGCGCAGCTGGCCTTGCGCGCCATCGGCGGCGAGGTCGAGCTCGAGGCGCTTGGCGCGCTCCTGCACCTCCTGCTCGATCTCGGCCAGCGGGGAGAGCTCCTCGGCAACCACGCAGCGCTCCTTCCTCGGAGGGGCCTACGCCTCGAGCGAGCCCGACCACGCTCCGAGCGAGCCGGGCTCGACGCGCTCGGGCACGTCGGCGGTGGGGGCGGGCTCGGCGGGGGCAGCGGCGAGCGCCGCGGTGAAGGCGCCGGCGAGGGTGGCCGGCAGCGGCGCGGGCAGGGGGGTGCCGTCGACGAGGGCCTCCTCGACCCTGCGGCGCGGCAGGAACACCGGGGAGGTCGCGCAGGCTCCGTCGGTGAGATCGCCGAGCGCGCGGGCGAGCCCGGCGCGCGCCTTGGGGCTGCGCGGCGCGACCGACAGCACCGGGACGATCCGCGAGGAGGGCACGCCGACCCCGCGCAGGTCGCCGACGACGCGGCCGAGGGCGTGCAGGCCCTTGAGGTCGCCGCGGCCCACCGCGAAGGCCACGGCGGCGTGCGCCGCGGCGGCCCGGGCCATGGTGTTGCGCTCCTCGACGTCGAGCGAGCCGCCCTCGGCCTCGCCCTCGAAGTCGGCGTCGACGTCGCAGACGACGACCCCGAAGTCGCGCCGTAGCGAGGCCAGCGCCGCGGCGAAGGCCCGCGGGCGGATCGAGGGCCAGTAGCGCGCGCGGCGCAGGCCGAGCAGCAGGTGGTAGCCCCGCTCGAGCACCCGGAAGGTCTGGGCGTGCACCTCCCGGCGGCCGGGGCGTGCGCCGCGGTGGAGCTCGACGAGCTCCTGCACCCCGGGGGCGACGTCGCGCGCGTCGTGGAGCATCGCCTGCTCGGCGTGGCGGCAGAGGTCGGCGAGCAGCACCGGCCCGGCGGTGGCCTCATCGGCGGCCAGCCCCTGGGCCAGGGCGATCGCGCTGACCGACGCGCCGGTGCCGCCGGGCCCGCAGACCAGGGCCAGCGGCGCCTCGGCCGCCTCGACGGGGGCCGCGGCGTCGGTCTCGGTGGGCGTGGCGTCCTCGGCGGGCACGAGGGCCGCGTAGGCGCCGAGGACGTCGAGGAGCTCGGCGCGCTCGAAGGTGGCCGGCAGGACCGCCACGGCGCCGAGCTCGTGCCAGCCGCGCGTCACCCCCGCGGCGTCGACGACGATCGGCACCACCCCGGCATCGCGCACCGCGGCGAGGAGGTCGCGGTCGGTGGCCGGCAAGCCGGCGTCGAGGAGCACCGCGCTGAACGGGCGGCCGCTCGCGAGCAGCGCGCGCAGCTCCTCGGCGGAGACGCACTTCGAGAACTCCGCGGGCAGCGAGGCCTGCATGCTCCAGGCGGCGACGTCGCGGAACCACGGCGCGCGCGCCCGGGCGAGGCCGGCGAGGACGAAGCGGTCGCGGGCCATCAGCCGGCCGGCTCCCCGGGGTCGGACGCCTCGGCGTCGTCCTCGTCGGCGGCGCCGTCCTCCCCGGCCCCGGGGGCGGTGCCGTCCTGACCGGCGGCGCCCGCCGGATCCTCGTCGAGGTCGGGACGGAAGCGCGTCGGCGCGGCCTCGTCGGGCTCGCGCCCGGTCGTGCGCACCAGGAGGAGCTCGGCGTTGCTCACCGCGTGGGCGACCGCGAGCACCGCCGCGCGGTCGGCGACGCCGACGGTGAGCGTGAGGTCGCCGGCGGTGCCGATCGTCGTGTCGGCCTCGCCGGCGTCGAGCACCTCGACGTCGGTGGCGATGACCTCGGCGAGCCCGTCGCCGTCGCGGTAGGCGGCGACGACGTCGACGCGGTCGCCGCGGCGCAGCGTCCCGCCGACCGCGCGGGAGGCGTCGATGGCGAAGGAGAGCTCCTCGTGGTCGACCGCCCCGCGCCCCTCGGCGACGTGGCTCGCGAGCACGAGGTCGTAGCGCGACAGCGGGGCGAGCGCGACGGCGCCGACGAGCGCCTCGGGGTCGTCGAAGGCGCGGCCGGCGAGCTCGGGCGGCAGGTCGACCGCCGCGACGGCGAGGTCGGAGAGCTCGAGGGGCTCGCCGACGGCGATCTCGCCGGAGGCCACGACCCACGCGCGGTCGGGCCCGCCGGCGGCGTCGAGATAGGCGGCGAAGACGGCCACCGCGGCCGCGGCGACGAGGAAGCCGCCGACGACCGCGCGGCTGCCGGGCAGCCTCCGTCGCCGCCGCAGCGGCCGTGCCGCATCACCGCCGCGCGCGGTCGTCTCGCCGCCCGCAGCGGCGCCCGTCGTGCGATCGATCGTCGCCAGCGTCCGCCCCCGCGTCCCCCGTCACCTGCGAGGCGCTGACGGTAGCCGGGACGGTTGTCCACGACAAGCGGGAATCCTCGGCACTGTGGACGACACGATGTATGCTGATGTCCTATGGCAGAGCAAGAGATCATCTGGCTCAGCACCGCAGAGGCCGCGCGTCGGCTCGGCATCACCTCCCGCACGCTGTACCGCCTCATCGACGAGGGGCAGCTGCCGGCCTACAAGTTCGGCCGCGTCATCCGGCTCAGGGAGGGCGACGTCGAGGCCTTCATCGAGGCCAGCCGCGTCGAGCCCGGCTCCCTCGGGCACCTCTACCCGGAGCCGGCCCAGCGCAGCGACGAGGGCTGAGCGGCCCCGAGCGCGCCCGCACGCCGGTTGTCGCCGGCGTCGGGCAGCACGGCCCGGAGGCCCGACGGCGCGGCATCACCGCGTCGACGGGTCCTGTGGCTCGCGCCGCATGACCCAGAATCCCGGCAGGAGCGCCCCGCCGTCGAGTCGCGCGACGGTGGCGAAGCCGAAGCGCTCGTAGAGCGGGGGATTGACCGGGTCGGTGGTCTCGAGCCATGCCGCCTGCCCGGCGGCGTCGCAGCGGTCGAGCATCGCGGTGAGCAGCGCGCGGCCCACGCCGCGCCCCTGCGCGGCCGGGTCGGTGGCGAGGTAGGCGAGGTACCAGGCCGCCCCGGCGCTGGCCTCGGCGACGGCCTTGCGCCGGCGCAGCCCGAGCTCGAGGGGGACCGAGGGCGAGCGCAGCAGCCGCGCGGCGAGCCGCGGGCCCATGCCCGCGACCGTCGGCGCCATGCGCGCCAGCGACGGCAGCATGCCGAGCAGCGCGGTGACCGAGGTGGGCTCGACGCCGGGCGGGTGCCACAGCGCGATCCCCACGAGCGCGCCGCGCTCGCGCACCCCGAAGGCGTGGCCGTAGGGCAGGGCCTCGCGGACGTAGCGACGTCCGATGACCTCGGCGTAGGCGAGGCGACGCTCGGTGTCGGGGATGATGGCCTTCGTGAGCGCGTCGTCGCGGAAGGCGCGGGCGATGACCCCCGCCGCCGCGTCGACGTCGCCCTCCTCGAGCAGCACGGGACGGCGCTCGGCGCTCCGCTCGCGCTCGGTGCTCGGCTCCCCGGTCATGCCTCGGACCTCCCGGTAGGGGCGCGCTCAGGCGCGCGCATCGACGATGATCTCGCTGACCGCCGCGAGGCTCACGAGCGCGCGGCCCGGCAGCCCGACGAGGTCGACCTCGCAGACGTCGACGCCGACGCTGCGCAGCACCCCGTGCAGCGCGTCGGGGTCGGTGCCGGTGCGCAGGGTGACCTCGGGGCGCTCCGGGGCGAGGCGGCCGAGCATCTCGGCGAGCGTGGGCGCCAGGCGGTCCCCACCGTCGGGGTCGCCGGCGCCCTCGGCGGTCACCGCGGCGGCCTCCACGGCCGGGCGCACCGAGGCGATCGCGGCGAGCGCGAGGTAGCGCGGCCGGCCCCCGGCGGCGCGCAGGGCGCAGTAGTCCGCTCCGACGCCGACGAGCACGCCCTGGTGCAGCGCGCCCGCGGCGGTGTGGACCCCGACGGGCAGGCGCCGGTCGGCGAGGCGGCGCAGCGCACCGGCGAGGGTGCCCTCCTCGGCGGCCTGCTCGCGCAGCCGGCGGGATCGGGCGCGGTCGCGGGCGGCCTGCCCGGCGCGCTCCTCGTCGAGGAGGCGTCGCAGCTCCTCCTCGCTCACGCCGCCCCCGGCCAGCGCAGCGTGACGACCTCGCGGGGCTCGAGGGTGACCGTCCCGTCGGCGGCGACCTCGTAGCTGCCCTCGAGGGCCTCGGCGACCTCGTCGTCGCGGGAGGCGGGCAGGCAGAGCTGGCGGCGGCGGTGGGCGACGAGCGTGGCGAGGTCGGGGTAGCGGTTGCCCGGGTGCTGCCAGCGCTCCTGGGCCACCGCGACGCCGAGCCCGTCGACGATCGCCTCGACGGCATCGTCGGAGGTCGGCCCCTCGGGCAGCGCAAGGTCGTGGAAGCGCGCGAAGAGCGGGGCGAGCCGCGCCCAGGGATGCACCGCGCCGAGCTCGACGACGACGGCCTCGCGGGCGTGGGTGGTGAGCGCGGCGACGAACGGCACGAGGTCGGCGACGTCGTAGAGGACGTGGGTGCAGAGCACGACGTCGGCGACCGGCGCCCGGGCTCCGGCGTCGGGCCAGGGCTCCTCGATGACCTCGAGGCCGGCCTGCCGCGCGGCGGCGGCGAGCTCGGCGCGCGGCTCCACGCCGATGACGCGCGCTCGGGGGGCGTGCAGCGCCGCACGCGCGCCGGGGCCGCAGCCGACGTCGAGGAGCGTGCCGCCGTCGGGCAGGTGCGCCTCGACGGGACGCCCCGTGGGGTCGCCGACGCTGCGGGGCTGCTCGGCGAGCAGCCCGGCGGGCAGGCGGTAGGGGTCCTCGGGCGCGGCCTCGCGCAGCCCGGCGGGCAGGGCCCAGGCCCCGAGCAGGCGCTGCCAGCGCAGCACCGCGTCCTCCACGGTCGGCTCCCCTCGACTCCCGTCGACCACCGGTGTGGCGGTGAGCATACGCCGAGAGGCCGCGGGGGCTCTAGGCTCGCGCCCGTGAGCACCGCACCGCGCCGGCCGCGCAACGACCTCGCCCAGTACGACGACCTCGCCGCCGAGTGGTGGCGCGCCGAGGGCGCCTTCGCGGCGCTGCACTGGCTGGCCTGGGCGCGCGGGCAGCTCATCCCAAGGCCGGACGGCCCCGACGCGCTGCTCGTCGACCTCGCCTGCGGCGGAGGGCTGCTCGCGCCCTACACCGGCGGCTACCGCCACGTCGGCGTCGACCTCTCCGAGAGCGCCCTGCACCATGCGCGCGCCGCGGGGCTCACCGTCGTGCGGGGCGACGTCACCGCCCTTCCCCTGCCCGACGCCGTCGCCGACGTCGTCGTCGCCGGGGAGATCTTCGAGCACGTCGGCGACCTCGACGCCGCGGTGGCCGAGACCGCGCGGATCCTCAAGCCCTACGGCACCCTGCTCGTCGACACGATCGCCGACAACCCGCTGTCGCGGCTCGTCGTCGGCTACCTCCAGGAGCGCCTGCCCGGCGGCCCGCCGCCGCGCATCCACGACCCCGCGCTGTTCGTGGCCCCCGAGCGCCTGCGCGCGCGCTTCGACGCCTGCGGGGTGAGCCTGCGCACCCGCGGGCTGCGGGTGCACCCCGGCGACTACCTGCGCTTCCTGCTCGACCGTCGCCGGCTCGTGCGGCTGCTGCCGGCGATGACGGCGCTCACCCTCTACCAGGGGATAGGGTTTCGGCGGGAGGGGTCAGCCGACTCCGACGACGCATCGGGGGACCCGTGACCGCGACGCTGTCAGGCGCAGGCTCCGCCCTGCCGCCGCAGATGGACCAGGACGCGCTCTACCGCGACTTCTTCGCCGACTTCTACGGCGACAGCCGCCTCGCGCGTCGGGCGTGGGAGCGCTCGGGGGTGACCACGCGCCACGGCGTCGTCGACCCGCGCGTCGAGGACCTCTCGGCCTGGTCGACGGGCGAGCGCATGCGCCGCTTCCTCGCCGAGGCGATGCCGCTGGGCAAGGACGCGCTGTCCTCGGCGCTCGCCGACGCCGGCACCGACCCCTCCGAGGTCGACGAGCTCGTCGTCGTGAGCTGCACCGGCTACGCCACCCCCGGCCTCGACGTGCTCCTCGCCCGCGACCTCGGGTTCCGCCCCGACGCCCAGCGCCTGCACATCGGCCACATGGGCTGCTACGCCGCGCTGCCGGCGCTCGCGACCGCCGCCGACGCCGCGACCGCCCGCGACCACCGCGTCGCGCTGCTGTCGGTCGAGCTCACGAGCCTGCACATCCAGCCGCCGACCGACGACGTCGAGCAGATGGTCGCCCACTCGCTCTTCGCCGACGCCGCCGCGGCGGTGGTCGTCGACCCGGGCGAGGCCGCCGCGGGCTTCGAGGTCGTCGACCTCGCCGCGCGCACCGACACGAGCCGCGCCGACCTCATGAGCTGGGACGTCACCGACCTCGGCTTCCGCATGCGGCTCTCGCCCCGGGTGCCCCTCGTGCTGCGCGAGCACGTCGCCGACACCGTCGTCGAGCTCCTCGCCCGCCACGGGCTGCGGCGCGAGGACGTCGGCGCGTGGGCGGTGCACCCCGGCGGGCCGCGCATCGTCGACGTCGTCGCCGAGCGCCTCGGCCTGCCCGACGAGGCCCTCGCCGACAGCCGGGCGGTGCTCGCCGCGCACGGCAACTGCTCCTCGGCCACGGTCCTGCTCATCCTCGAGCGGCTGCGCGCCGAGCAGCGCGTCGAGCCCGGCGAGCACGTCGTCGCCCTGGCCTTCGGCCCGGGGCTCACGCTCTACGCCGCGCTGCTGCGCGCCCGCTGAGCGCCGTCGTCCCGGCCCCGGAGTCCCGCTACGCTGCGCTGACCATGGAGCCCACCGACCGCCTCTACGCCACCGACGCCTACCTGCGCGCCTTCGAGGGCCGCGTCGTCGACCTCGACGAGGACGCCGGCGCCGTCGCGCTCGACCGCAGCGTCTTCTACCCCGGAGGCGGCGGGCAGCCGCCCGACGAGGGGACGCTGGCCTGGCACGGTGGCCGCGCCGCGGTGCGCGAGGTCCGTGCGAAGGGCCCGCTGGTCTGGCACGTCCTCGAGGCCCCCGACGGGCTGCCCGAGCCGGGGGCGGAGGTCGCCGGCGAGCTCGACTGGCAGCGCCGCTTCGCCCTCATGCGCACCCACACCGCGCTGCATGTGCTCTGCGGGGTGATCTGGGCGGACTTCGGCGTCGCGGTGACCGGCGGGAACATGGCACCGGGGTCGGGCCGGCTGGACTTCGAGCTCGACGCGATGTCGACCGAGCTCGGCGCGCGCGTCGAGCGGCGCATCAATGAGGAGATCGCCCGCGCCCGCGACGTGCTCGTGGCCTTCGTCGGGCGCGAGGACGCCGACGCCGACCCCGCGCTCATCCGCACGAAGGCCAACCTCATCCCCGCGAGCATCGACCCGCTGCGGGTCATCGACATCGTCGGGCTCGACAAGCAGGCCGACGGCGGCACCCACGTCGCCTCGACCGCCGAGGTCGGCCGCGTGCGCGTGACGAAGACCGAGTCGAAGGGCAAGGCGAACAAGCGCGTGCGCCTCGAGCTCGACGAGCCGCCCGCGGAGTCCTGAACCCCGCGCTCAGCGGGTCCGTCGTGGCGCCGGCGGCCGCGGCTAGCCCTCCGCGGAGGCCTCGCTCGCGCCGGACTCCTCCCCGCCGTCGTCGCCACCGCCGTCACCGCCGCCCTCCGACGGAGGATCGGGCTCGGAGGGCGAGGGACTCGGGCTGGGGCTCGGGCTCCGTGTCGGCTCAGGCTCCGGTTCCGGCTCGGGCTCCGGTTCCGGCTCGGGCTCGGGCTCCGCCTCCTCGGTGGGCTCGACGACGACGCAGACGAGGGGGCTGTCGGGGTCCTCGGGATCGGCGTGGGCGAGCTCCTCGCCCTCGGCGCACTCGGGCACGGGCTCCTCGGTGGGCTCGACGACGACGCAGATGAGCTCGCTGTCGGGGTCCTCGGGGTCGGCGTGGGTGAGCTCCTCGCCCTCGGCGCACTCCGGGGGCTCCTCGGCGACCTCGATCTCGCCGAGGTCGTGGGCGAGGAGGTCGCCGGGCGGGGCGGGGAAGTCGCTCGGCGGCACGTCCTCGAGCGCCTCGCGCATGTAGGCGCCCCAGAGCCGCGCGGGCAGGTCCCCGCCGGTGGGCTCGCCGACGATCGTCTCGTTGTCGTCGCGGTTGCCCATCCACACGACCGTCGTGAGGTCGGGGGTGTAGCCGGCGAACCACGCGTCACCGAAGCCCTGCGAGGTGCCGGTCTTGCCGGCGGCGGGCCGCCCGATCGCCGCGGCGCTGCCGGTGCCACCCTGGATGACCCCGCGCAGGACGTCGCTGACCCCGTGGGCGACCTGCTCGCTGAAGGCCTCCCGGCCCTGGATGCTCGCGGTGTAGAGGACGTCCTCGCCCCGGCTGACCTCGAGGACCGTGCGTGGCCGGCGCTGCACGCCGCCGGCGGCGAAGGTGTTGTACGCCGTCGCGAGCTCCAGGGGCGTGACGTCGCCGGTGCCGAGGACGAGCGAGGGGTTGGCCTCGAGCTTGCCCGCGGCGTCGATGCCCGCGCGACGCGCGAGGTCGAGGACCTCCGACGAGCCGACCTCCATCGCCACCTGCGCGTAGACGGTGTTCGAGGAGCGCCACGTCGCCTCGCGCAGGCTCAAGGGCCCGTGGTCGGCGAGACCGAAGTTCGCCGGCTCCCAGTCCTCCGACGCCCCCGTCTCGTCGGCGGCGAAGAGGATCTCGGCGGGGGAGTCGATGATGCTCTCCGGCGACCAGCCGCGCTCGATCCAGGCGCCGAGGGCGAAGGCCTTGAAGGTCGACCCGGGACTGCGGCCGACGCCCTCGGGCCCCCCGGTGGCGAGGTTGAGCTGGTCGTCGGCGTAGTCGCGACCGCCGATGACCGCGCGCACGGCGCCGGTCTCGGGGTCGAGGGTGACCATCGCCCCGGTCGGCCGCGTCGCGCCCTCGGGGACGTCGATGGCGTCGAAGGCCTCGGCGTAGTGCCGCTCGGCGGCCTCCTGCATCCCCGGGTCGAGGGTCGTGTGGACCTCGAGGCCGCGGTAGACCTGCTCGGCGCCGAGCAGCCGCTCGAGGTCGCGCTCGACCATCCCGAGGAAGAACGGGGCGTCGCGGTTGACGAGGCGGCTCGGGGTCACGACATCGGGCATCGCCGCGCGCATCTCCCCGGCCTCGGCGGGCGAGACCCAGCCCTCGTCGAAGAGCCGGTTGACCGCGTAGCGGTAGCGGCGCTCGGCGCCCTCGGGGTTGTCGAGGGGGTCGAGCACGCTCGGGGCCGGGATGATCCCGGCGAGCAGCGCCGCCTCGTCGGGGGCGAGGTCGACGGCGTCGACGTCGAAGTACGCCTGGGCGGCGGCCTGGATGCCGTAGGCGCCGCGGCCGAAGTAGATGGAGTTGAGGTAGAGCTCGAGGATGCGGTCCTTGTCGTACTCGCGCTCGAGCTTCACCGCGAGGGCGGCCTCGTCGATCTTGCGCAGGATCGTGTCGTCGGCCTCGCCGGTGAGGTTCTTGATGTACTGCTGGCTGATCGTCGAGCCGCCCTGGGCGATCTCCCCGCGGGTGACGTTGGTGTAGGCCGCCCGCACGATGCTGAGCGCGCTCACGCCCCGGTGCTCGTAGAAGTCGGCGTCCTCGGCGGCGAGCACCGCGTCGACGACGTGGTCAGGCAGCTCGCCGAGCACGATGTCGCTGCGGGTGGCCTGCTGCTGGAGCTCGGCGAGCTCACCGCCGTCGCGGTCGTAGACCACGGTCGGCCCGGTGTCGAGGTCCTCGGGCAGCGGCACCGAGGCGAAGGCGTAGCTGAAGACGAGCACCCCCGCGCCGGCGAGCAGGAGCGCGGGCAGGACGAGGACGAGGCCGAGCGCCCGGCGCATCCAGCGGCGCCGCGGCGGCCGACGGCGGGTGCCGGACCGATGACGCGGCGGCGGACCCGAGCGGCGCCGACCCGACGAGGCCGTGGCCGACCGCCGGGGCGGCGACGAGGCCGTGGCCGACCGCCGGGACGGCGACGAAGCCCTTGCCGACCGCCGGGGCGGCGACGAGGGCGTGCCGCGAGGGCGGCGCTTGCGCCGGGGGGGCGGGGGGGCCATGGGGGCAAGTGTGCCATCCCCCCGCGGGGACGGTCGTGGCCGCCGATGGCCGACGGGACGGGCGTGGGCTAGCCGACGTCGGCCTGTCCCACGGGGTAGCTCTCCATGAGGTGGTTCCAGCCACACACGAGGCAGCACTCGACGGTGTAGGCCTGCAGGGACCGGTAGCGCCCGGCGAGCTCGGCGAGCTCGGCCTCGCTCCAGACGATCTTGCCCTCGCTGCGGCGCAGGTCGTCGCCGAAGACGTAGGTCACGAGGCGCATCGACGGCGTGGCGTCGGCGGGCACCGCGGCGCGCTCGTCGGCGAGCGCGCAGATCGGGCAGCCGCGCTCGACGATGGCGCCGACGCTGCGCGCGGCCCGCAACAGCTCGGGGTGGGCGTCGCAGACGTCCTCGCGCGGGACGACCCCGTGGGTGACCTCGCGCACGAGCGCGCGCTTGGCCATGCGATAGTCGGTGCGTCCCTGCATGCGTCGAGTGTAGGGGTCCCCACGCCCGCCGCGGTCGGGCCGGTCGCCGCCACCGGGCGCGCCGACCCCGGGGTGCGGCCACGTTGCCTCCGGACGGGAGGGCGCTAGGCTTGTCTCGCCGCGATATATCGCTGCGCTACATCGCCGAGGTCGGGACACGATGCTGGAGCTTGCCATCCTCGGGCTGCTCAAGGAGCGGTCCATGCACGGCTACGAGCTGAAGAAGCAGCTGGGACAGCGCCTCGGCTTCTTCTGGACGGTGTCCTTCGGCTCGCTGTACCCCACCCTCAAGCGACTCGAGCGCCGCGGGGTGGTCGAGCGGCTGCCCCACGCCGACGCCACCTCCCGGCGCAAGCACGTCTACCGCATCACCGAGACCGGTGAGGAGGAGTTCCTCGCGCTCCTCGAGGAGGGCCCGCAGTCGGCCTGGGAGGACGAGAAGTTCCCCCTGCGCCTCGCCTTCTTCGGCTACCTGCGGCCCGAGTCGCGCATCCGCCTGCTCGAGCGCCGCAAGCAGACCCTCGAGGGACGCCTCGCCGAGGGCCGGCGCTCGCTGCGCTCGGCGCCCGCGCGCGTCGACGGCTACACCCTCTCGCTCATGCGCCACGGCGTGTCGGTCACCGAGCACGACATCGCCTGGCTCGACGAGCTCATCGCCGCCGAGCGCGCGACGCTCGAGGAGCTCGCCGACGCCGAGGCACCGAGCAACGAGCCCGATCCCGCCACCGAGCACCCGCACGGGCCCTGAGCGAGGGACCGTTGCCACCCACCACCGCCACGACCCACCGCCGCGGCCCCAGGGCCGCAGGACAAGGAGCTGAACGATGAGCAGCCACGCCACGCCGGAGCCGCGCACCGACCGCGTCCGGGTCGCGATCGTCGGCGTCGGCAACTGCGCGAGCTCGCTCGTGCAGGGCGTGACGTACTACGCCGACGCCGACCCCGGCGACGACGTCCCGGGGCTCATGCACGTCGAGCTCGCCGGGATGCACGTCCGCGACCTCGAGTTCGTCGCGGCCTTCGACGTCGACGCGAAGAAGGTCGGTCGCGACCTCGCCGAGGCGATCGTCGCCCCGCCGAACAACACCCTGCAGTTCGCCGACGTCGCACCGACCGGCGTCGAGGTCCAGCGCGGTCCGACCCTCGACGGTCTCGGGCAGTACTACCGTGAGGAGATCGCCGAGTCCGGCCTCGAGCCCGTCGACGTGGCCGCGGAGCTGCGACGCAGCGGCGCCGAGGTGCTCGTGAGCTACCTGCCGGTCGGCTCGGAGCAGGCCGCCCGGTTCTACGCACAGGCCGCCATCGACGCCGGCGTGGCCTTCGTCAACTGCCTGCCGGTCTTCATCGCCAGCGACCCGACGTGGGCGCAGCGCTTCGCCGACGCCGGCGTGCCGATCGTCGGCGACGACATCAAGTCCCAGGTCGGCGCGACGATCGTCCACCGGGTCCTCACCCGGCTCTTCGAGGACCGCGGGCTGCACATGGACCACACCTACCAGCTGAACTTCGGCGGCAACATGGACTTCAAGAACATGCTCGAGCGCGAGCGGCTGTCGTCGAAGAAGGTCTCCAAGACCCAGTCGGTGACGAGCCAGATGGACCAGCCGCTCGGCGACGACGACGTCCACGTCGGCCCCAGCGACCACGTGCCCTGGCTCGAGGACCGCAAGTGGGCCCACATCCGCCTCGAGGGCCGCAACTTCGGCGACGCGCCGCTGTCGATCGACCTCAAGCTCGAGGTGTGGGACTCCCCGAACTCCGCGGGCGTCGTCATCGACGCGATCCGCTGCGCCAAGCTCGGCCTCGACCGCGGGGCCGGCGGCCCCCTGCTCGGCCCCTCGAGCTACTTCATGAAGTCCCCGCCCGTGCAGTTCCACGACGACGTCTGCCGCCAGATGGTCGAGGAGTTCATCGCCGCGCCGATCGGCGAGGCGCCAGCCGACGAGGCGTTCTCGTCCACCGCCGGGCGCCGCGCCTGAGCACCGCCCCGAGGTGACGGGCCCTTCGGCGGCGCGTCCGCGCGGCCGTGCGGGGGGCGGCGGGTCCGGGCGGCGGGCGGGTCCGGGCGGTCAGCGCAGCGACGCGCCCCAGCGCACCCGCTCGGGCGGGTGGTAGACGCCGAGCGCCCGTCCGCGCAGTGCCCCGACGGGCAGCGGGCCCCAGCGCCGGCTGTCGGTGCTCCGCGCAGGGTCGTCGCCGGCGACGGCGATCTCGCCCGCCACGAGGCGCAGCGGCCCGCCGGCGGCGTCGACGACGTCACCCGGCCCGCCGACGAGGCGCTTGACCGCCTCCCCGCCGCCGGGGCGGGCGACGACGACGACCTCGCCGGGGCGCGCGCGGGAGGCGTGGCACCCACGGCAGACGAGCAGTCGGTCGCCGTCGACGAGCGCCGGTGCCATGCTCGGGCCGCGCACGCGCACGCGGGAGGGACGGCAGGCCGCGGCGGGCAGGAGCACGGCGGCGAGCAGCACGGCGAGGACGCCACGGCCGCGCCAGCGGGAGGAGCCCGTGCGCCGGGGACCTCCCGGGACGCGGCATAGGCCGAGGTGCATGCGGATAGCATACGGCCGCAAGGGGCCTCTCCCTGCGACCGTCTTGCAAGAAGGAGTCACGATGTCCATCCCCGCGAAGCTGCTCACGCTCGCCGACCGCCTCGCCGCCCCCCGCGAGGTCTCCGCCCACTGCGACCTCATGTGCGGCGTCTACGACCCCGCGCAGGCGCGCATCGAGGCGGAGTCGGTCGTGGCGTGCGCCGAGAAGTACCACGCCTCCGACGACGCGGTCTTCCGCGACCGCGCGATCTTCATCAAGGAGCAGCGCGCCGAGCTCGTCAAGCACCACCTCTCGGTGCTGTGGACCGACTACTTCAAGCCCCCGCACGTCGAGTCCTACCCCCAGCTCCACGACCTCTTCTGGCGCGCGATCAAGCAGGCCGGCGACGCGAAGAAGTCGATGGACCCCGAGGTGGGCCGTGAGTTGCTGTCCCTCATCGAGGAGATCAGCGAGATCTTCTGGGCGACGAAGAAGGGCTGAGCGATCGCTGACAACGACCCCGCCGTAGGTCCGCTCGCGGAGCTCGCCGAGGCCTACGGCATCGCCACGGGCTACCACCGCATCGACGGCCGCTGGCACGCGACCTCGCGCCGGACGATCCGCGCGGCGCTGGCCGCGCTCGGTGTCGAGGTCGCCGATGACGGCGAGGCCGCCGACGCCCTCGCCGCGGCGCGGCGCGCGCCATGGCTGCGCGTCGTGCCCCCGAGCACCGTGGTGCGGGCCGGGCGGCCCGCCACGGTCACCCTCCGGGTGCCCCCCGGGGCCGACCTCACCGTCCGCGTGCGGCGCGAGGACGGCGGCGTGCGCGACGTCGAGGCCACCACCCGCGACGCCGGCCTCGGCACGGCCGACGTCCACGGAGGCCCACGCACCGCCGTCGAGCTCGACCTGCCGACCGACCTGCCGCTGGGCTACCACACCCTCGAGGTCGACGGTGCGGTCGACGGCACCGCCGAGGGGCTGCTCGCCGTCGCCCCGCCCGCGGCGCCGCTGCCCGAGGACCTGCCGCGCGCCTGGGGCTGGATGCTCCAGGTCTACGCGCTGCTCGGGGAGGGCAGCTGGGGCATCGGCGACCTCGCCGACCTCCGCACGGTGCTCACGTGGAGCGCCGAGCGGGGGGCGCACTTCGCCGTGGCCAACCCCCTGCACGCCCAGGCCCCGGTCCCACCGGTCGAGCCCTCGCCCTACTTCCCCTCGAGTCGGCGCTTCCACGACCCGCTCATGCTGCGCGTCGAGGAGGTGCCCGAGGTGGCCGCCCTCGAGGGTGAGGCCCGCGACCGGGTCGCCGGGCTGGCCGCCCAGGCCCGGCCCAACCCCCACCGCATCGACCGCGACGCGGTGCAGGCCGCGAAGATGGCCGCGCTCGGCGAGGCCTTCGCGGCGCTGCCGCCCGAGCGCCACGCCGCGCTCGAGGCCTTCGCGGCCGCGCAGGGCCCCGCCCTGCGCGACTTCGCGACGTTCTGCGCGATCGGCGAGATCCACGGCGTGCCGTTCGGCACCTGGCCCGCAGAGCTCCGGCACCCCGACGCCCCGGCCGTCGCCGCGTTCCGCGAGCGTCACGCCGAGCGCGTGTCCTTCCACATGTGGCTGCAGATGCTCTGCAACGAGCAGCTCGAGGCTGCGCAGGGCGCCGCCAGGGACGCGGGCATGCGCCTCGGGGTCGTCCACGACCTCGCCGTCGGGGTCGACGCCGGCGGCGCCGACGCCTGGGCGCTGCAGGACGAGATCGCCCTCGGGGTCACCGTCGGGGCGCCACCGGACTACTTCAACCAGCAGGGCCAGGACTGGGCGCAACCGCCGCTGCTGCCCAACCGCCTGCCCGAGACCGGCTTCGCGCCGTTCCGCGACATGCTCGCCGCGGTGCTGCGCCACGCCGGCGGCATCCGCATCGATCACGTCATGGGGCTATTCCGCCTCTTCTGGATCCCCGAGGGGGCGACCCCGGCGGAGGGCACGTACGTGCGCTACCCCTCCGAGGACATGCTCGGCATCCTCGCGCTCGAGGCGCACCGCGCCGACGCCGTCGTCGTCGGCGAGGACCTCGGCACCGTCGAGCCCGGGGTCCGCGAGACGCTCAGCGCCCAGCAGGTCCTCGGCTCGCAGGTGCTCTACTTCGAGCGCGACGACGCCGACGACTCCCGGCTGCGGCCGGCGTCGGCCTACCGGGAGACCGCGCTGGCCTCGGTGAGCACCCACGACCTGCCGACCGCGGCGGGGTGGTGGACCGGCGAGGACGTCCGCCTGCGCACCGAGCTCGGCCTGCTCGGCGAGGACGCCGACCCGGCCGCCGAATGGGCGCACAAGGACGCTGAGCGCGGGCTCATGCACCGGCACCTGCGCGAGGCCGGCCTCGTCGGCGAGGAGCCCACCCTCGAGGAGCTCATCGTCGCGATGCACGCCTTCCTCGCCGAGACGCCCTCCCGCCTCGTCGCCGCGAGCCTGCACGACGCGGTCGGCGACCGGCGCCAGCCCAACCTGCCCGGCACGGTCACGATCTACCCGAACTGGCGGCTGCCGCTCGCGGTGCCCGACGAGCACGCGGAGGAGGGGCACCGCGAGCTCGCGCTCGAGGAGGCCCTCGCCCACCCGTTGCTCGAGCGGGTCGTCGCCGCCCTCGAGACGCGGCGCCCGGGGCGGACGTGACGTCATCGGCGCGGGGGCGGACGGGCCGCCTCCGGTATCTCCCGTTGCGTAGGCTCTGGGGGCGACCGCGCCATACGGTCGTGGCGGGCGTCCTCTAGCCTTGCCGAGGCAAGGTCGCCGAGGGGACCGGGAGACGCGGGAGACCATGGAGCGCACGCGCGAGGGGGCGCCGCCCGCGCCGGGTGAGGCCGACAGTGACGGGCACACCATCCTCGTCGTCGACGACGAGCGCGCCGTGCGGTCGCTCTTCGCCACGGTGCTGCGCCGCAGCGGCTTCGAGGCGATCGAGGCCGCCAGCGGCCCCGCGGCGCTCGCCACGATCGCCGAGCACCGCGTCGCCGCGGTGCTGCTCGACAGCCGCATGCCGGAGATGGACGGCGTCGAGGTCCTGCGCGAGCTCCGCGCCAAGGAGCGCACCCGCACCCTCCCGGTGATCTTCGTCACCGGGGAGGGTGAGGTCGACCGCCGCGTCCGCGCGCTCGAGGCCGGCGCCGACGACTACCTCGCCAAGCCGGTGTCCACCGCCGAGCTCGTCGCGCGGGTCCGGGCGCAGCTGCGCGGCCAGGCCGCGTGGACCCGGGTGCTCGAGGAGCGCATGCGCGAGCGCACCGAGCTGCTCGCCGACCTCACCCGCCAGCGCTCGGGCTCCTCCCTCGAGGAGACCGCGACGGCGCTGGCCCACCGCCTCGCCGAGGAGGACGGGATCGCCGGTGCGGCGATCGTGATGTTCTCCCACGACGTCGCCGTGACCGCGGCGGCCACCGGGCCCTTCGCCGAGGCCCTGCGGACGGGCCGGGCGCTGTCACAGCGCCTCACCCGTGGCCTGCACGAGCGGGCCCTGCGAGGTCCCTGGGTCGACGCGCCCGGCGCCGCCGACGCCAGCCCCCGGGAGCGACCCAAGCGCCGCATCGAGCTGCCCGGCGGCGAGCACAGCGTGGCCTACACCCCGCTCGTCGCCGGTGACGAGCTCCTCGGCGTCCTCGGCATCGTCGACGAGCACACCGCACGCGACGTCGCCGGCCGGCGCCTCGCCCTCGCCATCGACCTCGGCGAGGTCATCGTCACGCTCCTGCACGACCAGCGTGACGCGTGGGGGCAGCACGCCGCCTCCCGCGAGGCGCTGCTCCGCATCATCGAGGCCGGGGCCTTCACGACGGTCTTCCAGCCCATCCGCCGCCTCGCCGACGGCGTCGCACTGGGCGCCGAGGCCCTCACGCGCTTCCACGACGGCGCGAGCCCGCAGGAGCGCTTCCTCGAGGCGGCCCGCACCGGCTGCGGCATCGAGCTCGAGGCCGCGACGATGCGCCGCGCCCTCGACCGCGCCCGAGACCTGCCCGGCGAGCTCCTCCTCGGCCTCAACCTCTCCCCGCGGCTCGTCGTCGGCGACCCGGGCCTGCCGGCCCTGCTCGACGCCCAGTCGCGGGCGATCGTCCTCGAGCTCACCGAGCACGACCACATCGACGACTACGACGCGGTCAAGCAGGCGATGGCCTCGTTCGGCCCCTCGGTGCAGGTCGCCGTCGACGACGCCGGCGCGGGCTACGCCTCGCTCATCCACGTCCTCACCCTCGCGCCGGACTGGGTCAAGCTCGACCGCCTCTGGGTCCAGGGCATCGACGCCGACCCGGCGCGGCAGGCGCTCGTCGCGGGGCTCGTGCACTTCGCCCGCGAGACCGGCACCGCACTCGTCGCCGAGGGCATCGAGACCGCCGCGGAGCTCGGCGTCCTGCGCAGCCTGGGTGTCGAGCTCGGGCAGGGCTTCCTCCTCGATCACCCCAGCCCCCACCCGGTACTGGAACGTCCTTCCATTTTTGGGTGAGCAACGCTCAGGCTTGACCACACCGATGAGGTTCATCGTCGAGGTGATGGCCTCCGCGCGTGACGTCGGGATGGCAGCGCAGGCAAGCATTCCCCCAAGGCAAGGGCAATCCCGGATCTGGGAACTACTGGAAGTCGAGGTTCTCCGCTGCCCAGTCATCGAGCAGGCGCCGCGCCTCCTCGGGCGCGATGGGCCCCTGCTCGAGGCGGGCCTCGAGCAGCATCGCGCGGGCCTCGCCCACCTTCGGCCCCGGGGCGAGGCCGAGGTGCTCCATGATCTCGTTGCCGTCGAGCGGAGGGCGGATCGCCTCGAGCTCCTCGCGCTCGCGGAGCCGCTCGATGCGCTCCTCGAGGTCGTCCATCGCCGACTGCAGGCGCTGGGCCTTGCGACGGTTCGCCGTGGTGACGTCGGCCCGGGTGAGGGCGTTGAGGCGGCGGAGCTGCTCGTCGTCGCCGGCGTCGCGCACGTAGCGGCGCACGCCGGCATCGGTCCATGGCGCGTCGGCGTAGCCGTGGAAGCGCAGGTGGAGCTCGACGAGCTGGCAGACCTTGTCGATGTCGGCCTTGGGGTAGCGCAGCGCGCCGAGGCGCTCGCGGGCCATGCGCGCGCCGACGACGTCGTGGTGGTAGAAGGTCACCTTGCCGCCCGGGTGGAACCGTCGGGTCGCCGGCTTGCCGATGTCGTGGAGCAGCGCGGCGAGCCGCAGGATCCGGTCGTCGGCGGGGCAGCCCTCGACCACGGCGAGCGTGTGGGCGTAGACGTCCTTGTGGTGGTGCGCCGGGTCGCGCTCCATGCGCATCGCGGGCACCTCGGGCAGGACGTGGTCGGCGAGGCCGGTGTCGACGAGGACGTCGATGCCGCGGGCCACCGAGGGCCCGACGAGGAGCTTGTCGAGCTCGTCGCGGACCCGCTCCGCGGAGACCTCCTCGACGAGGCCGGCCATCTGCTGCGCCGCCCGGGCGGTGGCCTCGTCGAGGTGGGCGTCGAGGGCCGAGACGAAGCGCGCGAGGCGCACCATCCGCAGCGGGTCGTCGCCGAAGCTCGTGCGCGGGTCGATCGGGGTGCGCAGGATGCGGTCGCGCAGGTCGGCGAGGCCGCCGAAGGGGTCGACGAAGCGATGCCCCGGCGTCTTGACGGCCATGGCGTTCATCGTGAAGTCGCGCCGCGCGAGGTCCTCCTCGATCGAGCGCCCGAAGCGCACCTGCGGGTGGCGCGATCCCGGGGCGTACTCGTCGGAGCGGAACGTCGTGACCTCGAGGAAGGCGTCGCCCTTGCGCGCGCTGACGGTGCCGAAGCGCGCGCCGGTGAGCCACACCGCGTCGGCGAGGCCCGCGAGGACCGCCTCGGTCTCCTCCGGTGGCGCCGACGTCGCGAAGTCGAGGTCCTGGGCGCCGGGGCCCCGCAGGAGCGTGTCGCGCACCGTGCCGCCGACGAGGTAGAGCTCGTGGCCGCGCTCGGCCAGGCGCGCGCCGAGCTCGTCGGCGAGCGGGTAGACCGCGACCAGCGCGGCGAGCTGGGCCTCCTGGGAGGCCATCACGTCATGGGTCATGGCGGCCCCATGCTAGACGCGGGGCCCGCGCCCCCCATGACCCGGGCTCAGGAGGCGATGCCCGCCGCGCGGATCGCGACGCGCAGATCGTGGGGGCTCGTCGCGCCGGAGAGCGCGTCGCGCAGGGTGACCTCGCCGCTGCGGTAGAGCTCGAGGAGATGCTGGTCGAAGGTCTGCATGCCGTAGTAGCCGCCCTCGGCGATGGCCTCGCCCAGCGCATCGGTCTGGTCGGGGTCGACGATGTACTCGTGCAGGCGTGTCGTCATGACGAGCGCCTCGATGACCGCGATCCGCCCGCCGCGGGTGCGCGGCAGCAGCCGCTGGCTCACGACCCCCTTGAGCGCGGTCGCGAGCGACAGCCGCGCCTGGTGCTGCTGGTGGGGCGGGTAGAGGTCGATGATCCGGTTGACGGTGTCGGTGGCGTCGGTGGTGTGCAGCGTCGAGATGACGAAGTGGCCGGTCTCGGCGGCCTGCAGCGCCGCCTGGACGGTCTCGAGGTCGCGCATCTCCCCGATGAAGATCACGTCGGGGTCCTGGCGCGAGACCGACCGCAGCGCGCTCGCGAAGGTGTCGGTGTCGATGCCGACCTCGCGCTGGTCGATGATCGCGAGGTGGTCGCGGTGGAGGATCTCGATGGGGTCCTCGACGGTGACGATGTGGCAGCGACGCGTCGCGTTCATGTGGCTGATCATCGCCGCGGTCGTCGTCGTCTTGCCCGAGCCCGTCGGCCCGGTCACGAGCACGAGGCCGCGGTGCTCCTCGGAGAGCCGGCGCACCGCGGGGGGCAGCCCGAGCTCGTCGAAGCCCTGGCTGCCGGGCAGGACGCGGCGCACGACGACGCCCACCGACCCGCGCTGGCGGAACACCGCGACGCGGAAGCGCCCCACGCCGGGCAGAGAGTAGGCGAAGTCGGCCTCGGCCGAGCCGGCGAAGCGCTCGGCGCCGCTGGCCATGAGCTGCTCGGCGAACCGCGCGGTCTCCTCGGGGTTGAGCGCCGGCAGGTCGCCGATCTCGGAGAGCTCGCCGTCGACACGCACGTAGGCGGGGCCGCCGGCCTTGAGGTGCAGGTCCGAGCCCTCCTGGTCGACGAGGTGCTGGAGGTAGTCGTGGACGTCGGTCACCGCTGGCTCCTCGGTGCGGGCAGCGCGCCGCTGCGTGGCGCTCTGTGGTCTCCATCGGCCGCGAGCACCCGGGACTTGACCGCTTGCGGGTCTATCCTGCCGGGCATGTCGCGCTACCCGACGCGCCACGCGGTCTCCGCCGGCGGCCTCGTCATCGACGACCGGGCCGACGGGCGCTGGGTCGTGCTCATCGCGCGGCGCAACCAGGCCGGCAGGCTCCTGTGGAGCCTGCCCAAGGGCGGGCTCGAGGACGGCGAGGACCACGCCGCCGCCGCCCTGCGCGAGGTGCGCGAGGAGACCGGGCTGGCCTGCCGCATCACCGGCTCGCTCGGCGTCGTCGACTACTGGTTCGTCTGGCGCGAGGACGCGGTGCGCTACCACAAGTGGGTGCACTACTTCACGATGCGCCCCGAGAGCGGCGACCTCGACGAGCGCGACGAGGAGGCCGACGAGGTCGTCTGGCTGCCCTTCGACGCGGCCGTCGAGCGCCTGAGCCACGACAACGAGCGCGCCCTCGTGCAGCAGACGCCCTCGATCGTGCCGCCGGCGTGAGCCGACGGGGCTCCACCCTCGTCGCCGCGGGGATCCTGCTGTCCCGGGTCGCCGGCTTCGTGCGGCTGCGGGCGATGGGCCACCTCTTCGCCACCGGCGGGGTCATCGAGTCCTTCAACGCCGCGTTCCGCATCCCCAACATCCTCCAGAACCTCCTGGGCGAGGGGGTGCTCTCGGCGTCGTTCATCCCGGTCTACAGCCGCCTGCTCGCCGAGGGCCGCGAGGAGGAGGCCGGGCGCGTGGCCGGGGCGATCGCGGGGCTGCTCGCCGTCGTCGCCTCGCTGCTCGTCCTACTCGGCGTGCTCGCCGCCGAGCCGCTCACGCGGATCATCGCCCCGGGGTTCACCGGTGAGCGCTTCGAGCTCACCGTCACGCTCATGCGCATCCTCTTCCCCGGCATCGGCCTGCTCGTCCTCAGCGCCTGGTGCCTCGGGGTGCTCAACAGCCACCGCCGCTTCTTCCTCTCCTACGTCGCCCCGGTGCTGTGGAACGGCGCGCAGGTCGCCGCGCTCGTCGGCGCCGCCGTCGCCGGCCTCGCGCCCGCCTCGATCGCCGTCGCCCTGGCCTGGGGCGCGCTCGCGGGCAGCGCCCTGCAGCTCGGCCTGCAGCTGCCCGCGGTGCTGCGGCTGCTCGGCGGACTGCGCCCGAGCCTCGACCTCGGCCTCGAGGGCGTGCGTCGCACGCTGCGCGCCCTCGGCCCGGTCATCGCCGGGCGCGGGATCGTCCAGCTCATGACCTACGTCGAGCTCGCGCTCGCGAGCCTGCTCGCGCTCGGCGCCGTCGCGGTGCTCGGCTTCGCCCAGCCCCTCTACATCCTGCCCGTGAGCCTCTTCGGGATGGCCGTGGCGGCCTCGGAGCTGCCCGAGCTCTCCGACCTCGGCACCGAGGAGGCCGAGCGGGTGCGCGAGCGGCTGCGCGCGGGGCTGGCGCGCATCGCCTTCTTCGTCGTGCCGACCGCCCTCGTCTTCGTCCTGCTCGGCGAGGTCGTCGTCGCCGCGGTCTACGAGAGCGGCGCCTTCGGCGGGCTCGAGGCGCGGCTCGTGTGGCTGACCCTCGCCGGCTTCAGCCTCGGGCTCCTGTCGACGACCTCCTCGAGGCTGCTGCAGTCCTCGCTCTACGCGATCGGGCAGACGCGGGTGCCGGCGCTCGTCTCCGCCGGCCGGCTCGTGATCTCCGCGGGCCTCGGCGCCGTGCTCATGCTCCAGCTCGACCAGTTCGCCCTCGGGCCCGGCGGCAGCGTCGAGCTCGTCGGCGAGCTGCCGGCGACCGCGCCGCTGCCCGTCGAGGTGCGTGAGCAGGAGGGCCTCTACCGCCTCGGCGCGGTCGGCCTCGCCCTCGCCGCGGCGGTCGCGTCGTGGGTGGAGTACGGCCTGCTGCGACGGGCCGTGCGCCGACGCATCGGCGTGACCGTCGACCTCGGGGGCGGCACGCTCGCCCGGGTCGCCGCGGCCGCCGCCGCCGCGGTCGCCCTCGGGGTCGTCCTCGCCGTGGCCACCGTGGGGCTGCACCCGCTCCTGCGCGCACCCCTCGTGCTCGGCCCCGCCGGCCTGGCCTACCTCGGCCTCGCCCGGGCGCTCGGCCTCGAGGAGCTGCCGCCGCTGCGCGCGCTGCTGCGCCGGCGCCGCGACGGCGGCCGGGGCGGCCCGCCGGAGCCCGGAGGCCCGCAGGGCCCGCCCGAGGGCGACGGGCCGGGAGACGGCCCTTCAGGAGAGCCGCCGACGCGCCGATGACCCCCGTAAGAGTGGCGCGGTGCAGGCCGCGCCCGGCGACGGGCCGACCCATGGCAGAGCGTGGCGACATCATCCTCGAGGGGCTCGCCCGCACGGTGGGCGGGCTGCTCCTGCTCGCGCTGGTCGCCTTCGAGGTCGGTGCCGTCGTCGTCAACAGCGTCCAGCTCGACGACGCCGCGCGGCGCGCGGCACAGGAGGCCGCGGCCGCCCTCGAGGCCCGGGGCACCCTCGCCGCGGCCGAGGTGGCCGCCGACGACGTCGCCGCCGAGCTCGACGGCTGCCACGTCGCCGAGGTCGCCCTCGAGGAGGGTGGGGTGGCGGTGACGCTGACCCGGCCCGCGCCGCTGCTCGTCGCCGGGCGTATCGGCCCGATCGCCGAGCGCACCGTCGGCAGCGCGACCGCCCGGGCGCCGTCGGACCTCTGAGACCGCACCCGACTACACTCGCAGCGGGCGGAGCACCGCCAGCCGGCGCCGCCTCGCCGACCCGACGCCTCCGGTGGAGGACATGCTCGAGGACGACCGCGTGATGCAGGCGCCCCCCGAGGCCCTGCCGTTCCGTCGCGTGCTCGGGGGGCGCTACCTCCTCGAGGAGCGCATCGCGCTCGGGGGCATGGCCAGCGTCTGGCGGGCGCACGACGAGACCCTGCAGCGCACCGTCGCGGTCAAGCTCCTCCACGACCATCTCGCCGCCGACGAGGACCTCCGCGAGCGCTTCCGCCGCGAGGCCGTCGCCGCGGCCAAGCTCGGTCACCCCGGCATCGTCGGGCTCTACGACACCGGCGAGCACCCCGAGGCGACGTACCTCGTCATGGCCTACATCGAGGGGCCGACCCTGCGCGAGCTCCTCGCCGAGCGCGGACGACTCGAGGTGGGGGAGGCCGCCGCGGTGACGGCCCAGGTCGCCGAGGCGCTGGCCTACGCCCACACGCGCGGCCTCGTGCACCGCGACGTCAAGCCGGCGAACATCCTCCTCGAGGTCGACGGCGGCGCGAAGGTCGCCGACTTCGGCATCGCGAAGGTCGCCGAGTCCGCGCGCGACCTCACCCAGACCGGCACGGTGCTCGGCACCGCGGCCTACGTCGCCCCCGAGCAGGTGCGCGGCGATCCGGTCGACGGTCGGGCCGACGAGTACGCCCTCGCATGCGTGCTCTACGAGGCCGTGAGCGGGCGGCGCCCCTTCGAGGCGGAGTCGGCGATGACCATGGCCGCGCAGCGCCTCAACGAGGACCCCCTGCCGCTGCGGGCGGTGCGGCCCGACGTCCCCCGGGGCCTCGACCACGTCGTCATGACCGCCCTCGCGCGCGACCCCGCCGAGCGCTACCCCGACCTCGCCGCCTTCGCCCGCGCCCTGGAGCCGTGGGTCGGCGCCGGGCCGGCGATCGACCGCGAGCCCGGCGCGGCCGAGGCCGACGAGGCCGACCAGGAGGCCGCGCCCGTCGGCGGGCTGTCCCGGGGCTTCCTGCGCTCGGAGCGCACCTGGCTCGCCCCGGTCACCGCGCTGCTCGTCGTCGCGATCGCCCTCACCGCCGTCGGGCTCGCCACGGGGGTGCTCGAGTCGACGAGCGTGCCGGCGCTCACGGCCACGGCCGTCGACGAGGGGGGGCAGGCGCCACCGGTGCCGCTCGAGGCCGAGGGGCTCGCGGCCTTCGACCCCGAGGACGTCGAGGGCTTCGTCGGAGGGGACGGCGTGGAGAACGACGAGCTGCTGCCCAACCTCGTCGATGGCGACCCCGACACCGCCTGGCGCACCGAGCGCTACGACGAACCGGACTTCGGCAACCTCAAGCCCGGCGTCGGGGTCGTCGTCGACCTCGGGGGCCCCTACGCGCTCGCGAGCGCGCGGGTGACCACGCCGACCGAGGGCATGCGCTTCGAGCTGCGCGTGGCCGACGAGCCGCACGACGATGCCGAGGCGTGGGAGGTCGCCGCGCGGGTCGACGACGCCGAGGCGCGCGAGGAGCTCGACCTCGGCGGGGTCGATGCGCGCTACGTCCTGCTCTACGTCGTGCCCGACCTCGTCGTCGAGGACGGCGGAGCCGTCGCCGCGGTCTCCTCCATCGAGCTGCGGGGCCAGCCACGCTGAGGCGGTCTCAGGACACGACGCCGCGGTAGGCGAGGAACCCCGCGACGAGGTAGCCGAGGGGCAGGAGGCCGCGCTGGGGCACCGGCGTGCCGAAGAGCGCGACGAAGGCGACGGCGAGACCGGCGACGGCGACGCCGACGGCGAGGTTGGGGAAGGGCGGCTGGGACTGCCCGCGGGTGCCCCAGCGCACCGCCCGGCCGACCCCGAAGCCGGTGACGCCCGACAGGATGAGGCTGCCGAAGCCGATCACGCCCGCGACGAGCCCGCCGCCGACGGCCACGGCGAGACCGGCGGCGACCGCCCGGGCGTAGTGCGCCGGCTTGCCGCGGGCGGCCACCGCGCGCGCGGGCTTGGCGCAGGTCGGGCAGCGCTGCCCGACCGCGCTCGAGCGGACGCAGCGGGGACAGATCGGGTCGTCGCACACCGCGCAGGACAGCCGTGTGGGCGTGTCGGGGTGGTTGACGCAGGGGACCGGGTCGCGGGCCATGGGCACCGCAGTCTACGGTGCGGAATAGCCTTCGCCGCCGCGCCGTTGGACGGCACGAACGGCCTTGGACCGTGCACGCCGCGACCCGCGCGTGACACCGCGACCAACAGGACATCCGACCATGGACGACATCCGCAACGTCATCATCGTGGGCTCGGGCCCAGCGGGGCTGACCGCCGCGCTCTACGCCGCGCGCGCCGACCTCGAGCCCCTCCAGATCGAGGGCCGCGAGGCCGGCGGGCAGCTCATGCTCACCACCGAGGTCGAGAACTTCCCGGGCTTCCCCGACGGGATCATGGGCCCGGCCCTCATGGCCGACATGCGCAAGCAGGCCGAGCGCTTCGGGACCGAGCTGCTCACCGCCGACGCCGACGCCGTCGACCTCAGCGCGCGGCCATTCACCGTGACCGTCGGCAGCGACGTCCACCGTGCCCACAGCGTCATCATCTCCACCGGTGCGACCGCGCGCTGGCTCGGCCTGCCCAACGAGCAGCGCCTCATCGGCAAGGGCGTCTCGAGCTGCGCGACCTGCGACGGCTTCTTCTTCCGGGACCGCGAGCTCGTCGTCGTCGGCGGCGGGGACTCGGCGATGGAGGAGGCGACGTTCCTCACGAAGTTCGCCTCGAAGGTGACGATCATCCACCGGCGCGACGAGCTGCGCGCCTCGAAGATCATGCAGGAGCGGGCCTTCAAGAACGACAAGATCGACTTCGTCTGGAACGCCGTCGTCGAGGACGTGCTCGGCGACAGCGTCGTCGAGGGCGTGCAGCTGCGCGACACGTCGACCGGGGAGACCTGGGAGCACCGCACCGACGGGCTCTTCCTCGCCATCGGCCACGACCCGACGACGGGGCTCTTCCGGGGCCAGGTCGAACTCGACGACGAGGGCTACATCATCGTCGACGAGCCGAGCACGCAGACGAGCGTGCCGGGCGCCTTCGCCGCCGGCGACGTCGTCGACCACACCTACCGCCAGGCGGTCACCGCGGCGGGCACCGGCTGCCGCGCAGCGATGGACGCCGAGCGCTGGCTCGCCAGCGAGGGCCTCGTCGCCTAGGTCCCCAGGGGCTCGGCTCGCGGCCGACCCGCCGGGACCGCACGGCGCGGCACCGCACCGGGCGGTGCGCGCGCACGCTGGCCAAGTCGTTTGGCCGGTCGAGATATCCGTCGTACAGTAGTGGCAACGCCGCGCGGGGAACGCGCGGCACGCTGTGGTGCGCATGTCCCCCCGTCATGTGGACCACCCGGTGAGGGGCGCTCAGGCGCCCCTCACCGCGTCTCGGGGGCCGGTCGGGGTGGGACGGCACCCCGGGCCGCGCTCCAGGGGGAATACCCCGGAGCACGGGGCTGTTGGCCGCAGCGTCGCCGACGATGGAGGTTCGAGATGAGCAAGGCCACGCCCGTGACCGACCGCGACTGGGACCGTGAGGTCCTCGGAGCTGACAAGCCCGTCCTCATCGACTTCTGGGCGGAGTGGTGCGGTCCGTGCCGCATGGTGAGCCCGATCGTCGACGAGATCGCGGGGGAGAAGGCCGGCGAGCTCAAGGTCATGAAGCTCAACGTCGACGAGAACCCCAACGTGGCCCGCAAGTACCAGGTCATGTCGATCCCGACGCTCATGCTCTTCAAGGACGGCGGGGAGGCCAAGCGCATCGTCGGCGCCCGCGGCAAGGGCCAGATCCTCTCCGAGGTGGAGCGCGTCGTCGGCTGAGGCCGGGCCCATCGAGCAGGTTGGCGTGGCGGGAGCCCCGGTAGACTCCCGCGCGTGACACCCCCACCCTCGAACCCGAACGCTCCGCTGCTCGCCCAGGGCGCGCGTGGTGCCGCCGTGCGCGACATCCAGCGCCGGCTGGCCCATGCCGGGCACGCCGAGCTCACCGTCGACGGCACCTTCGGGCCCGAGACCGACACCGCGGTCCGCGACTTCCAGCGGCGTCGCGGTCTCCCCGCCGACGGCATCGTCGGGCCCGAGACCTGGCGCGCGCTCGTCGAGGCCGGATTCAGCCTCGGCGACCGTCTCCTGTGGCACTCGGCGGTGCTCATGCGCGGCGACGACGTCCTCGACCTCCAGCAGCGACTCAACCAGCTCGGCTTCGACGCCGGTCCCGAGGACGGCCTCTTCGGCCCACTGACGCGAGGCGCGGTCGAGGAGCTCCAGCGCAACATCGGCATCGCCGTCGACGGGCTCGCCGGCCCGGTGACCGTCCAGGCGCTGCGCCGGCTCCATCGCGACCACCATGCCCCCGGGCTCGCCGCGCAGCTGCGCCAGCGCGAGGCACTGCGCCGGCTCGCCGCCCGTGGCCTCTCCGGCGCGCGGATCGCGGTCGATCCCGCGCTCGGTCCCGACGCTGAGGCCCCGCACAGCCGCAGCGCGCCAGCGCACGAGCTCACCTGGGCGATCGCCCACCGCACCGGCGCGCAGCTCTCCGCGCTCGGCGCGCAGGTCACGCTCACCCGCGGACCGCGGACGACGCCGACGCCTCGCCAGCGCGCACGACTCGCCAACGAGCTCGCGGTCGACGTCGGGCTCTCCATCAGCGTCAACGCCCACGACAACCCCGTCGCCCGCGGCGCGGCGAGCTACTACTTCGGGTCCGAACGAATGGTGTCCGACGCGGGGCTCCAGATCGCCCGCCTCGCCCAGCGCGCGCTGCTCGAGGAGGGCTTCGGTCCGGACTGTCGCAGTCATCCCCGCACGTGGACGATCCTGCGGGAGACGCGGATGCCCTTCGTCGTCATCGAACCGGGATTCGTCACCGCCCCCGAGGACGCCGCCCGCCTCGTCGACACGGCCGAGCAGGACCGCATCGCTGGAGCGCTCACCCGCGCGCTCCAGCAGTTCCTCCGCGCCGAGGCCAAGGGTCCGCAGGCGGCGCCGTCGGCGACGTAGGCCACGTGGGCGCCTCACCGGGGCGGGCGACCCTCCGTGCGGTCTCCCGCAGCGCACCGAGCACCCGCTCGCGCACTCCCGGCATCTGTCGGAGGTCGAGGCGCAGGACCGTGCGACGCACGCCGAGGCGGACGGGACGGAAGCCGAGCGAGGCGAGCAGGGCCAGGCGGGGATGGCAGGACTCGGCGCGGCCGTGCGCCACGACCGCCTCGAGGGCTCGCAGGTGCCAGGTGGCCGCGCGCAGGGCCGCGGCTCGGACGAGTGCTCCGGCGGCCTCGACGTCATCGTCGTCGGCGAGCCAGAGCTGGGCGAGCACGGCGGCATCGGATGCGCTGACGCCGAACGCCAGCGCCCGGGGGAAGGCGCCCGGGGGGCCGAGGAGCGCCCAGGCGACGAGCCGCTCCTCCCCGACGCCGAGGGCGATGGGATGCCACCGCCGGGAGGCGGCCTGCCACCAGTCGGCCTTCGCGCGACGCGCCGCCTCGGCATCGACCGCGGCCACGTCCGGTCCGCGGGTGCCGTCTGCGAGCTCCCAGTAGGTGCACGAGCGACAAGGCTCGGGCAGCTCCTCGGGGGTGAGGGGGCGCGGACGGGGGACCATCGGGCTCATCGACGCTCGCAGATCGGGGGCGCGATGCTCGAGCCGGGCGTCACACCGGACCGGGCTCCTCGGCGGGGCGGAGGTCGGGGGCGGGCCGCGGCCGCAGGAGCGCGGCGAGGAGGCCGAGGGCCGCCCCGAGGAGCAGCGCGAGGAGCGCGCGCCGCACGGGATGGGGGCCGAGCGTCGAGGCGTCGGTGGCCGTCGATGCCGTGACCATCGGTGACCTCCTGGTGTGGCCGCACGGGTCGGCGGGGCGTGTCGGGCCAGTGTAGGAGGTGGCTGCCCCGTCGGGCGGGGCACGAGCCCTCAGCGCGTGTACCCTCGGGCGATCGCGACCGACCTGGGAGTCACCGTTGAGCGAGATCCGCCTCGACCCGTACATCTCGCGGTACGCCACCCGCACTCAGGGCATGACGGCCTCGGAGATCCGCGCCCTCTTCGCCGTCGCCAACCGTCCCGAGGTCGTCTCCCTCGCAGGAGGGATGCCCTACGTCGGAGCACTCGACCATGACGCCGTCGCCGAGGTCACCCGGCGGGTCATCGCCGAGGATGGCAACGTCGCGCTGCAGTACGGCGGCGGACAGGGCCACGACGGGCTGCGCGAGCAGCTCGTCGAGGTCATGGCGGCGGAGGGGATCAGCGGCCACGCCGACGACCTCGTCGTGACAACGGGGGGACAGCAGGGCCTCGACCTCCTCGGCAAGCTCTTCCTCGACCCTGGCGACGTCGTGCTCGCCGAGGGCCCCTCCTACGTCGGCGCCATCGGAGCGTTCTCCGCCTACGAGGCCGAGATCCGCCACGTCGACATGGACGAGGACGGCCTCATCCCCGCGCGACTCGGTGAGCACCTCGAGCGGCTGCGCAGCGAGGGTCGGCGGGCGAAGTTCCTCTACACCGTGCCCAATCACCAGAACCCTGCGGGCTGCTCCCTGTCGGTGGCGCGCCGCGAGGAGATCGCCGCGCTCTGCGAGTCCGAGGACCTCCTCATCATCGAGGACAACCCCTACGGCCTCCTCGACTTCAAGGCCGAGCTCCGGACGTCGTTCCGCGAGCTCGCGCCGGAGCGGACGATCTACATCGGGACGCTCTCGAAGGTCTTCTCCTCGGGCATCCGGGTGGGGTGGGTCGCCGCCGCAGGGCCGATCCGTGACAAGCTCGTCCTGCTCAAGGAGGGTGCCGACCTCTGCCAGTCCAACCTCACGCAGCTCGTCGCCGAGCGCTGGTTGCGCACGCAGGCCTGGCAGGAGCAGATCGCGACCTTCCGCGAGCTCTACCGCGAGCGGTGCGACGCGATGCTCGCCGAGCTCAGCGCGGAGATGCCTGCCGAGGCGACGTGGACGGTCCCCACCGGGGGGTTCTTCGTCTGGCTCGCACTCCCCGACGGCGTCGACGCACGTGAGCTGCTCGCCAAGGCCCTCAACGCGCGCGTGGCCTACGTCCCCGGGGGCGCCTTCTACGCCGACGGCGGCGGCCAACACCATGCGCGACTCTCCTTCTGCTACCCACCTCCCGACCGGATCAGGGAGGGCGTGCGACGCCTCGGCGAGGTCCTGCGCACCGAGCTCGAGCTGCGATCCGCGATCTACGGAGGCTGATGATGGGTTCCCACCATGTCGCGGTGCTGGCCGGTGGCCTCAGCCTCGAGCGTGAGGTGAGCTTGAGGTCGGGTCGGCGAGTCGCCGAGGCGCTGTCCTCGCGGGGCTACGACGTCGCCGAGCTCGATCTCGACAGCGGGCTCGTCCCACGGCTGCGGCAGGGCGACCTCGACGCCGTCGTGCTCGCGCTGCACGGACGCGCCGGCGAGGACGGCACCGTCCAGGCGCTCCTCGAGCTGCTCGACGTGCCCTACACCGGGCCTGGTGCGACCGCCTCCGCGCTCGCGTGGGACAAGGCGATCTTCAAGGGCATGTGCGCCCGCGCGGACGTGCCCACGCCGGCATGGGTCACGATCGCCTCGGACGCGATCCGCGATCTCGGCGGCGCCGCCGCGCTCGAGGCCTTCGGGCAGCGACTCGCAGGACCGCTGGTCGTCAAGCCGTCCCAGGGCGGAGCCTGCATGGGCGTGCGCTTCGTCGACTCGCCCGGCGGCCTCCACGAGGCCCTCGTCGCCGCCTTCAGCTACCACGACGTCGTCGTCGTCGAGCAGTTCGTGAGCGGCACGGAGATCGCGATCACGATCCTCGACGGCGAGCCGCTCCCCGCCGTGGAGATCCATCCGAAGGTGGGGCGCTACGACTTCTCGGCGCGCTACACCTACGGCGCTACGGACTTCTACGCGCCCGCGAGGCTCGACGACGCAACGCTCGCCCGGGCTGAGGAGGCCGCCTTGGCCGCGTGGGAGCTCACCGGATGTCGGGACATCGCCCGGGCCGACCTCATCGTCGGCAACGATGGCACCCCCTCGATCCTCGAGCTCGACACGTGCCCGGGGATGACGGAGACCTCCCTCGTGCCGATGGCCGCGAGTGCGGCCGGCATCCCCTTCGGCGAGCTCTGCGAACGCCTCGTCGGCTTCACGCAGCGCCGGGGCGGAGCCGCCTCACCGGGCCTCGACGCTTGAGCGCCCCCGAACGGGGGTAGCCGGACCCTCAGGACCGGGCAGAACGGCCGGGAGAACGCCGCTCATCGCGTCGTCGCAGGTCAGAGGCCTTCGTCAATGAGCGATGCCCCGGTGCCGCGACTGAGGATCCCGAGGAGTCGCTCGAGATCCTCCGCGCCGGAGAACTCGATGAGCAGCCGGCCGCGGTCGGCGTCGCCCTGTACCGCGACCTTCGTCGCGAGCACGTCGCTCAGCCGACGCTCGACGTGGGCGAGCGGTCGGGGCTTGGGCGGCGCGGGGGCGGGGACCCCGTCCCCGTCGTCTTCCTCCTCATCCTCCGCGAGGAACGTGCGGACGAGCTCCTCGGTCGCCCGCACGCTCAGACCCTCCGAGACGACGCGCTGCGCGAGGCGCTCCTGCTCCTTGGGATCCCCAAGCGCGAGCAGTGCGCGCGCGTGGCCGGAGCGCAAGGCGCCCGTCGCCACGCGCTGCTGCAGCTCCGGCGGCAGCGCGAGCAGCCGCAGGGCGTTCGTGATCGCCGGTCGCGACCGACCGAGACGTTCTGCGAGCTGGTCGTGCGTCAGGCCGAAGTCGTCGAGCAGCTGCTGGTAGGCGGCGGCCTCCTCGAGCGGGTTGAGGTCCGTGCGGTGGATGTTCTCCACCAGCGCTTCGGTCAGCAGCGAGGCGTCGTCGGTCTCGCGGACGATCGCAGGGATCTCGTCGAGGCCCGCGAGCCGGGCAGCCCGCGTCCGTCGCTCTCCCGCGATGAGCTCGAAGCGGTGCTCGCCCGCAGCACGCACGAGCACCGGCTGGAGCATGCCGACCTGGCGCAGGCTGTTCGCGAGCTCTTCCATCGCAGCGTCATCGAAGTCCCCCCGCGGCTGGCGGGGATTGCTCGAGATCTGACTCAGGCGGATCCGCTTGAGTCCGGACTGACCTTGGGCGGCGGCCGGAATGAGGGCATCGAGGCCCCGGCCGAGTCCGGCGTGACGCGTCATGACGGGTCCCCTCCTGCTCGCGTGACGTGCTCGGCTCGGTCGAGTCGATCGACGAGCTCCCGGGCGAGTCGGTGGTAGGCCACCGACCCCCGGCTCCCGGGATCGAACACCGTGATCGGCTGACCGTACGAGGGCGCCTCGGCAAGGCGCACCGACCTGGGGATCCGCGTGTGGAAGACCCGATCGCCGAAGTACTCGATCACCTCGTGCACCACCTGGTCACTGAGCCTCGTCCTGCCGTCGTACATCGTGAGCACGTACCCCGTGAGGTCGAGGTTGGGGTTGAGGTTGCTCCGGATGAGCTCCGCGTTCTGGTGCAGGGCTCCGAGGCCCTCGAGGGCGTAGTACTCGCACTGGATCGGGACGAGGACGCCATCGGCAGCAGTCAGGGCATTGACGGTGAGCAGGCCAAGGCTTGGTGGGCAGTCGACGATGATGAGATCGAAGTCCTCGCGCACCGAGGCCACGGCGTGACGGAGCTTCTGCTCGCGGTTGAAGGCGCTCACGAGCTCGATCTCCGCGCCGGCGAGGTCGATGTTCGAGGGCACGAGGAAGAGATTGCGCAGGGCCGTCGGCTCGACGACATCCTCCATCGGCACGTCATCGAGCAGGATGTCGTACACGGTGAGGGCCGCGTCATGGGCGCGGATCCCCACCCCGGAGCTCGCATTGCCCTGAGGATCGAGGTCGATGAGCAGTACCCGCCGCGGCAGTTGGGCCAGCGCAGCAGCCAGGCTCACCGCCGTCGTCGTCTTGCCAACCCCGCCCTTCTGGTTCGCGATCGTGATGACCTTGGCCTCCGCGCCGGCGACAGGGGTGTCACCCGAGTCGACGAAGCCATCGCTCTCCATGCAGCCCTCATTCCTCCGTCACGGATGTGGACGGGGTTTCACGTGAAACACGCCCCGCATCTCGGCCGGTGTTCCACGTGAAACACTGCTGCGCAGCACCCGAGCCTCAGCGCCCGCCCCCTATCGCCGCGCCTCAGCCCTCGAGCGGACGGCTGCGGGGGATGCCATTGGCCCTTGGGAGCCACCGTGGGACGGATCCCTCGGCCCGCATCCTAACAAGCCAGGTCGTCCGGGCGGCGTGAGGCACGGCCTCGGCGTGGACGTCACGGACACCGAGGCTGCCGGCGAACCGCTCCACGATGTCGACGCAGCGCGGACCGTCCTCACCTCGCACGACGACGATCGCCCCTCCGTCGCGGACGAACCCCCGAGTGAGCTCGACGCTCACGGTGATGGACCCCACGGCGCGTGCGAGGGCTCCGTCGAAGGCCCCGCGGTGGCTCGCCTGCCGCGCGAGCTCCTCGGCACGACCGGTCACCGTCGAGGCGTTCGGGACGTCCAAGGCCTCGATGAAGCGGGCGACGGCATCGGTCTTCTTCCTCGTGGCGTCGAGGAGCACGACCTCGGCGCGAGGTCGCATGACCGCCACGACGAGCCCCGGGAGCCCCCCACCGGTGCCGACGTCGATCCACCGCTCCTGGCCGAGGCTCCCCAGCCGTCCGGCGACATGCGCTGCCTCCGCGATGTGCCGCTCCCACACCCGTTCGCGGTCGGCAGGGGAGAGGAGGTTATGCGGGGCGTCGGCAAGGAGACGTGCGTAGCGCCCCAGCAGTGATCGCTGCGCGGGGTCCATCACGAGCGCCTTCCCTGCGCCGGCCCCGCCGCCGCTGCGCTGACCCCCGGTCTGCGCGCGCCCGCCCCCGAGCCAGGGGGCAGCGCTCGGTGCCACGGGGCCTGATCGGCGGCGGGCGCCAGGCGCCGACCTCGCGCCGGCGAGCCGGCTCTGGGGACAGGATCACCCCGCCCACGGTCCCCGCCCCGGGCGCGCCCCTTCGCGGGCCGCGTCACGGCGACCCGCGTCCTGCGGACATCAGTCCTCAGCGGGATGGATGACGACCCGCCGACGCGGCTCGTTGCCCTCACTCGTCGACGTCACCCCGCCGGCCTTCGCGACGACGTCATGCATCATCTTGCGCTCGTACGGGTCCATCGGCTCGAGGCGCACCGGCTCCCCGTGCTCGCGAACCTCGGCGATCGCGTCGCGGCACTTCTCCCGGAGCTTCTCGAGCTGCCGCTCGCGGTAGCCCTCGACGTCCACCCGGACGTGCGACCGCCGTTCGGTCTTGCGCTGCGTGGCGCAACGGACGAGCTCCTGGAGGGCGTCGAGCGTGGCCCCACGCCGTCCGATGAGCAGCCCGCTGCCGACCTCGTTGATGTTGACGAGCGCCTGCTCCTCCCGGACGACAATCTCGATGTCGCCGGGAAGGGAGAGCAGGTCGAGCATCCCCTCCACGAAGTCCGCAGCGATCTCGGCCTCCTCATCGAGTTGGTCGAGTCGCTCCTGGGGTGTGAGCTCGCGCTCCTCCTCGCCCTCCACGGGCTGGGTCGCCTCGGCATTGGTCTCCGTCACGGGTGCCTCCTCCATCGGAGTGGAATCGGAATGATCGTCTGGCGTGGTAGCGCCGGTGCTCGCTCGTGCCCCGGCCGACGCGTCGCGCGAAGGCTCCGCCTCGCCCACCACCGGATGCTCCGGCCCCCCGGCGGTGTCGGCCTCACCGGTAGCGCCCGGCGTCGCCGGTGGGCGCTCGCCCGCGGAGGGCGGGGCGGACGGTGGGTGGACCTCCTCGATCCACACGCGAACGCGCGCTGGCCGCGTTCCCGTGAGCAGACTGCGCTTGGGGGGCTCGACCACCTCCGCGCGCACCTGCGATGGCTTCACACCGAGCGTCGCAGCCCCCGTCGCGATGGCCTGCACGACGGTGGTGCCACGAGCCTCCACGCTCCGGGCCACGGTGCCGCGCTTGTTCTCGCTCACGCCTTCGGCTTCTCCGTCTCGACCTCGACATTGCGGAACATCACGAACTGCTGCCCGATCGTCCAGCCGTTCGTCGTCACCCAGTAGATCAGCACCCCGACCGGGATGTTGAAGGAGACCACGAACAGCATGATCGGCAGCACGTAGAGCAGGACCTTCTGCTGGGGCATCTGGGCCGATGCGGGGTTCTTGGCCATCATCTGCCGCTGTTGGTAGTACGTCGTGGCGGCCATGAGCACGATGAGGATGAACGCCCCCCAGCCGGCCTGCATCGGCAGGGCCGCGAGGCTGTCGATGAAGAAGAAGCGCGCGGTGTCGAGCTCAGGGATGCGGTCGGTGAACAGCAGCCGGAAGAGCGCGAGGAAGATCGGCGCCTGGGCGAGCAGCGGCAGGCAACCCCCCATGGGGTTGACGTTGTGCTCCTTGTAGAGGCCCATCATCGCCTCTTGCTGCCGCTGGCGCTGCGCCCGGTACTTCTCCGGGTCGGTCTTCATCAGGCCCTTGTCGACCTTGTACTTGTTCTGGAGCTTCTTGATCTCGGGCTGGATCTTCTGCATCCCGCGCATCGAGTTGACCTGCTTGATGGTCAGCGGCAGCAGGATGATGCGCACGACCACGGTGAGCATGATGATCGCGAGCGCCCACGCGTACGCACCTGCGAAGCCCGCCACCGAGTCGTGGAAGAACCGAAGGACGACACCGAGGGCATCGATGAAGCTGCCACCGAGTTCGACGAGCGTGCTCACGATTGCGGCTCCTTCTCAGGTGATGACGCCCGCGCGGGCGGGACGTGGTCGACGCCCCCGGGGTTGAAGGGGTGGCAGCGCGCGAGGCGCCTCACGGCGAGCCACCCGCCGCGCAGGGCGCCATGTCGGCCGAGCGCCACGTGGGCATAGGAGGAGCACGTCGGCGCGAACCGGCAACGCGGCGGACCGGGCCGCGGAATCGCCTGGTAGCCCCACACGAGCGCCTGCAGCAGGCGCGCCACAGGGCCGGCCGCCTCCCCGCGCTCAGCCATGACGTCGTACCCCCCGCGTTGGCAGTGCTCCCTCGATCCGCTCGACCTCGCGGCAGAGGGCGCTGAATGGGGCGGTGACGGAGCTGGGCCGGGCGATGAGCACGGCGTCGCGGCCGGCCGGAGGGTCGGTCGTCGCAGCCGCCGCCCGTAGGCGCCGCTTCGCGCGATTGCGTTCCACCGCGGACCCGACACGCTTTCCCGCGACGACGGCGACGCGGGGCTCGCCCTCACCGCGGTCACCGAGATGGACATCGACGTGCTCACCATGCCAGCGCCGTCGCTGACCGAGCACGTGTCGGATCTCGCTGCTGCGCCGCAGTCGTTGCACGACCTGGGCTTGCGACGTCACCGTGCCCGCTCGCCGATCAGACGGTGAGGCGCTTGCGGCCCTTGGCGCGCCGCCGGGCGATCGTCGCCTTGCCGCCGCGCGTGCGCATGCGTGCGCGAAACCCGTGCCGACGGTGGCGGCGACGGTTCTTGGGCTGGTAGGTGCGCTTCATCGTGACGCTCGCAATCACGGCGGCAGGGACCTGCCGCACCGGTCGGGGATCGTGGGGGCACCGGGACCCGGCGTGCCTTCAGCACACCGCGCTTCCTCATCCGTCTCGGGGTGATCGGGATCCACGGTGGGGCGATCGAGAGGCAGCAGCGCGCCCGGTACGCACCGTTGGTCGGCGGGGCTCGCCCGCTTCGCGCTGGAGGGTACCCGCCCCGGGACGCCGCCGCAAGGGGCCTGGCGCCGCTCCGCGCCGTCCCGGAACCTGTGGATAGCGCTTGCACCCCTGGCCTGCGGCTCCCTATACTCGCGCTCCTGCCGCGTTCGCACGGAAGGCCCTGCTCAGGGGGTCCGAGCGCTCGTAGGCGACAGCCCCGGGTCGAGCCGCTTCCCTGGTGCCAACGGACGTCAACACCGGCGGCCACCTGCACCCCGGTCCGCCGGAGCGACAGCGCAGCATCGCACAAGGGGATCCACAGTGTGTGGACAACTCTGTGGACGCCATGGGCGGTGCCACCACCGTCGTGACGAGAGGACGGTTCCGTGTACGACACCGGGGCACTCGACCTCGAGGACATCTGGCGCGAGGCACTCGTCGAGCTCCAGACCCAGCTCACCGGCGCCGCCCAGCGCGCATGGCTCGACGAGACCGAGGCGGTCGGCTTCAGCGAGGACACCATCGTGCTCGCGACCCCACACACCTTCGCCCGCGAGCAGCTCGACACCCGCTACCACGGCGCGCTGCGCGAGGCCCTGAGCCGGGCCGCCGGGCGCCAGCTCAGCGTCGTCATCACCGTGCGGCCGGAGGCCGCTGCGAACCCGGCGGGCGCCGCTGCGGAGGAGCCACCCGCCGAGGTGACGGCGCGCCGCGAGTACGCCCCCGAGTCGTTCCCCAGTCACACCGACCAGGGCAGCGTCCTCAACGACAAGTACACGTTCGACCACTTCGTCATCGGCGCGAGCAACCGCTTCGCCCACGCGGCGGCCTTCGCCGTCGCCGAGGCACCGGCCAAGGCCTACAACCCGCTGTTCGTCTACGGCGGTGCGGGGCTCGGCAAGACCCACCTCCTGCAGGCGGTCGGGCACTACACCTCGAGCCTCTACCCCCAGCTGCGGGTGCGCTACGTCACGTCCGAGCAGTTCACCAACGAGTTCATCGACGCGATCTCCAACGGTCGGCAGATGCCGTTCCAGCGGCGCTACCGCGACGTCGACGTCCTGCTCATCGACGACATCCAGTTCCTCGCGACGAAGGAGCGCACGCAGGAGGAGTTCTTCCACACCTTCAACGCGCTGCACAACGCCGAGAAGCAGATCGTCATCTCCTCCGACCGTCCGCCCAAGCAGATGGCCCAGCTCGAGGAGCGCCTGCGCACACGCTTCGAGTGGGGGCTCATCGTCGACGTCCAGCCACCGGACCTCGAGACGCGCCTGGCGATCCTCCGCAAGAAGTCCGCCCACGAGCGGCTCAACGTCCCCGACAACGTCCTCGAGCTCATCGCGAGCCGGATCTCCTCGAACATCCGAGAGCTCGAGGGCGCACTCATCCGGGTGACGGCCTTCGCGAGCATCCAGGGCAGCGACGCGAGCCTGCAGCTCGCGCAGATGGTCCTCAAGGACCTCTTCCCCGACGCCGGGAGCTCACAGATCTCGGTGAGCCACATCATGAGCGAGACCGCGACGTACTTCGACATCACGATCGACGACCTGTGCTCGACGAGCCGCACGCGCCAGCTCGTCACCGCACGGCAGATCGCGATGTACCTCACCCGCGAGCTCACCGAGCTCTCACTGCCGAAGATCGGCCAGGCCTTCGGCGGACGGGACCACACCACGGTCATCCACGCGAACAACAAGATCTCCGACCTCATGAAGGAGCGCCCCGCGATCTACGAGCAGATCCAGGAGCTCACGAGCCGGGTCAAGCACGCGGCCCGGCAGCCGGGCTGAGCCTGTGGACGAGCGGTGGGCGGCGCGTGGACACGCGGTGGATGAGCGCTGGCTTGTGCACCTCCACGATGGATCACGTCGGTGTCATGGGAACTCCACCCCCCATCGTCAACAGCGGCCACACACGCGGGTCCACCGACACCCCACAGGCCCGCCGGCGGTTGACCAGCGACAACACCCATCGTCCACAGGGGTAGCCTCCCTCTACGACGACTGCGGGTTTGACAGAGACAAGAGCCCCTTCAAGACGGGGCGCTCACGATCGGTGGACAGACCACTGGGGAGGGCCCGATGAAGTTCAGAGCCGAGCGAGGCGAGTTCGCCGACGCCGCGAGCTGGTCGCTGCGTACCGTCGGAGCACGCGCGACGCTGCCCGCGCTCTCCGGGGTCCACCTCGAGGTGGCCGAGGACCGACTCACGCTGGCCTCCACCGACCTCGAGGTCTCCAGCGAGCTGTCGATCCCCGTGCAGGCCGAGCGGGACGGCAAGGCGCTCGTGCCCGGCAGGCTCCTCGGTGACGTCGTGCGGAGCCTGCCCCCGGCAGCCGTCCACGCCGAGATCATCGACGACCGGCTCCACCTCGAGTGCGGGCGCGCGAAGTTCGACCTGCGCACGATGCCGACGGAGGACTACCCACCGCTGCCCGAGCCCGATCCCGAGGCCGGCGCGGCGGTGATGAAGGCGCCCACGTTCTCCTCGCTCGTCGCCCAGGTCGCCCGCGCGGCCAGTGGCGACGACGCCCGCCCGGTGCTGACCGGGGTGCACCTCGAGGCCTCGCCCGCGGGGCTCATCGCCGCGGCGACCGACTCCTACCGTCTCGCGGTGCGCAGCCTGTCGTGGGAGGAGGAGATCGAGGGCACGGTGCTCCTGCCGCGGCGCGCCCTCGATGAGGCACGGCGGGTGGCCGACAGCCTCGGTGGGGAGGTGCGCCTCGTCCTCGAGGACCACCAGGTCACCCTGTTCGTCGGTGACCGCCGGCTCACGACGCGGCTCATCGAGGGCCGCTTCCCCGACTTCCGCCAGCTCGTGCCGACCGGCTGGGACCGGCGCCTCAACGTGGAGCGGGTGGCCCTTGCCGAGGTCGTGCGCCGCGTGGCCGTCGTCGGCGAGGCGAACACCGCCTCGACGCCGGTGACCCTCGAGCTCACCGAGGACGCGGTACGGGTGACCGCCGGCAGCGGGGAGGTCGGCGAGGCCGACGAGACGCTGCCGGGCGTGCTCGAGGGCGAGCCGCTGCAGATCTCCTTCAACCCGCGCTACCTCAGCGACGGGCTCGACGCCGTGGCCAGCGACGAGGTCCACCTCGAGTTCCGCGACGAGCTCAAGCCCGCGGTCGTGCGGCCCGCACCGGTCGAGGGCGAGGAGGATCTCGACGGCGACTTCCTCTACCTCCTCATGCCCGTCCGCGTCTAGCTCGGTGCACCTCGAGTCGCTCTCGGTCGTCGACTGGCGCAGCTACGCCAGCACCGACGTCGCGCTCGGTCCCGGGGTGCGCGTGCTCGTGGGGCCCAACGCCCAGGGCAAGACCAACCTGCTCGAGGCGGTCCACTACCTCGCGACGGGGGCGAGTCACCGGGTCGCCAGCGACGCCCCCCTCGTGCGCGCGGGGGCCTCGGCGGCGGTGCTGCGCGCGCAGGCCCGCGTCGGCGAGGACGCCCGCAGGGCGACGGTCGAGATCGAGGTCCGCCCGGGCGGGCGCAGCCGGGCGCAGCTCAACGGCCAGCCGCAGCGGCGCGTCGCCGACGCCGTCGGTGTCGTGCGCGCTGTGCTCTTCGCCCCCGAGGACCTCGCGCTCGTCCGTGGCGATCCCTCCGACCGCCGTCGTTTCCTCGACGGTCTGCTCGCCCAGCGTCGTCCCGCCTACGCCGCGGCCAGGGGGGAGTACGAGCGCGTGCTCCGCCAGCGCAACCAGCTGCTCAAGGACGCCCGTCGCCGTGCGGGACGCGTCGACGCGACCCTCGCCGACTGGACCGACGCGCTGGCCCGGGCCGGAGCGACCCTGCTCGCCGCGCGCATCGCCGTCGTCCACGCCCTCGCGGGGCCGACCGCTGCGGCCTACCGCGAGCTGCTCGCCGGTCCGACCGGCCCGGAGGCCGCCGACCGCGTGGGCCTGGCCTACGAGAGCTCCACGGGCCGGAGGATCGCCGCCGAGCCCGAGGCCGGCGTGCCCGATCCCGCCGAGCTCGTCGAGGAGCTGCGCACGGCCCTCGTCGAGCGCGGCGACGAGGAGATCGAGCGGGGCATCACCCTCGTCGGGCCCCATCGCGACGAGCTCGCGCTCGCCATCGGTGAGCTCCCGGCCCGGGGCTACGCCAGCCACGGGGAGTGCTGGTCGCTCGCGCTCGCGCTGCGCCTCGCGAGCCGTGAGGTCCTGCGCGAGGTCGGTGACGAGCCGATCGTCGTCCTCGACGACGTCTTCGCCGAGCTCGACGTGACGCGCCGCGCCCGTCTCGCCGAGCGCTGCCGCGGCTTCGAGCAGGTCCTCATCAGCGCTGCGGTCGACGAGGACGTCCCCCTCGACGGGGTCCGCTACCGTGTGCGCGGCGGTACGGTCATCCCCCTCGCTGAGGAGGTCGCGTGAGCCGTGAGCGCAAGGGCTCCGATCCACTCGGGGCCGACCGCCATCCCGACCTTCCGCGTCGGGTCGGGGCGCCCGCACCGGTCGGCGCTGCCCTCGCGGGGCTGCGCGACGCGCGCGGCTGGACGCGCCGCCTCGACGGGGCGCGCGTCCACGAGGTCTGGGACCGGGCCGTCGGTGCCGAGGTCGCCGCGCGGGTGCGTCCGGTGCGCCTGCACGGCGGGGTCCTCGTCGTCGAGGCCACCTCGGCGGCCTGGGCCACGCAGGTGCGCTACCTCGCGCCACAGCTCATCGCCGGGATCAACGCCGCACTCGGTGAGGGCATGGTCGAGCGCGTCACCGTGCAGACCGCCTCGGGCGAGGGCTCGCGACGCCGCCGCTGAGGCGGGCTCAGGGCCTGTGGAGGACCGGGGTCACAGGGGGCCGGTGTGGTAGCCTCAGGGCTACCTCACGAGGTCGTCGCCTCGTCTCTGCTGCCCTCCATGACGACGCATGGTGAACTGGTGAGCGGGCGACATCCACCGTCACGTTGAAGGCCCGCTATTGACCACGAGCGAGTACGCAGCCAAGGACATCACCGTCCTCGAGGGGCTCGAGGCCGTGCGCAAGCGTCCGGGGATGTACATCGGCTCGACCGGCGCGCGTGGCCTGCACCACCTGCTCTACGAGGTGGTCGACAACGCCGTCGACGAGGCGATGGCCGGCCGCTGCCGCCGCATCGACATCACCCTGCTCGCCGACGGCGGCGTGCGCGTCGTCGATGACGGCCGCGGCATCCCCGTCGACGAGCACCCGAGCCTCAAGCGCTCGGCGCTCGAGGTCGTCCTCACCGTCCTGCACGCCGGGGGGAAGTTCGACAACAAGTCCTACGCGGTCTCCGGCGGGTTGCACGGGGTCGGCGTCTCCGTCGTCAACGCCCTGTCGAGCCGGCTCGTCGCCGAGGTGCGCCGTGACGGCCGCCTGTGGCGGCAGACCTTCGTGCGCGGGGTCCCCGAGGGTCCCGTCACCGACCTCGGGCCGGTGCCGGAGGCGGTCGGCGAGCACTCGCCTTCCACCGGCACGATGATCAGCTTCTGGCCAGACGAGGAGGTCTTCGAGACCCGGGACTTCAGCTGGGACACCCTGACGACGCGGTTCCGCGAGACGGCCTTCCTCACCGGCGGCCTCGAGATCACCGTCACCGACGAGCGCGTCGAGCCAGGGGCCGAGCCACGCACCGCGGCGTTCCGCTACGACGGCGGGCTGCGCGACTTCGTGCGCCACCTCAACGAGGGTCGCGAGACCCTCCACGACGAGATCATCCACTTCGCGGCGGTGGAGTCCGACAACGGCGCACCGCATGAGGTCGAGCTCGCGCTGCAGTGGAACGCGAGCTACCACGACTCGATCCACACCTTCGCCAACACCATCAACACCCACGAGGGCGGCACCCACGAGGAAGGCTTCAAGAAGGCCCTCACCACCGCCGTCAACCGCGTCGCCCGCGACGCCGGCCAGATCGGCGGCAAGTCCAAGGAGCGCGACCTCACCCTCGCCGGGGAGGACATCCGCGAGGGGCTCACCGCGATCGTCTCGGTCAAGCTGCCCGATCCGCAGTTCGAGGGCCAGACGAAGACGAAGCTCGGCAACACCGAGATCCGCAGCTTCGTCGAGCGCACCTGCAATGAGCAGCTGCGCACGTGGTTCGAGGAGCATCCCGCCGAGGGGCGCGTCATCGTCGCCAAGGCCATCCAGGGTGCGCGGGCGCGGCTCGCGGCGCGCCAGGCGCGTGAGCTCACCCGACGCAAGGGCTTCCTCGACGCCGGGGCCCTGCCCGGCAAGCTCGCCGACTGCCAGTCGAAGGACCCCGCGGAGTCCGAGCTCTTCGTCGTCGAGGGCGACAGCGCCGGGGGCTCGTCGAAGATGGCCCGCGACCGTGCGACGCAGGCGATCCTGCCGATCCGCGGCAAGATCCTCAACGTCGAGAAGGCGCGGCTCGGCAAGATCCTCGAGAACAAGGAGATCCAGGCGCTCATCACCGCGATCGGCACCGGCATCGGCGAGGAGTTCGACCTCGCCAAGGCGCGCTACCACAAGGTCGTCATGCTCATGGACGCCGACGTCGATGGCGCCCACATCCGCACCCTCGTGCTGACGTTCCTCTTCCGGCACATGAAGGAGCTCATCGACGCCGGCTACGTCTACATCGCCCAGCCGCCGCTCTACCAGATCCAGCCCGCCGGGGCGAAGCAGAAGGACAAGATCACCTACGCCTTCAGCGACGCCGAGCGCGACCGCATCGTCGCCGAGCTGCGCGCCACCGACCCGGGCAAGAAGCTCCACATCGGGCGCTTCAAGGGCCTCGGGGAGATGGACGACGAGCAGCTGTGGGAGACGACGATGGACCCCACCCGACGGGTCATGCTCCAGGTGGGGCTCCAGGACGCCGCCGCGGCCGACAAGATGTTCTCGACGCTCATGGGCGATGACGTCGAGGCGCGACGCGACTTCATCGTGCACAACGCCAAAGACGTGCGCTTCCTCGACGTCTGATGCGCCGCCTCACCGTTCTGCCGCTGCTCGTCCTCGTGCTGCTCCTGGCGTCCTGCGAGGACGACGACGCCGCGCTGCCCGACGACGGCGAGCCCGACGTCGCCGCGCTCGACGACACCGTCGCGCTCACGGTCTACCACCGCACGGGCTCGTCGAGCGACGCCCTCCTGCAGCCGGTGACCGAGCTCGTCGAGATCGGCGAGGACCTCCCGCATCGTGCCGTCGAGCTCCTCCTGGCCGGGCCCGACGACGACGACCTCCAGTCGGCCTGGCCGGAGGGCACGGAGGTCAACGAGGTCGTCATCGAGAACGGGCGCGCCCACGTCGACCTCTCACGCGAGGCGCTCGAGGACCCGCCCGACCCCGACCGGGCCGCCCACCTCGAGCGCCTCGCGCTCGCCGCGCTGGCGAACACCCTCACGGAGTTCCAGGCGATCGAGGAGGTGGCGCTGACCGTCGAGGGCGAGGACGCCGAGGCCGAGGCGCTCCGGACCTTCTGGGGTGGCTGGGGCGTGCCATCCTCCCTGACCCGCGACGTGACGCTCATCGTCGACGAGGAGGAGGACAACGGTCCCGAGCTCGAGCTCTTCGTCGAGCGCTCCCAGGTCGTCGGCAGCGACGCCGCCGACCCCGTCGTCGTGCGCAGCATCCGCGCCCGCGACCGCATCACCTACGTCCGCCTCGTCGTCGAGGTCGCCGACGCCTCCGACCCCGAGCGCTCCGCGGCGGAGTTCCCGCGGGGCTTCGCGCGCACCGGGCAGGGCGACGTCGTCCTCGAGGTCCACGGCGTCGAGGGGCTCGACGACGCAGCGGTGCCCGACGACCTCGCCGAGACCCTCGCCGCGGTCTTCGCCGAGGTCGACGTCGACGACGAGGGCGAGCCCGACCGCCTGCGGGTGACCCTGGCCGGCGAGGCGTCGGGGGACCCCCGCGCGATCTACCTCCACACCGCGACGAGCCCGAGTCGCCTCGTGCTCGATGTGAGGAAGTGAGGCGTCGATGAGCGACGAGCAGCCACCCCAGCCGCCCGAGGTCCCCGACCTGCCCGCGGTGCCCGACCCGGACTCACCGCTCGCCGACGTCGCCCTGCGCGTCGAGCCGATCGAGATCGAGGAGGAGCTGTCGCGCTCCTATCTCGACTACGCGATGAGCGTCATCGTCGGCCGGGCGCTGCCCGACGTGCGCGACGGGCTCAAGCCGGTGCACCGCCGCATCCTCTTCGCGATGCACGAGGGCGGGATGCGGGCGGGCACGCCGCACCGCAAGGCCGCCTCGGCGGTCGGCGACGTCATGAAGAAGTACCACCCGCACGGCGACTCGGCGATCTACGACGCCCTCGTGCGCATGGGCCAGCCGTGGGCGATGCGTCACCCCCTCATCGACGGCCACGGCAACTTCGGCTCCATCGACGGCGACCCGCCGGCGGCGATGCGCTACACCGAGGCGCGGCTCGCGCCCATCGCCGGGGAGCTGTTGCGCGACATCGACGAGGAGACCGTCGACTTCGCCGAGAACTACGACGGCTCGGAGGAGGAGCCGCTCGTCCTGCCGAGCCGCTTCCCCAACCTCCTCGTCAACGGCTCGGCCGGCATCGCCGTGGGCATGGCGACGAACGCCCCGCCGCACAACCTCGGCGAGATGACCGACGCGATCCTCTCCCAGCTCGCCGACCCCGAGATCACCCTCGACGAGCTCTGCAGGATCGTCCAGGGGCCGGACTTCCCCACCGGGGCGCTCGTCCTCGGCACCGAGGGGATCCGCGCCGCCTACGAGACCGGCCGCGGCAGCGTGCGCATGCGGGCGGTCACCGAGATCGAGGAGACCGACAAGGGCGAGCGCATCATCGTCACCGAGCTGCCGTATCAGGTCAACAAGGCGAATCTCGCGATGAAGATCGCCGACCTCGTCAAGGACAAGCGGATCACCGGCATCCGCGACCTGCGCGACGAGTCCAAGCGCGACGTGCGCCTCGTCATCGAGCTCAAGCGCGACGCCAACGCCCAGGTCGTCCTCAACCAGCTCTTCAAGATGACCCAGCTGCAGGACACCTTCGGGATCATCAACCTCGCGCTCGTCGACGGGGTGCCGCGCACGCTCGGGCTCAAGGAGACCATCGCCGCCTACATCGACCACCAGGTCGAGATCATCACCCGGCGGACCGCCTACCGCCTGCGCAAGGCCGAGGAGCGCGCCCACGTCCTCGAGGGCCTCATCATCGCCCTCGACCACCTCGACGAGGTCATCGAGCTCATCCGCCGCTCGGCCAGCGCCGACGCCGCGCTCAGCGAGCTCCAGGAGCGCTTCGACCTCTCGGAGGTCCAGGCGCGGGCGATCCTCGACATGCAGCTGCGCCGCCTCGCCCAGCTCGAGCGCCAGCGCATCCAGGAGGAGTACGCCGAGCTGCAGGAGCGCATCGCCGACCTGCGCGACATCCTCGCCCGCCCCGACCGCGTGCGCGGCCTCATCACCAGTGAGCTCGGCGAGATCCGCGACACCTACGCCGACGCGCGACGCACCCGCATCCTGCCCGGCGAGGGCGACCTCGACGTCGAGGACCTCATCCCTGTCGAGGACGTCGTCATCACCCGCACGCGCGCGGGCTACGTCAAGCGCACGCGCATGAGCGAGTACCGCACCCAGCGTCGGGGTGGCAAGGGCGTGGCGGGCACGACGCTCAAGCCCGACGACATCGTCCGCGACCTCTTCGTGACGACGACGCACCACTGGCTGCTGTTCTTCACCAACGAGGGCCGGGTCTACCGGGTGAAGGCCTGGCAGATCCCCGAGAAGGGGCGTGCGGCCCGGGGCACCTACGTCGCCAACGTCGAGGGGCTCGCGCTGCGGCCCGGTGAGACGATCGCCGAGGTGCTGCAGGTGCGCGACCTCCACGAGGCGGGCGAGGACTACCTCGTCTTCGCCACCCGCGAGGGCATGATCAAGCGCACGGCCCTCGCGGCCTACGACTCGCCCCGGCAGGTGCTCATCGCGATCAACCTCCGCGACGGTGACGAGCTCATCGGCGTCGAGCGCACCACGGGGGAGGACGACATCGTCCTCGTGAGCCGCGGAGGCCGCGCGATCCGGTTCCACGAGGGCGACGCCCGCCCGATGGGCCGGGACACCTCCGGGGTGCGGGGCATGAGCCTGCCTCCCGGCGACGAGGTCATCGCGATGTCGCGCTGCGTCGAGGACGGTCAGCTCCTCGTCGTCACCGAGGCCGGCTACGGCAAGCGCACCCCCCTCGAGCGCTACCCGGTGCACCACCGCGGGGGCAAGGGCGTGAAGACCGCCGAGCTCACCGACGCGCGCGGCGGGCTCGTCGGCGCGCTCGTCGCGGCGTTCGAGCAGGAGATCTTCGTCGTCACCGACCGGGGTACGGTGATCCGCATGGACGTCAAGGACATCAACCCCACGGGCCGGGCGACCCAGGGGGTGCGGATCATGACCCCCTCCGACGACGCGAAGGTCGCCGCGGTCGCCCCCGTCGTCGACGATGACGACGTCGCGAGCCCCCTTAGCCCCGACGACCCTGCCTGACGCGAGCCGACGGGATCACCCATGACCGACGAACGCACAGCGCAGCAGGCCGCCGCCGGCCGCGGCGGCGCACCGGCGGGCGGGCGCGCCGCCGGCAGGGCCCAGGCCCAGGACCGCACCCGGGGTCAGGCGCCCACCCAGGGCCCGCGGCCCTCCCAGGACACCACCCAGGAGGCCCGCAGCCCCCAGGGCGGGCGCGCGGCCGCGCGGGCGCAGCGCCGTCCGGTGCGCCGCCGGGTCATGGTCCGCAAGGTCGACCCCTGGTCGGTGCTCAAGCTCAGCCTCGTCTTCTACTTCTCGATCCTCGTCGTCGTGATGCTCGGCCTCGGGGTGTTCTGGGTCACCATCGAGCGGCTCGGCGTCATCGAGACGCTCCTCGCCTTCCTCGCCGAGCTGCAGTTCGACGTGCAGATCAACACCGGCAACCTCTTCCGCGCGGCGTTCCTCGTCGGCCTCCTCAACGTCGTGCTGTGGAGCGGCATCAACGTCTTCGGCGCGCTGCTCTACAACCTCGTGGCCGACGTCATGGGCGGCCTGCGCCTGACCCTCGCCGAGGACGAGTGAGCCACGGGCGGCTGCAGCCTCGCGGGCGAGCCGGTAGACTCCGCGAGCGCGAGGGCCATTAGCTCAGGCGGTTAGAGCGCACCCCTGATAAGGGTGAGGTCCGAGGTTCAAGTCCTCGATGGCCCACGTCGACCCGCGATCCTGGAGGCGCCCATGCGCAAGCTCATCGTCCTCGCCGGCGCGGCCGTGGGGGTCGCGGCGGTGGCGCTGCGCAAGCAACGGGAGCGCGAGCTCAGCGACGCGGTGTGGGAAGAGCCCCGCGACCTCTGAGCCCGCCGCAGGGCCGTCGCGGGCCCTTAGCTCAGTTGGAAGAGCGCCGCCTTTGCAAGGCGGAGGTCGCCGGTTCGATCCCGGCAGGGTCCACCGCAGCCACGAGAGCGAGCGCATGGTCGAGGCGTCGAGCAGGAAGCCGGCCCGATGAACGCCCGCGGCGTGCTGCGCATCCTCGTCGTCCTCGCCCTCGTCGTCGCCGTCGCCGGCTGGGTCACGGGGTCCTACCCCGCCGTCTACGGCCTCGCGCCGCTGCTCGGCCTCGCGATCCTGCGGGTCGGCTACGCCTCACTGCGTTCCTTCCAGGAGGGCGCCGCCCACATCCCCTCGGGCGAGCCCACCCCGCTCGATGTGCGTGAGGAGCGCACGACGTACTGGTGCGACGGCTGCGGTGCCGAGCTCCTCCTGCTCGTGCGCGGTACCCCCATGCCCCCCCGGCACTGCGGCGAGCGCATGGCCGTCCGCGCGGAGGTTCGTGGCAGCCACCCGCGGCCCGATGACCACGAACGACACTGATGTCGTCGAGGTGTCGAGCCGCTGACCTGCGACATCGCCGGTCTCACGCACGACTCACACCGACGAGGTCGAGACTCGAGAGCAGTGTCCCCAGGTGTGGAGAAGTCTGGGGACAACGCTGTGGTTCACCCTTGCGGGCCCCGGACGGGACCGGGGCCGCCACGGCGTCGGGGCAGCGGCCCCGCTCGCGCGGGCACCGGCCAGTTGCCCGCGCCCCGGGGGCGCGCGACGATGGACGGCGACCCGACCACCGCGTCTGCCGAAAGGTCGTCACCGCGCATGGCCACGCCTGACGCTCCGGCCGGAGCTGGGCGCACGCGCCTCGCGTTCGCCGGGAGCCTCGTCCTGCTGGCGTTCATCCTCGTCGTGAGCGCGCAGACCGACCGGGGCAGTGAGGGCGAGCGGGTGGGTCGCCGCGTCGAGCTCGCCGAGCTCATCGCCGCCGAGCAGCGACGGACCGCCGAGCTCGAGGCCCAGGTCGAGGAGCTCAGCACGCAGATCGCCGCGCAGGAGGACCGCGTGGCGGTCGGCGCCCTCGAGCTCGAGGGCCTGCAGGACCACGTCGACGAGCTCGGGCTCGCCGCCGGTACCGTCGACGTCGCCGGCCCCGGTGTGCTCGTGCGGCTCGACGACGCGATCGGCAGCTGGGACGGCAGCGGCGACCCCAACGACTACATCATCCACGAGGAGGACCTCCAGGCCGTCGCCAACGCCCTCTTCGCCGGCGGCGCCGAGGCGATGGCGATCAACGGCGAGCGGGTGCTCGCGACCTCGGCGATCCGCTGCGTCGGCACGACGCTGCGCCTCAACGGCCGGTTCTTCACCCCACCCTTCGAGGTCACCGCGATCGGCCATCCCGTCGACCTCACCTCCGCGCTCGACGACGACCGCGCGGTGCAGGGGTTCGTCGACGCCGTCGACGAGTTCGGCCTGGGCTTCGAGGTCGAGAGCAACGGCAGGCTGCTCGTGCCGGGCCACCGTCCGGCAGGAGGCCGCGAGGCGGCGATGGGGGGGACCCGATGACGACCGAGGCCCCGCCCCGCAGCGACACCGCACAGCCCCCCGGGCCGGCCGGCCGCCCCTTGAGCGCGCGGCTGCTCGCCATCGCCGGTTGGACGCTCATCGCCGCCGGCAGCGTCGTCGCGCTCTACGTCGTCTACGCGATGTTCTTCACCGATCTCGCCACCGAACGCGAGCAGCGGGCGCTCCTCGAGGCATGGGAGGCCGGCGAGCTCGACGCCGTCGACGGGGCGGCCGGCGCTGGCTCGGCGGACGCCGAGGGCCTCGAGCCGGAGGATCCCACCCTCGGCGAGGAGGGGGAGGCGCAAGCCCCCGCCGGCGAGGTCGGCGGGGCCGAGGCCGTCGCGCTCCTCGAGTTCCACCGCCCCGGCAGCGACGAGCGCCCGGTCGTCTCCTCCACCCTCGTCGTCATCGGCGGGGTCACCGTCGCCGACCTCCAGCGCGGACCGGGGCACTACCCCGACACCGCGATGCCCGGCGAGGACGGCAACTTCGCCGTGGCCGGCCACCGGGTGACCTACGGGCGGCCGTTCTTCCGCCTCGACGAGATCGAGCCAGGCGACGAGATCCATGTCGTCGACCGTGACGGCGAGCGCTTCGTCTACGAGGTCGCCTCCAGCGAGGTCGTCGGCCCCTACGACGGCTGGGTGCTCGACGAGGACCCGCTCGAGACCGGTGAGCCGACGCTGACGCTGACGACCTGCCATCCGCGCTTCAGCGCCGCGGAGCGGCTCGTGACCTTCGCGGAGCTCCGGCCGTGAGGCGCGCGCTCCTGCTCGTGCTCGGGCTCGTCGCGATCGCGGCGATCGTCTACCTGCTCTTCACCGTCATCTTCCCCTGGGTCGACCAGACCTTCGTGTCCGACCCGGTGCTCGGGGTCGCCGGGATCCTCACGACGTGAGCGGGGGCGACCCGAGCGCCTCCTACCCACCGGGGGTTCCCGGCCGCTACCCCGCGCCCTCGGTGCCGGTGACGCGGCTCCTCGACGACGCCGCGCAGGACTTCCCCGACACCGATGCCATCGACGTCGCCGGTCACCGTCTCACCTACCGGGAGGTGCTCGAGCACGTCGACCGCCTCGCGACGGTGCTCGCCGACGCCGGTGTCGCACCAGGCGACCGGGTGGCCGCCCTGCTGCCGACCGGGCCGGCGCTGCTCATCACCGCCTTCGCGACCTGGCGACTCGCCGCGGTCTGCGTCGTCCTCGAGCGCGGGCTCGAGGGGCAGGCCATCGCCGAGGCGGTCGAGCGCCATCGCGGCCGCGTCGTCGTCGCCGACCCCGCGGCCTACGACGACCTCGCCGCCCACCGCGCCGCGCTGCCGTCGGTCGAGCGGGTCCTCGTCGCGGCCGCGGCGGAGTTCCAGCCCTTCCCGCGCAACCTCCGTCCGGCCGGGCGCTGGTCGCCCCTGCGGGCCCGCCGCGAGCGGGCGGGCCGGTTCAAGGAGGCGATCCGCCGCACCGCGCCGGAGGTCGGTCAGGCCCCCCTGCCGGGTGAGGCCACCGCCGCGATCGTCGGCGACGTCGCGCTGTCCCACGACGTCCTCGTCTCCGCGGCCTTCGCGCTGCGGCTGTGGGTGCCCGACGTCCGCGCGGGCGGGGAGACCCTCCTGCTCGCCGCCCCGCTGTCACGGCCCCTCGGTCTGGCTGCGGCCCTCGGGCTCGGCGTCCTCGCGGCGGCGACCCTCGCGCTGCCCTCCAGCGAGGAGCCCGGCGCGGTGCTGCGGGGCGCCCGCCGCCGGCGCCCGACCCTGCTCGTGGGCTGCGCGGGGCTCGGTGCGGTGCTCGCCGAGGTCGGCGGCAGCCTCACCGACGTCCGCGTGGCCCTCGTCGAGGGACCGGTCGACGAGGACGAGGGCGCGCGGCTGCACGAGACCTCCGGCGCGCGGCTGCGGGGCGTCCTCGCCGGCCCCGCGGGGCCGGTGGCCGCCCACCCCGTCTACGGTGACGCGCGCCTCGGCTCCTTGGGGCACGCCCTCACCGACGTCACCCTCGCCGCGCTCGACGCCGAGGGGGCCGCCCGGCCCGCGGGCACCGTCGGCCGGCTCGCCGCCCGCGGGCCGTCGGTGCCGGGTGCGGGCTGGTGGCCGCTCGGCGTCCGGGGTCACGTCGACGCCGACGGCTACGCCTGGCCCGCCGGCTCGGCGTCGCATGCCGCTGAGTCCGCGTCGCATGCTGACGGGTCGGCGTCGCATGCTGACGAGCCCGACCGCCGCAGGTCCGGTCCCCGTGAGCCCGACCGTCGGTAGCATGGAGCCCATGGCCGCGCGGATCTTCCTCGTCGACAACTACGACAGCTTCACCTACAACCTCGCCCAGGAGCTCGGCGAGCTCGGCGCGGACGTCACGGTGGAGCGCCACGACGCCTTCACCCTCGACGAGCTCGACGCCTGGCGTCCCGACGGCATCGTCATCTCCCCGGGCCCCGGCACCCCCGACGACGCGGGGCTGTCCTGCGCGGTCATCGAGACCTTCGCCGGCGACGTGCCGATCCTCGGCGTGTGCCTCGGGCATCAGTGCATCGGCCAGGTCTACGGCGGCGAGGTCGTACGCGCCCCGGAGCTCTACCACGGCAAGACCTCTCCGATCGCCCACGAGGGAGCGGGGGTCTTCGCCGGCCTGCCCCGCCCCTTCGAGGCGACCCGCTACCACTCCCTCGTCGTCGCCCCCACCTCGGTGCCCGACGAGCTCGAGGTCACCGCGTCGACGCCCGCCGAGGACGGCGGTGAGCTCATCATGGGGCTGCGCCACCGTGAGCACGCCGTCGAGGGCGTGCAGTTCCACCCGGAGTCGATCCTCACCTCCACCGGCATGGACCTCCTCGGCAACTTCCTGCGCTCCCTGCCCGTGCCGGTGGCCACGCCGCAGTGAGCGCCGTCGACCGGGATCCCAAGATCCACGACGTCGTCATCGTCGGAGCCGGTCTCGCCGGCCTCGTCGCGGCAACCGTGCTCGCGGCCGACGGCGCCGACGTCGTCCTGCTCGACAAGAGCCGCAGCGCCGGTGGCCGTCTCGCCACCCGCCGGGTCGAGGGCGCGACGATCGACCACGGCGCGCAGTTCTTCACGGTGCGCTCCGACCCCTTCGCGCGCCTCGTCGAGGGCTGGCGCGTCGCCGGCCTGCCGCTGCGCGCCTGGTCCCACGGCCTGCCCCGAGCGCCGTCCGCGCTGGCCGGGCCCGAGGCCGTCGAGATCCCCACCGACGGCCATCCGCGCTACGTCGTCGACGGAGGCATGAACGCCCTCGCCCACCATCTCGCCGACCGGCTCGAGGTCCGGGAGCGCCGGCGGGTGTCCCGCGCCGACACCGTCGACGGACGGTGGAGGCTCAGCGTTGAGGGGATGCGCGCCCGCGAGGTCGTCGAGGGGCGCCGACTCCTGCTCACCCCGCCGGTCCCGCAGTCGCTCGCCCTGTTGCCACCCGACGCGCCACGCGCCGAGGAGCTCACCGACCTCGCCTACGCGCCGTGCGTCTCGCTGCTCGCGGTGCTCAGCGCCCCGCCGGCCCTGCCCTGGCCCGGCGGGGTGCAGGTCACCGACGGGCCGATCAGCTGGCTCGCCGACAACCAGCGCAAGGGCGTCTCGGTGCGGCCAGCCCTCACCGCGCATGCCACCGACGCCGAGAGCGCGGCGCTCGCCGATCTCGACGATGCGACCGCGGCGGCGCGCCTGGGCTCCCACGTCGCGCCCTGGCTCGGCGAGGGGCGGCCGGTCGCGGTGCAGCTCAAGCGCTGGCGCTACGCCCGGCCGCTCGCCCCCCACCCCGAGCGCGCCGTGACCACCGACATCGACGGCGCGCCGCTCGTCTTCGCCGGCGACGCCTTCGGCGAGGCCCGCGTCGAGGGCGCGGCCCGCTCGGGGCTCGCCGCCGCGCAGCGGCTCGCCTGACCCGCGGGGCGCGCTCGACCGTCCGAGCGAGCGGCGGCGCAGTGGGTTGGAGCGTTGGGCCGTGGGGGTGGGTGAACGCTCCATCGAGCGGCGGCGCAGTGGGTTGGAGCGTTGGGCCGTGGGAGCGGGTGAACGCTCCAGCGAGCGGCGGCGCCGCGGCCTCGGCGGAGCGGCTCAGTCCTCCCCGTTGCCGTTGCCGTTCTCCGGCTCGGGCTCGGGCTCGGGCTCCGGCTCGGGCTCCGGCTCGGGTTCCGGCTCGGGCTCCGGGGTGGGCTCGGGAGCGGGCGGTGCGCCCTCGCTCACGACGATGCGGACGGTCGCGCCGCGGTCGACGGTGGTGTTGGGCTGAGGCTCCTGGCGGATGACCCGGCCCTCGGAGACCGTCGTGGACTCCTCGCGGTCGACCCGCACGGTGACGCACGGCTCGGGCTCGCAGGCGCCCTCGAGACGGTCGATCGCGGTCTGCTCGGGCTGGTTGACGACGTCGAGCATCGTGAACGTGTCGGCTCCCTCGCTCACGACGATCGTCACGGTGGCCCCGCGCTCCTCCTCGGTGCCGGGGTCGGGGTCCTGGGAGATGACCCGGCCCTCGGGGACGGTGTCGGAGGCCTCGGTCTCGACCTCGACCTCGAAGCACGGCCTGGGGTCGCAGGCGCCGGCGAGGGCGTCGGTGGCCTCGCTCTCGGTGCGGTTGAGGACGTTGGGCACGGCCACGGTCTCGGCCCCGCTGGAGACGACGAGGGCGACCTCGGTGCCCTCCTCGACCTCCTCGCCGGCGGGAGGGTCGCTGCGCAGGACGAGGCCTTCGTCGAGGTCGTCGGAGGGCTCGGTCTCCTGCACGCCGATGCCGAGCCCGAGCTCGACGAGCGCGCGCTGGGCCTCGTCGACGTCGAGGCCCTCGAGGTCGGGGATCTCGACGAGGTCGGGGCCCTCGGAGAGCACGAGGAGGACCTCGCTGCCCTCCTCGGCGAGCTCGCCGGCGGCGGGCTCGGAGCGCACGACCTCGTTCTCGGCGACGCCCTCGGCGGCCTCGCGCTCCTCGGCGATGACCGGCACGAAGCCGTCGTCGCGCAGGAGCTCCTGGGCCTCGGCGACGTCGAGGCCGGTGAGGTCGGGCACGGGCACCTCGACGGCCTCCCCGCCGAGCACCGCGGCGAGCAGCACCCCGGCGAGCACGAAGAGGGCGAGGACGACGATGGCGAGCAGGGCGATGCCGAGCCCGCGGCGCGTGCGTGGCTCCGGCTCGGCCTCCGGCTCGAGCGCCTCGGTGTCCAGCGCCTCGGTCTGCGCCGCCCACGCCCCAGCGGCCGGCGCGGCCACGGGCATCCCGGCGAGCACGCGCTGGAGGTCGGCGTTGAGCTCCCGGGCGGTCTGGTAGCGATCGGCGGGGTCCTTGGCCATGGCCTTGAGCACGACGTCGTCGAGCTCGGGCGCGAGGGAGGGCTCGATCGCGCTCGGCGGCACCGGCACCTCGGAGACGTGCTTGTAGGCGAGGGTGACGGGGGTGTCGCCGGTGAACGGCGTCTGCCCGGTCAGCGTCTCGTAGAGCACGCACCCGAGGGCGTAGACGTCGGTGCGGCGGTCGACCTCGTCGCCGCGCGCCTGCTCGGGCGCGACGTAGGCGGCGGTGCCGAAGACCGTCGCGGTCTGGGTGACGTGCTCGGCGCCCATGGCGCGGGCGATGCCGAAGTCGGCGACCTTCACCTGCCCCTCGTCGCCGAGGAGGATGTTGCCGGGCTTCATGTCGCGGTGGACGAGGCCGCGCTCGTGGGCGTAGTGCAGCCCGAGGGCGGCGTCGCCGATGACCTCGAGGGCACGGTCGACGGTCAGTCGCTCGTGGGCGAGGGTGTCGGCGAGGCTCCTGCCGCGGACGTACTCCATGATGATGAACGGCCGCCCGGCCTGCTCGCCGGCGTCGTAGACGCTGACGATGTTGGGGTGGCTGAGCCCCGCCACCGACTGCGCCTCGCGACGGAAGCGCGCGAGGAAGGTCGCGTCGTCGGCGTAGCGCGCGTGGAGGATCTTGACGGCGACCTCGCGGTCGAGCTGGTCGTCGTAGGCGAGGACGACGTCGGCCATGCCCCCCTGGCCGAGCAGGCCACGCAGCTCGTAGCGCCCGCTGAGCCGGGTTCGCGCGCCGGCGCCGCCACCCGGAGGGCCCGCATCGGTGCCGCGCGGGTCGCGGCCCGAGCCGCCCGGAGCGGTGTCGTCGAAGGCCGCGTCGTCAGCGCGGCGCCCTTGGCCGCCCGCACCGCCGATCGGCTGCGTCTCGTCCATCCCCTCAGTCCTGCTCGTTGCCGGCGAGCGCCGCCTCGATCACCGCGCGGGCCTTCGGCGCGGCCACGCCGCCTCCGGTGTCGCCGGCGCCAGTGTCGGTGATGACGACGGCGACGGCCACCTCGGGCAGCTCCGCCGGCGCGAAGCCGGTGAACCACACCGTAGGGGGTTCGCCCTCACCGCGCTGCGCGGTGCCGGTCTTGCCCCCGACGTTCACGCCGCTGATCGCCGCGCCGGTGCCCGTCCCGTCCTCGACGACGTCGACCATCATGTCGCGCAGGGCCGCGGCGGTCCCGCCGCTGACCGCCTGCGCGCTGCCGGCGAAGGTCAGCGGCTCGGCGTCGAAGCGCGTGACGACCCGCCCGCTGATGTCCTCCACGTGGCGCACGAGCCGTGGCTCGACGAGCTCGCCGTCGTTGGCGATCGCCGCGGAGACCATCGCCATCTGCAGCGGCGTCGTGCGCACGTCGCGCTGGCCGATCGCCGACTGCGCGGTCGAGGGCTCGTCGAGGTCGTCGGGGATGACGCTCCCGGCGATCCGGTCCATCTGGAGGTCCCAGTCGTGGTTGAGCCCGAAGCGCTCGGCCTGGCGCACGAGGCGGTCGTTGCCGAGGTCGAGGCCGATCTGGCCGAACGTCGTGTTGCAGCTCACCGCCATCGCGCGCTCGAGGGTGATCGAGCTGCCATCGGCACAGACCCCGGAGCCGAAGTTGCGGATCGTCGCCTCGGTGAGCGGCAGCTCGAGCGCGGGCGGATCGGGGTAGGCGGTGGAGGGGCGCACCCCGCTCTCGAGCGCGGCGGCGCCGCTGACGAGCTTGAACGTCGAGCCGGGGGGATAGGTCTCGCGTAGCGCGCGGTTGAGCCGCGGGTCGACGTCGCGCCCGGCCAGGTCGCTCCAGGCCTCGCGCACGACGTCGCCGTCGTGGCTCGCCAGTGGGTTGGGGTCGTAGGTCGGCGCGGAGGCGAGCGCGAGGATCTCCCCGGTGGCTGGCGCGACGGCGACGATCGCGCCGACCCGACCGTCGAGCGCGTCGACCGCGGCGCGCTGCACCTGCGGGTCGATGGTGAGCTGGAGGGTGTCGCCGGCGCGCTGGCGTCCGGCGAGGAGGTCGGCGATGTTGCGCGCGAAGGCCTCGGGGGCCGAGCCGATGAGGAACTCGTTGAACGAGGCCTCGAGCTCGCTGCGCCCGTAGACGAAGGAGTGGTAGCCGGTGACGTGCGCGTACGTCGGCCCTTCGGGGTACTCGCGGAGGTAGTCGAGGCGCCCGCCGGTCGCCGTCGACCCGGCGATCTCCTCGGAGGCCGCGCCCTGCCCGGCGATCATCGCCCCGCGCGGGGTCTCGTACTCGGCGAGCAGCCCGCGGGCGTTGCGCTGGTCGGTGCGCAGCTCGTCGGCCTGCAGCACGGCGATGACGTTGAGGTTGACGAAGAGCAGGGCGAAGAGCCCGACGACGCCGAGGGTGATGCGGCGGATCTGCTTGCGCATCAGGCCTCACCCGCCCTCGGCGGCGCGGCCGCGCTGGGATCGCCCGACGCCGGCCCTGCGCCCGCCTGCTCGCCGGTCTCGGCCGCGGCGGGCTCGTCCTCCGCCGCGGCCCGGCGTCGACGCCGGCGCGGCCGCCCGGGCGCGCTGATGCGCGCGAGCAGGGCGACGAGCACGAAGTTCGCGAGCAGCGACGAGCCACCGTAGGAGACGAACGGCAAGGTGATCCCGGTGAGCGGGATGAGGCGGGTCACCCCGCCGACGATGACGAAGACCTGCAGCGCGAGGATGGAGGTGAGCCCGGCGGCGAGCAGCGCCCCGAAGTCGTCGCGGGCCTGCAGCGCGATGCGGAAGCCGCGGCCGATGAGCACGACGAAGCACAGCAGGATCGCCGTCGTGCCGAGCAGCCCGGTCTCCTCGGCGAAGGCCGAGAAGATGAAGTCGGTGCGCACGAACGGCACGAAGTCGGGCTGGCCCTGCCCGAGGCCGACGCCGGTGATCCCCCCGGTGCCGATCGCGAAGAGCGACTGCGCGAGCTGGAAGCCGTCGCTGTCGTAGCGCGACCACACGTCGAGCCAGATCGCGACGCGGTCCTGGACGTGCCCGAAGCTCTGGTAGGCGAAGACCGCGCCGGCGCCGGCGAGCAGCACCCCGATGACGGGGTAGGCCAGCCGCCCGGTCGCGATGTAGAGCATGACGATGAAGACGCCGAAGAGCAGGAGCGTCGGGCCGAGGTCGTTCTGCAGGCCGAGCACGGCGAGGCCGACGACCCAGATGCCGAGCAGCGGCCCGAACGCCCGCAGCGGCGGGAGCATGAGCGGCCCGAGGCGGGTCGTGGCCACCGACAGGAGGTCGCGCTTCTCCGAGAGGTAGCTCGCGAAGAAGATCACGAAGCCGAGCTTGGCGGCCTCGACCGGTTGGAACGACAGGCCGCCGATCGACAGCCAGATCCGCGCGCCGTTGACCTCCCGGCCGATGACCGGCAGCAGCGGGGTGAGCAGCAGCAGCAGCGAGCCGAGCCCGATGAGGTAGCGGTAGCTGTCGAGGCTCGCGTGGTCGCGCAGGAAGTAGAGGGTGAGCAGGAACGCGAGCACGGCCGCCGCCGCCCACGTCACCTGGTTCGCCGCGAAGTTCGCCTGCTCGCCGCCGGCGAAGTCGATGCGCCGCACCATGATGAGCCCGAGGCCGGTGAGCAGCACCGCGACGGGCAGCAGCAGCGGGTCGGCGCCGGGTGCGAGGCGGCGCAGGCCGATGTGGGCGACGAGCGCGGTGACGAGGAACGCCGCCCCGTAGGTCAGCACCGCCTCGGGGATCTCCGGCGCCTGGGAGAGCTCGACGAGTGCCGCGGCGACGAGCACGGCGAGCAGGGCGATGACGAGCAGCCCGAGCTCGGTCGTCGCGCGCCGTCGCGTGGCAGCCGAGGCCTTGGCCATCAGTCGGAGCCGTCGTCGTCGGGGCTG
>PWFH01000013.1 GCA_003553795.1 Egibacter sp. | reverse complement strand
GGCGGGCCATGGCCCCACCCAAGCAGGACCAGGCCTCGCCGGGGCCGATCGCTGCCGCCTGCCTGTGGACCACCCCGGCCCGGGCCCTCAGCCGCCACTGGGCTCGGCTGTTGCGACCTCCCGGACCGGCAGGCGCCCGCTGGCGACGTGCTCGTCGACGTGGCGCATGAGCATGAGCGCAGCCGCGGCGCGCGAGACCTCCTTCGACGGCCCGAAGGTGCGGTCAGCCGCACCCTGGACGATCCCTCGGGCGGCGAGGTCGTTGATCTCGGCCGCGCCTGGGGCCCCTGGCGCGACGTCGAGGAAGTAGCGCTTGTCAGCCCCCGCAGCCTCGCCGCCGGCGGTGAGGCGCTGCACCCGGGTGATCATGACCGCGAGCTCGCGTCTTGTCACCGTCCGGTAGGGCGAGAACGTCGTGCCGTCGCCGGTGCCGGTCGTGACCCCGAGCGCCTCGAGGGTGGCCACGGCGTCGCGGCGCTCCGCGCTGAGGCCGTCGAGGTCGATGAACGGCTCGCGGCTCGGCCACGGCAGCACGAGCCCAGAGTGCGCGGCGTCGTAGTGCAGGAGCCGGGTGAGCAGCACCGCGGCGTCGACGCGGCGCACCGGCTCGCGGGGACGGTAGGCCGTCGCCGACGTGCCCTCGGCGAAGCGGTAGCGCACGAGGCAGGCGATCGCCTCGCGGGTCGGCGCGGGTAGGTCGCCGAGGTCGGCGAAGGGTGTCTCGGCGGCGTCGCCGGGCGGGCAGGCCGCGGCGGTGCCGCGGTCGAAGACGTCGTCGAGCGGCGGTGGCGGGGGTGCCGGTGGCGTCGGCGCGACCACCCTGCCGCGCCCGTCGATGAGCCCGAAGCAGTAGCCGCGGGCATGCGCGGTGTCGATGATCCGTGGCAGCGCCCTGACGGTGTTCGGGGTCGTCGAGCCGCCGTCGTGCAGCAGGATGATCGCGCCGGGGGCGAGTCGGGCGGTGACGTGGCGGGCGATCGTCGACGAGGAGTAGCCGCGCCAGTCCTGCGGGTCGATGGTCCAGAGCACGTGGGCGTAGCCGGCGTCGCGCAGCACCCGGCGCACCCGGCTGCTCGTCGCGCCGTAGGGCGGGCGCACCGCCCTGACCGCCGGCGCGCCGGCGTCGCGGATCGCCCGGTGGGTGGCCCCGACCGTCGAGCGGATCCGGGAGTCCGACAGCGACGTCAGCCGCTCATGGCGGTAGGTGTGGTTGGCCACGGCGTGCCCCTCGCGGTGCTGTCGCCGCACGAGGCTTGGACTGCTGCGCACGCGCTGGCCGACGACGAAGAACGTCGCGGGCACGTCCCTACGGCGGAGCGCGTCGAGCACCGACGGGGTGTGGCGGCTCGGGCCGTCGTCGAACGTCAGGGCGATGTGGCCTCGCGGGCAGGAGGACGCCGCGCTGGCCTCGCGTGGTCCGGCAGGTGGCACGAGGGAGAGGCCGAGGGCCAGGGCGAGGGCAACGACGAGTGTCCGACCGCCGGCCCGCGGAGCCCTGCGCATCGCGCACCTGCTCTCGCTCCGAGGCTCCGTCGCCCGTCGCGCCGCCGTGCGGTGCCCGGTGCCTCGCCGAGCTCAGCATGCGCTTGCCGGCAGGCGGCGACAAGGTGTCCTTTGCCGGCGCTTGAGGGGCGCCCCGCGCACGGCCCGGCTACGGTGCCGGCACGGCCTCCTCGTCGGCCTCGTCGCTCTCGTCGCCGCCCTCAGCGTCGGCCTCGTCGCCGTCGGCCTCGTCGCGCTCCTCGACCGGGACGGGCTCGGCGGCGGGCAGCCGGCCCGCCTCGACGTGCTCGTCGAGGTGACGGGCGAGCAGCAGCGCGAGCTCGTCGCGGCGGACTGCCTCGGACCAGCCGAAGGTGCGGTCGGCGGCGCCCTGGACGATCCCGCGGTCGGCGAGGGCGTTGATCTCGGCCGCGCCGGCGAGCTCGGGCGGGACGTCGAGGAAGAAGCGCCCGCCCTCTCCGGCGGCGTCGGGGCCGACGGTGGCGTCCTGCAGGCGCGAGAGCATCACCGCCATGTCGCGGCGGGTCACCCTCGCAAACGGCGAGAACGTCGTGCCGTCGCCGGTGCCGTTGGTCACCCCGAGCGCCGAGAGGGTCCGCACCGCGTCGCGGCGCTCGGCGCTCAAGTCGACGACGTCGGTGAACTCCTCGCCCTCAGGCCAGGGCAGCACGAGCCCTGAGTGCATGGCGTCGTAGGTGAGGAGCCGGGAGAGCAGGACCGCGGCGTCGACGCGGTGCACCGGCTCGCGTGGCTGGAAGGCCGTGGCCGACGTTCCGCGCGCGAGGCCGAAGCCGACGAGGCAGTCGATGCCCTCGCGCGTGGGCTCCGCGAGGTCGTCGAGGTCGGTGAATCCCGCCGGGACGGGCTCAGGGCAGGCCGCCTCGGTGCCGCGCGCGGCGACGTCGTCGAGCTCGGGCGGCGGCGGCTCAGGCGGGGTCGGGGCCACGACCCGGCCGCGGTCGTCGAGGACGCCGAAGCAGTATCCGCGCGAGTGCGCGGTGTCGATGATCCGCGGCAGGGCGCCGATGGTGTTGCGCGCATGCCCGCCGTAGTCGTGCAGGAGGATGACCGCGCCGGGGGCGAGCCGGCTCGTGACGTGGCGGACGATGGTCGAGGAGGCGTGCCCGCGCCAGTCCTGGGGGTCGACGCTCCAGAGGACGTGGGCGTAGCCGGCGTCGCGTAGCACGCCCCGTACCCTGCTGTTCGTCGCGCCGTAGGGCGGGCGGACGGCGCTGATCGGCTCGACCCCAGCGTCGCGGATCGCCGCGTCGGTCGCGCGCACCGACTCGCGGATCTGGGCGTTCGACAGCCGCGTGAACTCGCGGTGACGCTCGCTGTGGTTGGCCACGACATGGCCCTCGCGCGCCTGTCGCGTGACGATCCCCGGGGCGCTGCGGGTGCGGTGGCCGAGGACGAAGAACGTCGCGGCGGCGTCGTGGCGCTCGAGGACGTCGAGCACCGCGGGGGTGTGCGGTCCCGGCCCGTCATCGAAGGTAAGCGCGACGTGGCCCGAGGGGCACGTCGACGCCGCCGCTGCTGGCGCCGGGGCTGCAGCGACGAGTGCGAGGCCGGCCGCCAGCGCGGCCGCGAGCGCGAGCCATCGCGAATGCCGACCCCTGCCGACGACCTCCATGCCGTCCCCCCGCGGCTCTCGTGGACCGTGCCTGACGCCGGGCACCGCACCGGCCGCCCGTCCGTGACATCGCGCGTAGCGTAGCGAATCGGTCACGGCATGGAACCCCCCCGGGTCAACGCCCACGTCGGTGCGCACCTTCTCCGCTTGAAGTCCGCCGCCAGCATGGTGTCCCTTTTGCATTTTTCGCAATGTCACACCCTTATGTCATGCTTCGCGACGTCGACGCCCCTCGACAGGCTCAGCGCCACGCCGGCCCCTGTGTGAACTCGGGACGGGTCGACGGGTCCTCGGCGCGTCGATCGGCCGCACCGCCGACAGGGTGCGGCGGCAGCCCAGTGAGCGGACGGAGCATCCATGGCAGATCCCACGAGCAATCCGCGACGTGCTATTCACCGGGGGCGCCTCATCGGCACCGGCATCGCCGTCCTCACGATGCTGAGCCTGGGTGCGGTGTCGGTGCCCGCCGGCGCCGGAGGTGCGGACCCCAGCGCCCCGCATGCCGAGGCGGTGGACCGCGAGGCCCGCACCGCGCTCGTGGTCGGCCACCTCGAGGAGGCCTCCTCCCCGCGGTTGGAGGCCGCTGGCGGCGAGGAGGTCGCCGAGCAACGGGTTGCGCCGCTCGCCGCGAGCCTCGACGGCACGCTCAACCCGCAGTCAGACGATCTCTGTGCTGAACGGCTCTGGGACCAGCCACGGGGCACGAGCAGCTGGATCGACGTCGGGGTCTTCGGCGCGACCTACTACTGCGACGGCCTCGTGGTGCTCGGGATCCTGACCTACGACGAGTGGTACGCCAGCGAACTCGACGCCGTCGTCTGGTGGATCGACACCACCGGCAGCGAGCGCGACGGCTGCGACGGTGACAACGCCGCGGTGATCGTCAGCGGGGGCTCGGCGCTCGACGCCGGGGTCATCGCCCTGCCGAGTTGCGACCCCGACTCGTGGGCCGTGACCGGTGACGGGGTCGCCTCGCGCGGCGGGGAGCTGGACTTCCTCGGTGTGGCCTTCGAGCACGCCGCGCTCGGCAGCCCCTCGTCGATCCGCTTCTTCGGCACCGCGAGCAACATGATCACTACCGAGATCGAGCGCTTCCCGACCTCTGGGCGGGTGGCGTTCAGCGGCCTCGAGCCCGAGCCCGAGCCGGAGCCCGAGCCGGAGCCGTTGCCTGAGCCGGAGCCGTTGCCTGAGCCGAGCACGGCGCTGGCGTGTCCGGCTGGCGAGGTGCCGCCGGCGGGGTTCGTCGACACGGCGGGCTCGGCGCATCGCGGGGACATCGACTGCCTGGCGTGGTGGGGCGTCACCCGCGGGGTGACCGCGGAGGAGTACGCGCCCGGCCAGTCGATCACACGGGGGCAGATGACGGCGATGATGGACCGGCTGCTGCGGGCCACGGGTGACCATCCCGGGCCGCCGGCGCCCGCGCCGTTCGATGACGTCGAGGGGCATGCCTTCGCCGAGGAGATCGCGGTGATGGCCGAGTTGGGCGTGGTTCGCGGGGTGTCGTCCGACGAGTTCGCGCCGGACCGGGTGGTGACGCGGGCGCAGATGGCGTCGATGGTCGCGCGGCTCACCGCTGCCGGCTACGAGGTCAAGCTGCCGGCGGGGGAGGTGCCGTTCGGCGACATCGGGTCGGGTAGCGCCCACTACACCGATGTGGGGCGACTGGTCGCGGCGGGGATCACCACGGGGACCGGCGCGGGGGAGTACAGCCCGTGGGCGGCGGTCAGCCGCGGGCAGATGGCGTCGTTCCTCATGCGCACCGCGCACGTGGTCATCGACCGCGGCGCCGCCGACCTGCCCGAGCACGAGCCCTCACCGGAGCCCGAGCCGTCGGTCTCGCTGTCGGTCGAGCCGTCCTGCGCCGAGATCGGCGACGACTTCGTCGTCGCCGCTACCGGCCTCGAGCCGGGCGCCGACTACGACCTCGTCATCGACCCCGTGCCCTCGGAGATGCTCGAGGCGGGCGCGGTCATGACCGCCGACGCCAGCGGTGCCTTCGAGATGGCGGGAAGCCTGCCCGAGGCTCTCGACATCGACCTCGGCGACTACGCCTGGCAGGTCCGCGAGCACCGCGACTCTGCGTGGCTCGCCAGCGTCGACTTCGCCATCGCGGAGTCGTGCCCCTGACCCGGATGGCGCCGGCCGCAGTACGAGGCCTCACACGGTACGCCGGCCGGTGAGCGCACCGTCGCCCGGCGATGGCCGCTCGTGGCGTGCCAGCGCCGGACGACCGGCGGAAGCGAGCCCCACGACAGCGCCGCAGCGAGGTGAGGCGCGTGGCGCTAGGCCCGCCCTTACGGACGCACGATCGGGTCGAAGGTCTCCCCGAGCCCCTGCGGCTGCACGTCGAAGCCGACGCCGGTGAAGCCCGTGTCGAACCGGTAGGTCATCTGCGCGCTGAGCTCGAAGGACGCGGGATCACCGAGGCAGGACGGCGCGAAGGACACGACGTACCAGCCGTCCTCGAACGCCGCGTCGGTGTCGGCGTCGGTGCAGCGGATCTCGTCAAGGTCGTCCTCGACGAACTCCACGACGTCGGCCTCGATCCAGTAGTCCTCGTCGGGATGGACGCGCCGCGGCTCGTAGACGACGGTCCACTCCGGGTCGGGGTGGACGGGCGCACCCGTCGTGGAGAGCTCGTAGCGCAGCCCAGGCGGTGCCTGCACGCCCCAGTCCTCGGTCCAGTTCTCATCGCTCAACGGGTCGGTCGGCTCGGCGACCCGCGTGCGCAACTCGATCTCGTCGGCGCCGTAGGAGGCGCAGACCTCGACGATGTCGGCCTGGGGCACGTCGTTGGGCGCGCCTTCGGTCGAGCCGTCCTGGGTCGTGCCTGCCGGGGCGTCGACGCAGGCTGCGCTCGTCCCCGTCGGCGTGTCGCCGAGCGTCACCGGGCCGAGGTAGCCGTCGGGACCTGGCCAGCGGTCGAAGGCGTAGTCCTGCACGTCGGTGCCGAAGCGGTAGACCATGAACGTGCTGAGCTGGAGCGTCTCGGGCGCCCCGGCCGCCTCGAGGCAGCTCGGGTCGTCGACGCGCACGTCGTACCAGCCGTCGTTGAACTCCGCGCTGGCCTCGTCGAGGCACACGCGGGTGTCGGGTTCGGTGGTGACGTCGAAGATCTGCGCCTCGAGCTCGGTCTCGCCCTCGAAGGTGATCTGGCGGAACTGCACGGAGTGGGTGGGGTCGGCGAAGGGCTCGCCGCTCGTGGTGAGGGTGTGGAGCACCCCGGTGACGGGCGTGTCGGGAGCGCCGTCGGGAATGATCGCCCAGGACGGGTCGGTCAGCGGGTCGGTGGGATCGTCGACCTTCGTGCGCAGGAGCAGCTCGTCGGCGTCGTAGGTCACGCAGATGTCGCTCACGTCCGCGCGTGGCTCGGCGATGGGGTTGTTCGCGCCATCTCGGGTCGTGCCGAGCTCGGGTTCGTCGAAGCACACCTCGGTCCCGGCTGGGGGGCCGTCTCCTGTGGCAGCGGCGATGCGCCCCGCCGTCACGTTCTCGTCGACGTGGCGCATGATGAACAGCGCCATCTGGGATCGCAGCACGGGCGCGAACGGGCCGTAGCTGCCGTCGACGCCGCCCTGGACGATGCCCTGGGCGGCGAGGGCGTTGATGTCCTCCGAGCGGGCCAGGTCGTCGGGCACGTCACTGAAGAACGACTCGGAGGTGTCGTAGCTGCCTTCCTCGAGAAGGTCCTGGACGCGGACGAGGAAGGAGGCCATGTCGCGGCGGGTCACCGACTCAAAGGGCGAGAACGTTGAGCCGTCCCCGGTGCCACCGGTGACTCCGAGGGTGCCGAGCAGGTTGACCGCGTTGCGTCGCTCCGTGCTGAGGCCCGCGACGTCGGTGAAGCCCTGCGCCTCCGGGGTTGGCAAGGTGAGACCGTCGCTCGTCGCGGCTGCATGGTCGAGCAGCCGGGCGAGGAAGACGGCCATGTCGACGCGCTGGACGCGGGCGGACGGACCATAGGTCGTCGGCGTGGTACCAGCGGTGATCTCGTAGAAGGCCAGGCAAGCGATCGCTTCCTGGGTGGAGGGCGCGAGCCCGGTGGTGTCAGCGAAGCCGGGGTCGAAGCCCTCGGCGCCAACGCACGCCGCGTCGATCCCGCGCGCGGCGTGCGGGCTGAAGGTGGCGTCGCCGGAACCGGCATCGGCGGCGGGCAAGCCCGTGCCGAGCAGGAGCGCGGCCACTGTGGCAAGGGCGAGCAGCGCGGTCAGTCCGCGTCGCCGGAGGTGTCGTCCCGTGCGGGCTTGGGAGGTGCTCATGGGCTGCTCCTTCATCGCGATCGTCGCGGTGCGGTGCGGGGGCGGACGGGACGAGCCGCTTCTGCGGCTTCGTCGGTCAACGAGGCCGGGGCCGGACGCCCGACGTCGGGCCCGTCTCGGCAGCGGCGCGGCGCTGCCCGACGCCGACGCCCGGAGGCCCCCTCGGTGGGCGCTCCATCGCCGGACGCCACCTCCCCCTCGAGGTCGACGCCGACGAGCCCCCTACGGTGAGCGTCCGACTCAACGAAACCACACGATCCTCGGCTCAGCAAGCCCTCCTCGGTCCGCGAGGCCGCCGGTCGTCGTGTCGTGCCGGGCCGGTCGACCCTTGCCGGCCCAGGCCCATGACCGAGAGTGATATCTACGCAAGGTCACAGGTGCTTCACGAAGGGTCGGTGCACTGGAGAGCGGTCGGGGAAGGGGTCTGGCATGCGGCACGGGGCGCAGCACCGGCGGCGGCAGGGCACGGTGGGGCTCGTCGGGATCCTCGCAGCGGCGGTGCTGCTGCTCGCGGCGACCACCGCGGAGGCCGAGGACGGGGAGTCCGACCTCCTGCGCGGCACGGTCACCGACACGCT
>PWFH01000068.1 GCA_003553795.1 Egibacter sp. | reverse complement strand
TGAGCGCCGGTCGGGCTCAGGCCAGCGCGGCGATCAGCGCCTTCATCCACGGCCCGAGGTCGGCGGGCGTGCGCGCGGTGACGAGGTTGCCGTCGACGACGACGGGCTCGTCGACCCAGTCGACGCCGGCGTTCTCCATGTCGTCGCGGATCGCCCCGACGCTCGTTGCGCGGCGACCGGCGACGATCCTCGCCGAGATCGGCAGCCAGCCGGCGTGGCAGATGAACGCGATCGGCTTGGTCGAGGCGTCGAAGGCCTTCGTGAGCGCGAGCGCGTCGGCGTTGCGCCGCAGCGCGTCGGGGGCGAAGCCTCCGGGGATGACGAGCGCGTCGAAGTCGCCCTCGGCCATGTCGGCGAGGTCGGCGTCGACGCCCATCGGGCCGTAGCCGCGCTTGCCGCTGACGGCCTTCGCGCCGGCGCTCGCGACGGTGACCTCGACGCCCTCCTCGCGCAGGCGGTGCAGCGGGTAGAGCAACTCGGACTCCTCGAAGAGGTCCGCGGCCATGATGAGCACGCGCTTGTCGGCGAGGTCGGTCATCGGTGATCAGCCCTCCAGGTCGGCTCTCGCGCGCGCCCCGGTGGGCGGCGCGCCGCCGCGGTGTCGCTGCGGCGTGGGGGTGAGCTCGAGGCCGGCGAGCCCGCGCTCGGCGCGGCGACGCTGCTCGGCGAGGAAGCCGACGAGCGACTCACGCGTGTCGAGGTAGGGCCGGCAGTCGAGCTCGAGGGCAACCGTACCCGTGAAGCCCGAGCGGCCAACGTGGGCGAGGAAGCCGGCGAGGTCGAGCACGCCCTCGCCGAGCGGGGCGTGGCTGTCCTTGCCCTGACCGAAGTTGTCGGAGACGTGGAGGTGCACGACCCGGCCCGCGAGGGCCTCCCACGCCTCGACGAGGTCGATGCCGGCCATGCCGAAGTGGCTCGTGTCGAACACGACGTGGTCGAAGGCGGTGAGCTCCTCGGTCGTCACCACCGAGGAGAGCTTGCGCCCGCCGACGGCATAGAGGTTCTCCATCGCGAAGCGCGTGCCGGCCTCGGCGGCCTCGGCGTCGGCCTCGGCGAGCCAGCCGCGCGCCCGGCGCTCCCAGCGGTAGGGGGCGTGGGCGACCATCGTCGCCGCGCCGAGCTCGGCGGCGAGCTCGAGCGAGCGCCGGCTCTTGTCGATGTAGGAGGACGCGAGCACGCGCCGCAGCAGGACCATGTAGGGGCCGTGGACGACGGGCACGTCGAGGCCGGCCTCGGCGGCGCGCCGGGCGACGCCGGCGGGGTCGCGGGTGTCGGCGTCGTGGCTGACGAGCAGCTCGGTGCCGGTGAAGCCCGCGTCGGCGATCGCGTCGAGCACCCAGTCGAGGGGGGAGAGCAGCAGCCCCGCCGTCGTGGCGATGACCCGCGGCCCATCCGGCGGGGTCGGGACGTCGCGCATGCCCCAACCGTACCCGCGCGCCGGCGGCTGACGCGGTGCCAGGTAGGCTGCGCCCGTCCGCGCCGCGGGCGGGCCGACGGGCCCACCGGCGGCGGCGCCCGCGACGAGCGAACGGGGCCGCGGTGGAGCAGCGCACCCTCGCCGAGGCGCTCGCCGAGCGCGCACGCGCCCACCCTGAGCGCCCCGCCCTGCTCGACGGCGACGACCGCTGGAGCTACGCCGAGCTCGACACCGCCGTCGACCGCGCCGCCGCCGGACTCGCCGCGGTCGGCGTGGGCCGCGGCGACCGCGTCGGGCTGCTCGCCGCCAACGGCGCCGGCTTCGTGCTCGCCCTCTACGGCGCCTGGCGCGCCGGCGCGGTGGCCGTGCCCCTCAACACCGCGACGACGGCCGAGGAGGCCCGCACGATCCTCGCCGACGCCGGGGTCGCGGCGATCGTCGCCGACCACGACCTGCGCGAGGCGCTGGTCGGCATCGACGACGCCCTCGACCAGCCCGCCGAGGTCCTCGACAGTCACCCGTCGGCCTGGCAGGCCCTCGCCGCCGACGCCGAGCTCGCCGCCGCCGACGGTGCGCTGCTCGAGCCCGACGCTGGCCCGGCCGAGCCGCCCGCGCCCGGCGCGCCGGCCGGGCTCGCCCTGCTCGCCTACACCGCCGGCACGACCGGCACGCCGCGCGGGGCGATGCTCACCCACGGCCACCTCGCGGCGAACCACCGTCAGCTCGACGCGACCCACCAGCGGCTCACCGTCGACGACGTCGTCCTCGGCGCCCTGCCGATGTTCCACATCTACGGGCTCAACGTCGGGCTCGCCTACCCGCTGGCCTGCGGCGCGGCGGTGCGCTGCCTCGCCCGCTTCGTCGCCGAGCCGAGCCTCGACGCCGTCGCCGCCGACCGGGTCACGGTGATGCTCGGCGTGCCGCCGATGCTCGCCGCCTGGGCGGGGCGCGGACCCGGTGAGCGCGACCTCTCCGCGCTGCGGCTGGCCGCCTGCGGCGCCGCGCCGCTCGACGCGGCGGTCGCCGAGCGCTTCGCCGCCGCCTTCGGCGTGCCGGTCTGGGAGGGCTACGGGCTCACCGAGACCGCCCCGGTGCTCACGACCACGGCGATGGGCGAGGCGCCGCGCTACGGCAGCGTCGGGCGGCCGGTGCCCGACGTCGAGCTGCGCCTCGTCGGCGAGCGCGACACGCCGGTGCGCCGCGGCGACCCCGGCGAGGTGCTCGCCCGCGGCCCGAACGTCTTCGCCGGCTACTGGCGCGACCCCGAGCGCACCCGCCTCGCCTTCACCCCCGAGGGCTTCTTCCGCACCCGCGACATCGGCTACGCCGACGACGAGGGCAACCTGCGCCTCGTCGACCGCAAGGGCGACCTCATCATCGTCAGCGGCTTCAACGTCTACCCCCGCGAGGTCGAGGACGTCCTCGTCCGCCATCCCGCGGTCGCCGCCGCCGCGGCGGTCGGTGTGCCCCACGAGCGCACCGGCGAGGCCGTCGTGGCCCACGTCGTCCTGCGGCCCGGCGCCGAGGCGACCCCCGAGGAGCTCATCGCCCACAGCCGCACGCTGCTCGCGCGCTTCAAGTGCCCGCGCGAGGTCGTGCTGCGTGAGGAGCTGCCGACCGCGCCGACCGGCAAGCTCATGCGCCGCAAGCTGCGCTGAGGCCCTGGTCGCCTGGGCTCGTCATCTCGTGCTGTCCGTGCCCTGGTGCTTGTTCCATACGTGGGGGTGTCAGTGGGGGTGTCAGCAGACCCGCTGGGGTCCTACAGGTCCGCCAGGTACTCGTTTCGTGCCGTGGATACCGCACCTCCGAAGTAGTTCGGGTGCGTCCGGCTGATGGTGTCGAGTGAGTCCGAGCCGATGAGGACGACCTCGACATGGTCTGTGGTGTCGTACTGCTGCTCCACCTCGCCGTAGCGCGTGACAGCTCGATTCAGCGAGTCGAACTCCTCGTGCCAGAGCATCGATCCTTCACGATGATCGAACACCAGGAGGAAGTGCCGCAGTCTGCTCAACGTCATCCCTCCTGCTGTCGCCGTCGGTGCTCGCGAGCTGCTGACGCAGCCGGTGCGCGCAGCTTCATCACGCGGAGTTCGAGGCTTGAAGGGTGGCGGCGACCGGCATCGACGTAGGCGAATACCTCCGCCACGGCGGCCAGCCACTCCAGGACCGGCTCCGGCCCAACTCCAGACTTGAGATCACAGCCAATGCTAGCGCCGATCTGCTCGACTCCGACCGCCCATTTGTGCTGGGCGGCCGTCCGAATCTGCATCTCGACGAGGAGTCCGTCGTATTCGACCACCCAGTGCAAGGCTCGATACCCGGATGGCTGAGGTTGGCTCACGTAGTCATCGACCGAGACAAGACGTTCGCGAACACGCCATCCATCCATGAAGATGTGGACGGCTTCCGCCTCCTCCAGCACGATGCGGCAACCGGCGACGTCCTGCATCGTGGTGAGTTGCATGCGCGGATGGCGGACGAGCTTCCCGATGATCGTGCCGCGCCGCTTCAGGCGTTGGGCGGCGTCGCCCTCGAGGCTCTTGGTCTGCAGCCTCTTGCGCAGGGCCATCGTCGCCTTCGTGAGTGGGTAGCCATGTTGTTGGCGCCAGGCGTTGAGCACGCCCAAGGCCCATATGCGCTGGTCGTCGGGAACCTCGTCGTTGGCGAGTTCGTGGCGGCGCAGCAGCTTCCCTGCCTGTTTGGTTTGATTGCGCGAGTACGTCATCCCCTCCACCCACGTCACGACGCGTGGCCTCGCCGGTTGGTGACCTGAAGAGTTCGGAGGCGAGCCGTGCCGCCCACGTCCCGCTGGTGCGCATCGTCAGCCGCGCCGGCATGTGCCGCAACCTACCTGGCGGTGGGGCAAGGACCCGCGGACCATCCACAACCAGCAGATGCAGCCGCTACGGGGTGACCCTGGGTGTTCGAGCCTGCAGCAGAGACTCTGCGCACAGGGGTTGCCGGCCCTTCGGAGAGAGCAGGGCGCGGCCATGCGCGAATGGCCGCGATGGGCTCGCCTCTGCAGCCGGACGTTGGCTGCGCAGCGGATCCCGAGCCGGTCAGCGGCGGGCGCGCTCGCGCGCGTGGGCGGCGATGGCCCTGGCGAAGCGCTCGACCGAGCCCTCGGCGTAGCGCAGGAAGAGCGACGGCTCGGTGAGCTCGACCTCGAGCACCTCCGGCGTCCCGTCGGCGGCGTCGACGAGGTCGACCCGGGCGTAGAGCAGCCCGTCGGCGTCGAGGACGTCGAGGGCGGCGTCGGCCACGGCGCGCTCGGCCTCGGTGGCCTCGCGCGCGGCGAGGTCCTCGGCAGCGTGCAGGCCGTCGATCACGTCGGCGCCCGGCGGCAGGATCGGCCCCTTGGCGACGGTGTGGCTGAAGGCCCCGTCGAGGTAGAACAGGGCGGACTCGCCGCGCTCGTCGACGCTGGCGACGTAGGGCTGGACCATGACCGTGCGTCCCTCGGCGTGCAGCCGCTCCGCCAGGGCCAGCGGGCGCTCGCGCTCGCCGGGCCAGGTCCGCAGGGTGTCGCGCGAGCCCGCCGAGACCGCCGGCTTGACGACCGCCTCGCCGTGCTCGGGCAGGACGACCTCCTCGCCGGGGGCGAAGAACGCGGTGTCGACGACGGGCACGCCCGCTGCCGCGAGGGTGGCGAGGTAGCGCTTGTCGGTGTTCGCGCGCACGACCTCGAGGGGGTTGGCGAGCGTCGTCGCGGCCTCGACGCGCTCGGCCCAGTCGAGGAAGGCCGCGCGCCGCTCGGCGTAGTCCCACGTCGAGCGCAGCACGACGAGGTCGAAGGCCGCCCAGTCGGCGTCGGGGTCGTCCCAGGCCTGCGGCTCGGCCTCGACGCCCGCCTCGGCGAGGGCGGCGAGCAGCGCCGGCTCGTCGGGGTCGAGGCCCCAGGCGGCGCGGGCGGTGGCCAGGGCCACGCGTGGCGGCATCGTGCGGTGCTCCTCTGCTCGGCAGGTCGGTCCTCGGGGTGCCCGGCGCCGGGGGGTGGCGTCGGCTGCGCGGTGGGCTCGCGTCGGCCGCGCCGGGGTGGCGCGAGCGCGTAGGCTACGGCCTCGGATCATGCTCGCCGCCGCCATCGCCGTTGCCGGGGCGCTCGTCGCCGGGGCCTTCGCCACCCAGCTCGCGCAGCAGTTCGCCGCGCGCCGGCGCCCGCACGCCCTCGCCTGGTCGGCCTCGCTCGGCCTCTACGCCGTCGGGATGGTCGCCCTCGCCGCCGGCTTCGCCGCCGGCTGGAGCCCCGGCTGGTTCGGGCTGTACTGGCTCGCCGGGGCGCTGCTCAACGTCCCGCTGCTCGCCGTCGGCCAGCTCCACCTGCTCATGCCCCGCCGCGCGCCACTGTGGTGGGCGCTGGGCGCGGTCGCGACGGTCGCCGCCGTCGCTGCCGTCGCGCTCAGCCCCGTCGAGCCCGCGGCGCTGGCCGCCGCCGACGCCCGCGGCGGCATCCCCCTCGGCGCGCAGGCCTACGGCGACGGCCTCGCGTGGACGGTGCTGCGGCCGCTGACCCTCGGCGGCTCGCTCGTCGTGCTCGTCGGCGCGGTGACGAGCGGGGTGCGCCAGCGCCGCCCGGCGGTCCTGCTCATCGCCGCGGGTGTGGCGCTGTCGGCCTCCTCCTCGAGCTTCGTGCGCGCCGGGCAGGACGAGCTCGTCGCCGTCGCGCTCACCGCAGGGGTCAGCGTGATGTACGCCGGCTTCCGGGCGGCGAGCCAGCCCGCGCGGGCGCGAACCGAGGCGGCGGCGGGATGAGCGGTGTCGTCGTCACCGTCTACACCCGGCAGGGCTGCGGGCTCTGCGGGCAGGCCGAGGCGCTCGTCGCTGGCCTCGCCGAGGGGCGCGCAGCCGTCGAGCTCGTCGACGTCGACGCCGAGCCCGCCCTCGCCGAGCGCTACGGCCCGCGCGTGCCGGTCGTCGCCGTCGCGGGCGTCGAGGTCGCCGAGGGCGTCGTCGACGCCGCCACCGTGGCCGAGGCGCTCGAGGCCTCCGGCGGGATCTGAGGCGAGCCGAGCGGGTCGGTACGCTTGCCCTGAGGTGTCGGGAGGGTGCCCATCCCGCGGGAGCGCCTCCGCCGCCGATGATCCAGACGACCGCACGGGAGTTGATGTCGTGACCGCCCGCCGTGTCCCCGAGGCGAGCGTCGCGCGCCTTCCCCTCTACCTCCGGGTGCTCGTCGACCTCGCCGAGGAGGGCGCGCAGACGGTCTCGAGCCAGGCGCTCGCCGAGTCCGCGGGCGTCAACCCCGCGAAGGTCCGCAAGGACCTCTCCTACCTCGGCAGCTACGGCACCCGCGGGGTGGGCTACGACGTCGAGTTCCTCGTGGGCCAGATCTCCCGCGAGCTCGGGCTGAGCCAGGAGTGGGCGACGTGCATCGTCGGGCTCGGCAACCTCGGCCTCGCGCTCGCGCACTACGGCGGCTTCGCTGAGCGCGGCTTCCACCTCGCCGCGCTGCTCGACGACGACCCCGCCAAGGTCGGCACGACCGTCGCCGGCGTCGAGGTCAGCCACGTCGAGGAGACCGAGCGCCTCGTCAAGGAGCACGACATCGCCATCGGCGTCATCGCCGTGCCCGGCCCGGCCGCCCAGGGGGTCGCCGACCGGCTCTGCGACGGCGGGGTCTCCTCGATCCTCAACTTCGCGCCGGTCGTGCTCCAGGTGCCCGACGGGGTGTCGCTGCGCAAGGTCGACCTCTCGGTGGAGCTGCAGATCCTCGCCTTCTACGAGCAGCGCCGGGCCGCCGACGCCGTCGTCGACAGCGCCGCCCGCACGGGCCTCGCCGACGTGCTCGACCACGCCCCGCCGCAGTGACGCGCTGGGTGCCCCTCGCCGTCGACCTCGCGGGTCGTCGCGTCGTCTGCGTCGGCGGTGGGCCGGTGGCCGCGGGCAAGCTCGCCTCGCTCGAGGGCAGCGGCGCGGCGGTCACCCTCGTCGCCCCCGACCTCACCTGCGACCTCGCCGAGCGCGTCGCCGCCGGCGGGATCGCCCACGAGGCGCGCGGCTACGCCGCCGGCGACCTCGACGGGGCGGCGCTCGCGATCGCCGCGACGGCCTCGGCCGAGGTCAACGACGCCGTCGCCGCCGAGGCCGCCGCCGCCGGGGTGCTCTGCGTGCGCGCCGACGCCGCGCCCGACGCCGCCCACCCCGGTGACGCCGGGCTCATGGCCGCGGTGCGCCGAGGGCCGGTGAGCCTCGCGGTGAGCACGAGCGGGACCTCCCCGGCGCTCGCCACGCGGCTGCGCGACGAGCTCGCCGCGCGCTACGACGCCGCCTACGGCGAGCTCGCGGTGCTGCTCGGCGAGCTGCGCGCCGACCCGGCGGTGCGCGCAGCCCTCGACGCCGTGCCCTCGGCCGAGCGGCGGGCGCGTTGGCAGGCGGTCCTCGACGGGGCTACCCTGCCCCTCATCCGCGGCGGCGATCGACAGTCCGCGAGGGAAGAAGCGATCTCTTGTCTGTGCTCGTCTTCGGGCTGAACTACCGCACCGCGCCCGTGGGGCTCCTCGAGCGACTCGCGGTGCCCGACCACCTGCGCGCGAAGGCCTTCGAGGACCTCCTCGGGCGCGAGCACGTGCGCGAGGCGGTCGTGCTGTCGACGTGCAACCGCGTCGAGGTCTACGCGGCGGTGTCGCGCTACCACGGCGGGGTCGCCGACCTGCGCCACTTCGCCGCCGAGTGGGCCGGGGTGCCCATCGACGACCTCGCGCCGCTGGCCTACGACTACTTCGAGGAGCGCGCCGCGGCCCACCTCTTCGCCGTGGCCTCCGGCCTCGACTCGATGGTCGTCGGCGAGCGCCAGATCCACGGTCAGGTGCGCGAGGCCTTCAAGCAGGCCGACGACGCCGGCGCGGTCGGGCGGCTGCTCGGCGCGCTCTTCCGCCAGTCGATGCGCGTGGCCAAGCGCGCCCGGGTCGAGACCGACCTCGACGCCGGCCGCGCGACGATGGTCGACGTCGGGCTGCAGGCCGCCGAGCGCGCCCTCGGCGACCTCCACGGCTGCCGGGCCCTCATCGTCGGCGCCGGGCAGATGGGGGGCATCGCCGCCGAGCGCCTCGCGTCGGTCGCCTCGTCGGTGACGGTGACCAACCGCACCGCTGACCGCGCCGAGGAACTCGCCGCGAAGGTCGGCGGGGCCGCGCTGCCCTTCACGGCGCTGCGCGAGGCCCTCGCCGAGGCCGACCTCGTGCTCACCTCGACCGGCGCCGGCGAGCCGGTCATCGGCTACGCCGACGTCGAGGCCGCGGTGGCCGGACGCGCCGGGCGGCGCCTCGCCCTGGTCGACCTCGCCGTGCCCCGCGACGTCGACCAGGCCTGCGCGGGCGTCCCCGGGGTCACCGTCCTCGACATCGACGCGGTGCGCACCCTCACCGACGCCGGCGAGCGCGGCGTCGACGTCCGCAAGGCCCGCGCGATCGTCGAGGAGGCCGCCTCGAGCTACGCCGGCTGGACGCGCACCGTGCAGGTCGAGCCGACGGTGCGGGGGCTGCGCACCCGCGCCGAGGAGATCCGCCAGTCCGAGCTCGCGCGCCTCGAGGGTCGCCTCGGCGAGCTCGACGAGAGCCAGCGCGCCGCCGTCGACACCCTCACGCGTGGGATCATCAACACCCTGCTGCACGAGCCGACGGTCCGGCTCAAGCGCCACGCCGACCACCGCGGCGCCGAGCTCTACGCCACCGCGCTCGCCGAGCTCTTCGACCTGCCCGCCGCCGGCGACCCGACGGTCCTGCCCTCCGACGACGCCGGGCGCGGCGCGGGGTCCGCCGAGGGGTCGCGGGGGCAGGCCGGCGACGCGCCCTCCGGGCCCGACCGGGGCGCGCAGGACCGGGGCGGGCGCGGCACAGGCGCATCCGGCGAGAGCGCGGCCTGAGGTCGGTGCGGTGAGAGTCGCCACCCGTCGCTCCGACCTCGCGCGGGCGCAGGCGGCCCAGGCCGCCCGCCTCGTCGCCGGCGACGCCTTCGAGCTCGTGGCGCTGGCCTCCACCGGCGACCTCCACCCCGAGCGGGCGATCGCCGACTTCAACGCCAAGGGCCTCTTCGTCGACGCGATCCGCGAGGCGGTCCTCGCCGGCGACTGCGACGTCGCCGTGCACTCCTACAAGGACCTGCCGACCGAGCCCGTCGACGGACTCGTCGTCGGCGCGGTGCCGCCCCGCGAGGACCCCCGCGACCTCCTCGTCACCCGCGACGGCCACCACCTCGCCTCGCTGCCCGACAACGCGATCGTCGGCACCTCCTCGGAGCGCCGCCGGCTCCAGCTGCTGCGCGTCCGGCCCGACCTCCAGGTCCTGCCCGTCCGCGGCAACCTGCCCACGCGCCTCGGCAAGGTCGCCTCCGGCGAGCTCGACGCCGTCGTCGTCGCCCTCGCCGGGCTGCGCCGGCTCTACCGCGACCCCGCCGAGGGCGGCATCGGCGCGCTCGACCTCGCCGTCGCCGGCGCGCCGCTCGAGCCCGGCCAGTGCCTGCCCTCCCCGGCGCAGGGGGCGCTCGCGATCGAGTGCCGCGCCGACGACCGCGCAACCCTCGCCGCGCTCGCCTCAGCCGACGACCCCGACGCGAGAGCGGCGGTCACCGCCGAGCGCGCCTTCCTCGCGACGATCGGCGGGGGCTGCAGCGCCCCCATCGGCGCGCTCGCCTCGAGCCCTGTGCCTGGCGTCCTCGAGATCGCCGGCCTGCTCGCCGACCCCGGCCGGCGCAGGGTCCTGCGCAAGTCCCAGCGGGGCACGCTGCACGACCCCACGGGCCTCGGCCGCGCGCTCGCCGAGGAGATGCTCGAGTCAGGCGGCCGCTCCCTCGTCGAGGCCATCGACGCCCGCCGACGGGACGCCTCGTGAGCCCACCAGCCGACGGCCAGCCCCCCGCTGCGCGGCCGCCTGCGGCGCCTCTCTCCGACGCGCTGCCCTTCGGGGGCCCGCCGGCGCAGGCCGGCACCGTCGCGCTCGTCGGCGGCGGCCCGGGCGACCCCGGCCTGCTCGGGCTGCGCGCCGCGCGGCTGCTCGCCACCGCGACCTACGTCGCCTACGACCGCCTTGCCCCGCTCGAGGCGCTGTCGCTGTGCCGCGACGACGCCGAGCGCGTCTACGTCGGCAAGCTGCCCGACCGCCATGCGATCCCCCAGGAGGAGCTCTCGGCGCTGCTCGCCGAGAAGGCCGGGCAGGGCCACGCCGTCGTGCGCTTCAAGGGCGGCGACCCCTTCGTGCTCGGCCGGGGCTCGGAGGAGGCGCAGGCCTGCGCCGCCGCCGGGGTGCCCTTCGAGGTCGTGCCGGGGGTGACCTCGGCGGTGGCCGCGCCCGCCTACGCCGGCATCCCCGTCACCCACCGCGGCACCGCCCCGGCCTTCGCCGTGGTCACCGGGCACGAGGACCCCACCAAGGGCGCCACCCAGGTCGACTACGACGCGCTCGCGGCCTTCCCCGGCACCCTCGTCCTGCTCATGGGCGTCGGCCGGATCGGCGAGATCGCCTCCGCGCTCATCGCCGCTGGCCGCGACCCCGCCACGCCCGTCGCCCTCGTGCGCTGGGGCTCGACGCCCCGGCAGGTCACGCTGTTGACGACGCTGGCCGACGCCGGCTCGGACGTCGCCGCCGCGGGGCTGACCTCCCCGGCGGTCACCGTCGTCGGCGACGTCGCCGCGCTGCGCGAGGAGATCGCCTGGTACGAGCACCCCGACCTCGCCTGGGTCGCCGCCCGGCGGCCGCTGCACGGCAAGGCCGTGCTCGTGCCGCGCACCCGCCAGCAGGCCAGCGCGCTGTCCGACCGGCTGCGCGCCCTCGGCGCCGAGCCGGTCGAGGCCCCGACGATCGCCGTCGAGCCGACCCGTGACCCCGACGCGCTCGACGTCGCGCTCGCCGACGCCGCCACCTACGACTGGGTCGCGCTCACGAGCGCCAACGGCGTCACCGCGCTCGCCGCCTCGCTCGCCCGCCGGGGCGTCGACGCCCGGGCGCTGGCCGGCGTCCGCCTCGCCGTCGTCGGGCCGGGCACCGCCGAGGCCCTCGCCGGCATCGGGCTGCGCGCCGACCTCGTGCCCGACCGCTACACCACCGCGGGGCTCGTCGAGGCGCTCGCCGCCGGGCCGCCCGGCCGGGCGCTGCTGCCCCGCGCCGACATCGCGACCCCGACGCTGGCGACGGGCCTGGCCGAGGCCGGCTGGGAGGTCACCGAGGTCGAGGCCTACCGCACCGTGCCCGCCACCGCGCTGCCCGAGGGTGTGGCCGACCGGATCTCCGCCGGTGAGGTCGACGTCCTCGCCTTCGCGTCCTCCTCGACGGTGCGCAACTTCGTCGACCTCTACGGCGGGCTGCCGCCCGCCGAGGTCCGCGTCGCCTCGATCGGGCCGGTGACCTCCGAGACCTGCCGCGAGCTCGGGCTGCGCGTCGACGCCGAGGGTGACCCCCACGACCTCGATGGGCTCGTCGCCGCGGTCGTCGACGCCGCGCGCTGAGCCCGCCGCCGGCCCACGGCCCTCGGGCTCCGTGCCCGGGCCCCGCGGCGGCCTCGCGTCCCCGCGGCGGCTACTCCGGGGCGACCATCGCGAGGCGGGCGGGCAGCAGCGTCCGCGTCAGCGCCCGCGTGCCGTCGCAGCGCACGTCGGGGTCGACGCCCTCGAGCTCGGCGATGTCGCGGGCGCCGAGCAGCAGCTCGGCCAGGCGCTCGGGCGGCAGCGTCGTCGCGCCGACCGCGACGTCCTCGACCGGCGTGTCGGGCTCGATCGCGGTGATCGCCCCGTCGCGGGCGTGCAGCGCGACGGCGTGGGTGTAGAGGTTGAGCCGCAGCGTCGCCTCCCCGACGGCGAAGGGCGAGGCGGCGAGGCGGGCCTCGAGCAGCCCTTGGAGGTGGCGCAGCAGCGCGAGCGCGTCGGGCACCCGCGCGTAGGGCGGCTCGCCGGCGTCGAGGTGGAGCCCGGCGTCGACGAGGACGCTGCCGAGCGGCGTGCCCGGCGCGTCGGTGATCGCCAGCGACAGCGGCGCGTCGGCGGCGAGACCCGCGAGCAGCGCGGTCGCGGCGAGACGGTCGGCCGCGGCGGCCTCGAAGGTCCAGCGGCGCGCCCCGAGGCGCCAGGTGCGCGCGTAGGCGGCGACGCGCCCGTCGCGCTCGGCGACGGCGACGTCCTCCTCGCCCGGCCAGGTCAGCAGCGACGGCCACAGCCGGTCGTCGCGGTCGGTGGTGACCTGCGCGGCGGCCTGCGCCTCGCGGTGCAGCGCGGCGAGCGCGGCGGCGTCGCCCGGCGTCGCGGGGCGGGTCGCCGTGCCCGGCGGGGCGGCGAGGCTCGCCCCGCGACGCAGCTGCAGCCGCGGCTGGCCGCCGGGCGCGCGGCTGTAGCCCAGGCGCCGGTAGAGGTAGGGGATGCCGAAGATGAGCCCGAGGAGGTGGCCCTGCCGCGCCGAGCGCGCGTGGAGGCGCTCGATGAGCGCGCGGGCGAGCCCCCGCCGACGGTAGCCCTCGGCGGTCGCGACGAACTCGACCTGCCCGGTCGGCACGGCGACGCCGTCGAGACGCAAGGTGCGCGACTGCAGCGAGGCGCAGGCCGCGACGTGCCCCGCGCCGTCCTGCGAGGCGCCGTCCTGCCGGGCGCCGCCCTCGTCGGCGACGACGGCGAAGGCCTCGACGCCGTGGATCTCGAGGGCCCGGCGCACCGCCGGCTCCTCGGCGGCGCCGAAGGCCTCCCGGCAGCGCGCGAAGATCGCCTCGGTGTCGGCAGCCGTCGCGTCCCGCACGACGAGGCCGTCGCCGAGGGCGACCGGCTGCCCCGCCCCGCTCACCGTCGCGACTCCTCTCGTCTGCTGCGTACCCTAGAGCCATGTCGCAACCCGCGTTCCCCACCGCCCGCCCGCGCCGTCTGCGCCGCACCGCCGCGCTGCGCCGTGCGGTGCGCGAGACGACCCTGACCCCGGCCGACCTCGTCGCGCCGCTCTTCGTCAAGGAGGGCCTCGCCCGACCCGAGCCGGTCGCGTCGATGCCGGGGGTGGCCCAGCACACCGTGGCGAGCGTGCGCGCCGAGGCCGCCGAGCTCGTCGCCGCCGGCGTGTCGACCCTCCTGCTCTTCGGGGTGCCCGCCCGCAAGGACGCCGAGGGCCGCGAGGCCTGGAACCCCGACGGCATCCTGCAGCAGGCCGTGCGCGCGCTGCGCGAGGACCACGGCGAGGACGTCGTCGTCGTCACCGACACCTGCCTCGACGAGTACACCGACCACGGCCACTGCGGTCCGCTCGATGCCGCCGGGCGGGTGCGCAACGACGAGGCGATCGCCGGCTACGCCCGCGCGGCGGTGAGCCAGGCCGACGCCGGCGCCGATGTCGTGGCGCCCTCGGGGATGATGGACGGCCAGGTCGCGGCGATCCGCTCGGCGCTCGACGAGGCGGGCCACGCCGAGGACACCGCGATCATGAGCTACTGCACGAAGCACGCGAGCGCGTTCTACGGCCCGTTCCGCGACGCCGCGGAGTCCGCGCCGGCCTTCGGCGACCGCCGCAGCTACCAGCTCGACCCCGCCAACGCCGCCGAGGGCCTGCGCGAGGCCCGCGCCGACGTCGCCGAGGGCGCCGACCTCCTGCTCGTCAAGCCCGCCGCGACCTACCTCGACGTCGTCGCGGGCGTGAAGGCCGCCACGGGGATGCCGCTCGCGGCGTACCACGTCAGCGGGGAGTACGCGATGGTCCACGCCGCCGCCGAGCGCGGCTGGCTCGACGGCGACGCGGTCATGGCCGAGACGCTGACGTCGATCCGCCGGGCCGGCGCCGACCTCGTCATCACCTACGCCGCGGGCTGGATGGCCCGCCGCCTGGCAGGCTGAGCCCGGTGGCCGGCGAGGACCGCTCACCGCTGGCGGCCGTCGAGGCCCACCTCGCGGCCTTCAACGCCCGCGACGCCGACGCCGTCGCCGCGACCTTCGCCAGCGACGCGACGTTCGTCGCCGGCGAGCAGCTCGTCATCGGTCGGGCGGCGCTGCGCGCGATGTTCGCCGACGCCTTCGCCGCGCCGATCCGCGCGCACCTCGCGCTGCGCCACGCCGTCGTCGAGGGCGACGTCGCCGCCTGCGAGCTCGTCGAGACGCTGTCGACGCCGGGCGGCTCGCACGAGCTCGACGTCGCGGCGTTCTACGCCGCCCGCGACGGGCGGCTGACCCGTGCGAGGGTCTACCGCGACCTCGGCGAGCCCACCTGAGGCACGCCCCGGCCGCCGGTCGGGACCGCGCGTGCGTCCGGGACCGTCCCGGGGGCGGGGCCCTGCGGCGCGCGGCGGCACGCGCGGCCACCTGCCCCGAGTGCTTTCGTGCTGGCTCACGGTGGCCGATACTCACCCTATGAGGCCCACGCCCGTCGCCTTCGGCGTGATCGGCGGCCTGCTCGTCGTCGGGGTCCTCGTCGCGCCCTCGGGGCCCGCCGCGTGGCTCCGCGTCGCCGTCGTGCTCCTGCCGGCGGTGGCGGTCATCCTCGGCGTGACCCGGCTGCGCCCGCCCCGCCCGCGGCCGTGGTGGCTGCTCGCCGGGGCGATGGCCGCCTTCGTCATCGAGTCGGTGTGGCTCATCCTCGCCGGGCCCGGCCCCGCCGTCGACGTCCTCGCCCTGGCCGGCTACGGGTTCATCGTCGCCGCCGCGGTCGTCTTCACCCGTCGCCTGCGGCCCGAGGGGGGCCGGGAGAGCACGATCGACGGCGCGATCGTCGGCATCGCCGTCGGCTCGGTGCTCTCCGTCGTGCTCTTCACGCCCGGGGTGCCCGGCAGCCCCGACGCCGCGACGGCCCACCTCATCGCCGGGCCGCTCACGATGGCCGCCGTCGCCGGGGTCCTCACGCGCTTCGCCCTCTCGATCCCGCGCGGCTGCCCCGCAGCCTGGCTCATCCTCGCCGCGTCGGGCCTGAGCCTGCTCGGCAACCTCGTGCGCACCGCCGCGGTGAGCCTCGGACCGGGCTACGCGATCGGCGGCGCGACCGACGCGCTCATCGTCGCCGCCTACCCCCTGCTCGCCGTCGCCGCCGTCCACCCCTCGATGACCCAGCTCGCCGGCGCGACCCCGCCGACCCGGCCCGAGCGGGGATCGCTGCGGCTCATCCTCCTCGGCGTCGCGCTGCTCCTGCCGCCGGCGATGCTCGCCCTCGAGCCCCCGGGGCTCGGGCGCTGGGTCGCCGTCGGCGCTGCGGCGCTCGTCAACGTCCTCGTGGTCTGGCGCCTCGCCTGGCTCTTCGCCGAGCGCGAGCGCGCCTCGGCGGCCATGTCGGAGCAGCTCGCCCGCGACCCGCTCACCGGTCTCGCCAACCGGCGGGCCTTCGTCGGCGAGCTCGAGCGGACGCGGGCGCGCTGCCGGCGCGAGGGCACCGGGCTCGCGGTGCTCTTCTGCGACCTCGACGCCTTCAAGCCCGTCAACGACCGTCACGGCCACGCCGTCGGCGACGCCGTGCTCGTCGAGGTCGCGCGCCGCCTCGAGGGCGCCATCCGCGAGGGCGACGTCGTCGCGCGGATCGCCGGCGACGAGTTCGTCGTGCTGCTGCCCGGTGCCGAGGCCGAGGCCGCCGCGGGCGTCGAGGCGCGCATCCGCCGCGCGCTCGCCGAGCCCTTCGACGTCGACGGCCTCGTCGTCGGCGTCGGCGTGAGCGTCGGGGTGGCCCACGTCGAGGGTCGCGCCGACGTCGACCCCGCCCGCGACCTCGTCGCCGAGGCCGACCGCGCGATGTACCGCGACAAGCGCGGCGGCGCCCTCGCCACCTGAGCGTCCCGCCACCCCCGGGACGGGCAGTAGCATCGCGGGTGAGCTCTGAGCCCCACGCCCGAGGCGGAGGAGGACCCCTAGATGCGCTACCGCAGGCTCACCGACGACCTCGTCGTCAGCGAGGTCGGCTTCGGCAACTGGACGGTGACGACCGGCTGGTGGGGGCAGTACACCAAGGCCGAGGCGATCGCGCTGCACCGCGAGGCCTTCGACGCCGGCATCACCTTCTTCGACACCGCCGACGCCTACGCCGAGGGCTACGGCGAGGAGGTGCTCGGCGAGGCGCTCGCCGGGGTCCGCGACGACGTCGTCATCGCGACGAAGTTCGGCTACGACATCTCCGACGAGGCCACGGCGAGCCGGCGCGGCCAGCAGGAGCGCCGCAAGGACTTCGGCCTCGACGCGGTGCGCGGCGCCCTCGACGCCTCGCTGCGCCGGCTCGGCACCGACCGCATCGACTGCTGGCAGCTGCACAACCCCCGCAACGCCCACCTCGACGACGACGCGCTCTTCGGCTTCCTCGACGACGCCGTCGCCGCCGGCAAGATCCGCTCCTACGGCGTCGCGCTCGGGCCGAAGATCGGCTGGCGTGACGAGGGCGTCGCGGCGATGCGCACCCGCGACGTCGCGATGCTCCAGCTCATCCACAACCTCCTCGAGCAGGATCCCGGCCGTGAGCTCCTCGACGTCGCGCGCGAGACCGGCACCACCGCGGTCGTGCGGGTGCCGCACTCCTCGGGGATGCTCGAGGGCAACCTCACCGCCGACACCGTCTTCGACAAGCACGACCACCGCCGCCACCGCCCGCGCAGCTGGCTGCTCGAGGGGCTCGACAAGATCGCCACGCTCGGCTTCCTCACCGAGGGGCGCACCCTCGCGCAGGCGGCGCTGCGCTGGGTGCTCGCCGACGGGGCCGTCGCGAGCACGCTGCCGAACATCTACGGCGCCGAGCAGATCGCGGAGTTCAGCGCCGCGAGCGACGTCGCCGACCTCACCGACGAGGAGCTCGCGCGCGTCGCGGCGCTCTACGCCGAGAACTTCGGCGTGACCCCCCTCGCCGACCAGGAGACGAAGGTGACCTCGGCCTCATGATCGACCCCACCCCCCCGACCGCGTCGTCCGAGGCGCTCTACGAGCGCGCGAAGCAGGTCATCCCCGGCGGGGTGAACTCGCCGGTGCGGGCCTTCTCCTCCGTCGGCGGCACGCCGCGGTTCCTCATCGAGGGCAACGGCAGCCGCGTCACCGACGCCGACGGCCAGCGCTACCTCGACTACGTCGGCAGCTGGGGCCCGCTCATCCTCGGCCACGCCCACCGCGACGTCATCGGCGCGGCCAACGAGGCGCTGCAGCGCGGCTCCTCCTTCGGCGCGCCGACCGGCCGGGAGGTCGCCCTCGCCGAGCTCATCGTCGAGCGCGTCCCCGGCATCGAGCAGGTGCGGATGACCTCCTCGGGCACCGAGGCGGCGATGGGCGCGATCCGCCTCGCCCGCGGGGCGACCGGCCGCGACAAGATCGTGAAGTTCGCCGGGCACTACCACGGCCACGCCGACGCGCTGCTCGCCGCCGCCGGCTCGGGCGTGGCCACCCTCGGCCTGCCCGACTCGCCCGGCGTGACCGCGGGCGCGACCGCCGACACCCTCGTCGTGCCGTGGAACGACCGCGAGGCCGTCGAGGCGGTCTTCGCCGAGCACGGCTCCGACATCGCCGTGCTCGCCTGCGAGCCGGTGGCGGCGAACATGGGCGTCGTGCCACCCGCCGAGGGCTTCCTCGAGCTGCTGCGCGAGCTCGCGACCCGCCACGGCGCGCTGCTGCTCTTCGACGAGGTCATGACGGGCTTCCGCGTCGCCCGCGGCGGGGCCGCGGAGGTCTACGGCGTGACCCCCGACCTCGTCGCCCTCGGCAAGGTCGTCGGCGGCGGCTTCCCGCTCGCGGCCTTCGGCGGCTCGGCGGAGGTCATGGCCCACCTCGCGCCGGAGGGGCCCGTGTACCAGGCCGGGACGCTGTCGGGCAACCCCGTCGCGGTCGCCGCGGGCACCGCGCAGCTCCGGCTGCTCGACGCCTCGGCCTACGACCGCCTCGACGCGCTCGCCGAGCGTCTCATCAGCGGGCTGGGCGAGGTCTTCGCCGAGGCCGGCGTCGCCGCGCAGCTGCCGCGCTGCCGCTCGCTGTTCGGGGTCTTCTTCGCCGAGGAGCCCGTCGTCGACTACGCCGGGGCCAAGGCCGTCGACACCGGACGCTACGCGGCGCTGCACCGCGGCATGCTCGCCCGCGGGCACTACCTGCCGCCGTCGGCCTACGAGGCGATCTTCGTGAGCCTCGCCCACACCGCCGCGGAGGTCGACAGCACCGTCGAGGCGGCCCGCGAGGTCGTCGCCGAGTGGTGAGCGAGCCGCCCCGCACCCCCGAGCCCGACGAGCCCGTCGGCGGCGCCGGCGGCGAGGCGTCGGCCACGCCGACCTCGTCGCTCACCCTCGTCATCGGCCTCGTCGCCACCGCCGTGGTCATCGCCGCCGCGGCCGCGGTGGCCGTGCTCGGCGGCGACGACGAGGTCGACCCCGCGATCGCCGAGCTCGAGCAGCGCCCCACCCTCGGCGAGGCCGCCGGCTCGGAGCTCGACGAGCCGCTGCCCGACGTCGACCTCGAGCCCTTCGCCGACGGCCCCGACGTCGCGCTCGCCGACTACGCCGGCGATCCCCTCGTCCTCAACTTCTGGGCGACGTGGTGCCCACCCTGCGTCGAGGAGATGCCCGACCTCGAGGAGGTCGCCGGCGACCTCGCGGGCGAGGTCGCCTTCCTCGGCGTCAACATCCAGGACGACCCCGACCGCGCCGCCGAGCTCGCCGACGACCTCGGGGTGACCTACGACCTCGCGACCGACCGGCGCGGGGACCTCTTCGAGGCGATCGGCGGCTTCGGGATGCCGACGACGCTCTTCGTCGACCCCGCCGGCGACGTCGTCTACCGCCACACCGGCCCCGTCGACGCCTCCGGGCTGCGCGGGCTCGTCGCCGAGCACCTCGGCGTGGGGTGAGCCGGCTGCCTGTGGCGATGGAGCCGTGCGCGAGACGACCTCGGCAGTCATCGATGCAGGGACAGCCGGATCGCGCCGCAGCCTCACCATCTTGTGGCGGGGACCCGCTGCCGTGTGCGCTTCGACGCCACCGGTCTGACGGTTGGCGAACGCGCCGCATGCGTTCTTCCGGTGGCCGACGTTCCGGCGGGTCGGCTCGGGCAGCGCAGGGATACCCCGCTCTCCGCGTTGAGCGCGGAGGATGGTATGCCTTCTGCCGCGTTCAATGCGGAGGGTGGAGCACGGTTCCCCGCGTGGAGACAACCGGGAGGCCGTCCCATCCCACGGTGAGGTCGGACCCGCTCGCCACGTCGGGTCGGCAAGACCGTCGCCGTCAAGCGCAAGATCGCGGATCTCATCGACGCCGGGATTCCCCCGAACTGCATCGTGCGGGCGGCGGTGGACGGGTGGGCCGACAAGGACCTACGGACCTTGGCACAGAACATGGGCAGAGGCGGCTACGGTCAACGCCTCCGAGTGGGACGGGATCATGACGACGCGCAACGTCCTCGACCTCTCCGATGGCAACGCCTGGGCCGTCCCGGCAGGGCTGTTCGCCTACGCCATCGACACCTAGCCCGGCCTCGACGCGGCGGGCAGTCTCGCGTGCCCTGCGGGCGCCGGGACCTTCGTCCCTCGTCGGGTTGGCGATCGACCCCGCCCATCGGTACGATCAGCCCTGCGGTGAGGGTTGGCGCCCCCGCCGGTGGGTGCGGCAGCGCATCGTCGCCGGACCCCGGCCGGCAACAGCGCGACCCCACCGGGCGTGCGTGAGGACGCCGAGACGAGGAGAGGCAGGCGTTGGGCGTGGTGCGCGACTTCTTCGCGGCGCTGCCGGAGGTCTTCCAGGCGCTCTGGGAGTTCGGCGACGCCTGGCAGGGCGTGGCCGTCAGCGTCGGCAGCGTCGTGCTCATCGCGGTGTTCGCCGCGGGGGCCTACCGCCTGCGCGGCGAGGTCGGCTGGGTCGCGGCGTTCCTCGGCGCGTTCGCGGCGTTCGTCGGCGGCTTCTGGCTCTTCGGCATCCTGCCGTCGGCCTGGGTGTTCTTCGTCGACGGCGAGCGCCTCCTGCTCGAGGGCACCGTCATCCCCGGCGAGATCGTCGTCGGCGGCAACGTCGTCGTCGAGGACTTCTACAACGTCTTCCGTGACAGCGTCGTCATGGGCCTGACCTTCGTCACGATCGCCGCGATGGCCTTCCTCGCGGTGTGGATCCAGAAGCGCTTCCCGCGCCAGCTCGTCCCCGGCGAGCCCGAGCGCGCGAGCACGCACTCCAGCCAGTAGCCCCCAGACCCGAGCCCGGACCCCGAGAGCGCAGCCAGAGGAACCATGCCGACGATCCCCTCACCGCCCGAGGCCAAGGCGAAGCTGCAGGACACCGTCGTCTGGAAGTCGATCTTCCGGCCGGGCTCGATCTACCGCAAGGGCTACCGCGACACCTCCCGGGACCGCGCGCTCGCGTCGATGAACAACCTGCTCTACCACCTCCACCCGGTGAAGGTGAAGCGGCACGGGCTCAAGCTCTCCTACACCTACTGCCTCGGCGGCCTGAGCTTCTTCCTCTTCATCATGCTCACGATCACCGGGATCTTCCTCATGTTCTTCTACCGGCCGGCGGCCGGTCCCGGCAACGAGCTCGCCTACCTCGACATGGAGCAGCTGCGGACCTCCGTGCAGTTCGGCGACCTCGTGCGCTCCATGCACCGGTGGAGCGCGCACCTCATGAACTTCACGGTGTTCCTCCACATGGCGCGGGTCTTCTACCACGGCGCCTACAAGCCCCCGCGGGAGTTCAACTGGGTCGTCGGCGTCATCCTGCTCCTGCTCACGCTGCTGCTGTCGTTCTCCGGCTACCTCCTGCCGTGGGACCAGCTCGCGCTGTGGGCCTTCGCCGTCGGCACGAACATGGCGGGCTTCACCCCGGTCTTCGGCCAGCAGGTCGAGTTCCTCGTCCTCGGGGGGGTCGAGATCGGCCCCGAGACGCTCATCCGCTGGTACGTCCTGCACGTCCTGCTCCTGCCGTTCGTCCTCACGATCTTCCTCGCAGTGCACTTCTGGAGGATCCGCAAGGACGGCGGCATCTCCGGCCCCCTCTAGCGACGATGACGACGACCGCCCACCCGACGACGGCGCCCCGCACCGGCGGGCCCGCTGCGACGCGACCCCGCGGTCGCCGAGGAGAAGCAGCGCATGGCTGAGCGCGACGACCTCGACCAGGAGACCTACGACCGTCTCATCGCCGCCGGCAAGCCCGAGCGCATCGCCCGGGCGAAGGCCAAGGCCGCCGCGGTGCGCAAGCAGCGCGAGGTCACCGGCGGGCAGGACGCGGGCGGGCAGGAGGCCGCCACCGGCGACGAGCCGGCCGGCAACGGCGACGGCGCCCCCGCGCCGGCCAAGGAGCCCGCCGGCGTCGGCGCGGCCTCCGGCGGCCCGATGACCGCCGAGGAGCGCAAGGCCCGCGTCGCCGCGGCGCTCGCCCAGCGCGACCGCGGCGAGGAGGCCCACTTCGCGGGGCTCTCGCCGACCCGGCGCCTGGAGATGGCCCAGCCCTCGGGCACCCAGCGCATCGCCGCGCAGCAGGCCGACAAGGTCTACACCTGGCCGCACCTCATCGGCGCGGAGTTCGTCGCGCTGCTCGCGATGCTCACGTTCGTCATGACCTTCAGCGCCTTCGCGCCCGCGCCGCTGCAGGAGCTCGCCAACCCCAACGTCACGCCGAACCCCGCGAAGGCCCCGTGGTACTTCCTCGGCCTGCAGGAGCTGCTCGCCTACTTCCACCCGATGATCGCCGGCGTGACGATCCCCGGTATCGTCGGGCTCATCGGGCTCATCCTCCTGCCCTACCTCGACAAGAACCCGTCGGTGAAGCCCGAGAACCGCAAGACCGCCTATGCGATCTTCACGATCTTCCTCGTCGGCGCGGCGACCCTGACCCTCATCGGCTCCTTCTTCCGGGGGCCCGGGTTCAACTGGACCTGGCCCTGGATCGAGGGCATCTGGTTCGTCCTCTAGGAGGCCCGAGCACCCATGCTGCAGACCCTCGCGATCGTCGTCGCCGGCTTCGGGCTCACGCTCGTGGCCGCGGCGCTGGCAGGCCGCTGGTGGCTGCGACGCCTCGTCACGCGCCCGGTGCCGGCCGCGGCGCTGGCCGGCGGCGGTCCCGGCGACTGCGTCGGCTGTCCGCAGACCGCCCTCATGGCCGCCAAGGGCGGCGGGTCGGCGGGCAAGGGCGCCGCCGCGGGCAAGGGCGCCACCGCGGGGGAGGCCGGCGGCGCCGATGGCGGCACGGGCGAGGGCTCCGGCGGGCGTCGCGGGCCCAGCCGACGGGCATTCCTGCGCGGCGCGCTCGGCGTCTCGGCGCTCGGCGCGGTCGGCGGCTTCGGCACGGCGACGCTGGCCTACCTCTGGCCGGACGTGCGCGGCGGCTTCGGTGCGGTGCTCGAGGTCGACGACGAGGAGGCGATCCTCGAGGAGATCGACGCCAACGACGGCCGCTTCGAGTACCCGCCGGGCCGGGCGCTCTTCGTGCGCTACGACCCCGACGACGACCCCGAGGGCCAGTACGCCGAGATCACCGACGGCGGGCAGGCGCGGGTGCTCGCCCTCTACCAGGTCTGCGTCCACCTCGGCTGCGCCGTGCCGTGGTGCTCCACCTCGCAGTGGTGGGAGTGCCCCTGCCACGGCTCGCAGTACAACCGCTGGGGGGAGTGGATGAGCGGACCGGCCGCCCGCGGCCTCGACCGCTTCCGCGTCGAGGTCGCCGACGACGGCACGCTGGTGCTCGACACCTCCGAGATCATCACCGGGCCCTCCCGCGCCGCGCAGACCCTCGAGCAGCCGCCCGACGGGCCCCACTGCACATGAGCGCCGCGCCCGCCACCCGCCCGCACCGTCCGCCGCGGCCCGCGCCCGCCGGCGCCGACCGTCGCCCGAGCCCAAGGACGCGCCCGTGACCCCTGCGCTACTGCTCATCGGGATCCTGCTCGCGGCGAGCCTGCTCGTCGTCGGCCTGCTCGCCTTCGCCGGCACCCGCGGCAAGCGCCGCTACGAGAACGTCCCCCCGGCGATGCGCCCCGGCTACTCCGACGACGAGCTCGAGAAGACCGTCGTCGAGCGCTACATGGGGTGGGGCCTGGTCTTCGTCGCCTTCTTCGCGGTGTTCGTGCCCGTCTACTGGGTCGCCGAGCAGAACCGCATCCAGGACGCCGAGGCCGGGCAGTTCACCTCCTCGGTGGCCGAGGGCGAGGATCTCTACCAGGCCAACTGCGCGGAGTGCCACGGCTCGGCGGCGCTCGGTGGCGCCGCCCCCCACCCCTACGAGGAGGGCGAGACCTGGCCCTCGCCGAACCTGCGCAACATCGTCACGCGCTACGAGGAGAACGAGAACGTCGACGACGTTCGCGACCTGCTCACGACGACGCTGGAGCGCGGCCGGCCGGGCACCCCGATGCCGGCGTACGGCCGGGCCTACCAGGGGCCCTTCACCGACACCGAGATCCGCGCGGTCGTCGACTGGATCCTCGTCAACCAGGACGAGCCCGACGAGGCCGAGGAGACCGCCCAGGCGGCCACCGACCTCGACGGTGAGGCCCTCTACACCGCGAACTGCGCGATGTGCCACGGCCCCGAGGGCGAGGGGCGGGTCGGCCCGACGCTCATCGGGACCCTCGAGCGCCACGGCGAGGACGGGGTGAAGGGGATCCTGCGCAACGGCATCGTCGTCGGTACCGGCACGACGATGCCGGCGTTCCAGAACGGGTGGTTCTACACCGAGGGCCGTCTCGACGACGACCAGCTCAGCGCGGTCGTCGACCACCTCCGCGCCCTCCAGCCCGATGAGCTCGACGAGGAGTTCGAGCGCTACCCGACCCCGGGGGTCGAGCGCGGGCCCGGCGGGGCGCCCCACGACGACGGCGACGACGCCGACGACGACGAGCAGACCGCAGGCGCGGACACCGCGGGAGGATCCTGATGGCAGAGCTTGCCGGCCTCACCGACCTCCTCGTCCTCGCGAGCGACGAGTTCGTCCCGCCCGACGACTGGCGCAGCCAGATCGCCCTGCCGGTGGGGATCCTCTTCCTCTTCGGCGGCGTGTTCATGCTGCTGCGCTCGAACCTCGGCACGCGCCGCGCCTACCTCGTGCAGGCCACGGCGTTCTTCGGCTTCATGCTCTTCATGAGCCTGTTCTGGGCGTTCGGCGCGCCGGGGGTGCCGCCCTTCAGCGGCCCGCAGAACCTGCCCGGCCAGCCGCTCGACTACTACCAGCCGCAGTGGGTGGCCTTCGCCGAGGACAGCCGCGTGGCCGAACGCCCCGAGTACGACGTCGCGCTCGACCACCCCGACGGCTGGACGGAGACCCCGCCCGAGGCCGTCGACGAGGACCTCCTCGAGGCGGCCCAGGAGGACATCGTCGACTTCTTCTCCTCCGAGGAGGGCGGTGAGCGCGTCGGCGAGACCTGGGTGCCCAACGTCGAGGAGACCCCGATCCTCTTCGCTGTCGCCGACAACGACCGGCCGATGGTCGCCATCGAGTTCGTCGAGGCCGACGCCGTCGGCGAGGTGGCCGACCCCGACAACACGTTCATGACCTTCGCCTACTACGACGCGGGCTTCCTGCTGCTGCCGAGCCTCGTCTTCGTCATCCTCTCGGCGGCCGGGCTCCTCCTGCACCTGCTCCTGCTGGGCTGGGACGAGCGCCAGGAGCGTCGAGAGATCGAGGAGGACCTCTCCGAGTCTCGGCCCGAGGAGGAGAAGGTCCCCGTCGGCGTGTGAGTCCCGGTCGGCAGGGCCATCGTCGCCGCGGGCGAGGCGGTCAGGTCAGGGGCCCCGACCTAGACTGGCGCGGGTCATGCGACGCGCCCTGTTGCTCCTCGCCCTCGCGCTGCTCGCCGTCGGGTGCGCCGGCGGTACCCAGACGGAGTCCGGCGCCGGGTTCGTCTCGGGCTCGGGCACCGTCGACCTCGCCCCCGAGGACCGCGAGGCCGCGCCGGAGGTGGCCGGGGAGACCCTCGAGGGCGAGGCGCTCGCGCTCGCCGACCTCGACGGGGTCGTGGTCGTGAACTTCTGGGCCTCCTGGTGTGGGCCCTGCGCCGCCGAGGCCCCCGACCTCGTCGCCGTGCACGAGCGCTACGCCGACCGCGGCGCGCAGCTGCTCGGCGTCAACGTCCGCGACTCGGCGACGAACGCGCGCTCCTTCGAGCGTGACTTCGCCAAGCCCTACCCCTCGCTGCACGACGCCGACCAGTCGATCGCCGCGGCCTTCGGCGGCATCGGCGCGAGCGCCCTGCCGACGACGATCATCGTCGACGCCGAGGGCCGCGTCGCCGCGCGGCTCTTCGGCCAGGTCGACGAGACCGCGCTGTCCTCGCGCGTCGAGGCGCTGCTCGAGGAGACCGCCGCGGAGGCCGACCGGTGACGGGCTCGACGGCGGTGCTCGCGCAGGTCTCCTGCTCCGGGGTCGTCTGCGACCTCGTCGCCAACGCCAACGTCCTGCTCGCCCTGCCGGTGGCGTTCGCCGCCGGCATCGTCTCCTTCGCCTCGCCCTGCGTCGTGCCGCTCGTGCCCGGCTACCTCTCGTTCATGACCGGGCTGTCGGGCGCCGAGCTCGCCGCCGGGCGGGCGCGCGGCGGGCGGGCGCGGGTGCTCGCAGGGGGGCTGCTGTTCACCCTCGGCTTCGCCATCCCGTTCACGCTCATCGGCCTGCTCGGCGGCGCGGTGAGCGTCGCGCTCGCCGACTGGCGCTGGCAGGTCGTCCTCGGCCTGCTCGTGGCGTTCTTCGGCCTGGCCTTCACCGGGCTGCTGCCCTTCGACGTCCTGCGGCGCGAGGCGCGGGTCAGCCACCGCGCGGTCGACAAGGGCGTGCTCGGGGCGCTGCCGCTCGGCTTCGTCTTCGGCGTCGGCTGGACGCCGTGCATCGGCCCGGCGCTGTCGGCGATCTTCGCCCTCACCGCCACGCAGGCCGCCGGCAGCGTCGCCCGGGGTGGGCTGCTCGCCTTCGTCTACGCGATCGGCCTCGGGCTGCCCTTCATCGTGCTGGGGCTGGCGTTCCACCGCGCCGGCGGGGCGCTGGCGTTCCTCCAGCGCAACGCCGGGCGCCTCCAGGTCATCGGCGGCTTCTTCCTCGTCGCCGTCGGCCTCGCCATCGCCACGGGACTGTGGCAGGAGTTCATCAACGCGCTCCGCCCGCTCATCGGCAGCTTCGAGACGGTGCTGTGAGGCCGTGACCCAGACCGCGCCGAGCCGTGAGCCGACCCGCGCGCCCGAGCGCGGCGTCGCGCTGCCCGAGGTGCCCGGCCCGGGGGAGACCGCGCGGCGGGCGTGGCGCTGGCTGCGGCGGATGTCGACGGCGATCTGGCTGCTGTTCGCGCTCGCCGCCGCCTCGGTCGTCGCGACGTTCGTGCCCCAGGAGCCGGTCATCCCCACGACCGTCGAGTCCTGGCGCAGCGGGATCGAGGGCCCTGGCACGGAGGTCTCGGCGGTCTTCGACGCCCTCGGGCTCTACGACGTCTACGGCTCGCCGTGGTTCGCCGCGATCGTCGTCCTGCTCTTCGTGAGCCTCACCGGCTGCCTCGTCCCGCGCTGGCGCGCCTTCCTGCGCGACGCGCGCCGCCCGCCGCCACGCGGGCGCGGCCTCACCGCCCTGCGGCAGTCGACGACGCTGCGCACGAGCCTGCCCCCCGAGGAGGGCCTCGCCGTCGTCGAGGCGAGCCTCGCGCGCCGCCGCTACCGCCGCCGGCGCCTCGCGCAGGAGGAGACCGCCTCGGGCCTCGCGCAGGTCGCCGCCGAGCGGGGGCGCTGGCGGGAGGGCGGCAGCCTGCTCTTCCACGCCTCCTTCTACCTCCTGCTCGTCGGCATCGTCGTCGCGCAGGGCTTCGGCTTCGTCGGGCAGGTCAACGTCGCCGAGGGGCAGGCCTTCACCGACACCCGCATCAGCTACGACGTCGCCGACCCGGGGCGCTTCTTCGACCTCGAGGACCACGCCGGCTTCGCGGTGCGCCTCGACGCCTTCGACCTCGCCTTCTTCGAGGACGGCACCCCGGAGCGCTTCGTCTCGGAGGTCACCGTCCTCGAGGACGGCGAGGAGGTCCGCGTCGGCGAGGCCGTCGCGGTCAACGAGCGGCTCGAGCACGCGGGGATGAACCTCTACCAGATGCGCTTCGGCATGGCCCCGCGCGTCGAGGTGCGCGCCGGCGACAGCGACCTCTTCGCCGACCAGGTCATGCTCGGCCAGGGCGAGGGCAACACCTGGACGGGGGTGGCGAAGGTCTCCGCCGCCGACCCGCAGATCGCCCTCGAGATCCTGCTCGTGCCCGACTTCGCCCGCGACGCCGACGGCGAGCCGATCTCCGCGGGGCCCGCGCCCGGCGACCCGCGGCTCTTCGCCAACCTCTGGGTCGGCGACCTCGGCCTCGAGCGGCCCGTGCCGGCCACGCAGTTCGACCGCGACGGCGGCCAGCGCGTCGACGCCGTCGAGCTCGGCGAGGGCGAGTCCGCCGCCCTGCTCGGCGGCGCCCTCGAGGTCGCCTTCCCCGAGCTCACGATGTGGTCGGGCTTCCAGGTCGCCCATCAGCCGGGCCGCGCGATCCTCCTCGCCGCGGGGGTCCTCGTCCTCGTCGGGCTGGTACCCTCGCTCTACGCCTACCGGCGGCGGATCTGGGCCGAGGCGCGCCCGGTCGAGGGCGGCAGCGAGGTCACCGTCGCCGGCGTGGCCCTGCAGCGCGTCGAGGCCTTCGACGACGCCTACGCCGAGCTCGTCGAGGAGCTCGCCGACGCGCTCGACGCGCAGCATCCGACCTCAGGGGAGCCCGGCGAGGAGGAGCGGCAAGGCTGATGGCAGAGCTCTACGACCCCCAGTTCGGGGCGGCCTCCAACGCCCTGTTCAACACCGCCCTCGGCGCCTACCTCCTCGCGATGGTCGGCTACTTCTTCCGCATGGCCTTCACGAAGGTCGCCGAGGGGCAGACCACCGCCACGCGGGCCGGCCGACGCATCGGCGTGGCCTCCACCGTCATCGCCTCGGTCGGGGTCCTCGCCCACACCGCGAGCATCGTCACCCGGGGCCTCGCCGCCGAGCGGGTGCCGTGGGCCAACATGTACGAGTACTCCTCGGCGCTGTCGCTGCTCGCCGTGGCCATCGGCCTCGTCGTGCTCCAGCGCCGGCTCGGCCTCGGCCACCTCATGGGCTTCGTCCTCGCGCTCGCGACGACGACGATGGCGATCGCCCTCATGCTCTACACCGACCCGGGCCCGATCGTCCCGTCGCTGCAGAGCTACTGGATCCGCATCCACGTGACCTCGGCGATGGTCGCCTCGGCGATCTTCATGGTCGCCTTCGCCGCCACCGCGCTCTACCTCGTCAAGGACACCGCCGAGCGGCGCGTCGCCGAGCGCTCCGGTCAGGGCTTCACCGGCTCGACGGTCGGCGCGGCGTCGGTGACCCCCGGCGCTGAGGTCGCCGCCGGTGAGGGCGCCGCGCTCGCCGAGGGCGAGGCCGGCGCTGCGCCGGGCGCGGGCGGCGACCAGCCCGACGACCGCCTCGACGGCGACGCCGTCGAGGGCGCCGGCTACGCGAGCCCCCTCGAGCAGCGCCGGGTGCTCACCGCCTGGCCGTTCGGGGTCGTGCCCGCCGCCGTCGTCGGCCCGTTCACCCTCGTGGTCTACCAGGCGCCGGTCGCCGCGGCGGTCTCGGCCTTCGTCGCCGCAGCGATCGGGCTGCTCTCGCGCTGGTCGGTGCCGCATCTGCCCGACGCCAAGACCCTCGACACGCTGGCCTACCGCACGATCGCCTTCGGCTTCCCGATCTGGACGTTCGCCATCATCGCCGGAGCGGTGTGGGCCGAGGAGGCCTGGGGGCGCTTCTGGGGCTGGGACCCCAAGGAGACCGGCTCGTTCTTCACCTGGGTGCTCTACGCCGCCTACCTCCACGCCCGCTCGACGAGCGGCTGGCGGGGTCGGCGGGCGGCCTGGATCGGCGTCGTGTCCTTCGCCGCGCTCATGGTGACGTACTACGTCGTCAACCTCTTCGTCGTGGGCCTGCACAGCTACGCCGGCGTCTAGGCCGC
>PWFH01000137.1 GCA_003553795.1 Egibacter sp. | reverse complement strand
CGCGCCGTCGAAGCCCTCGGCGTCGCCCGAGCCGGCCGAGCCGTCTGCGGCGTCCTGCGCGTCGGCCGGGCCGCCACCCTGCCCGCCGACGTCGACGGTCGAGGCGGTGAACAGCGCGGTGTCGGTCGCGGGGGCGCCGACGGCCGCCGTCGGCCCGGCGGCCGGCCCGGTCGCCGAGGGCGAGCGGGCGCCGAGCGTGGCGTCCGCCGAGCCGCCAGCCGAGGACGACGAGGAGGAGGACGACGACGCCGCGTCCGCGGCGGCGAGCGCGTCAGCGAAGGAGGCGGGCTGGGAGAACCGCGAGGCGATCTCGCCCATGCGCTGCTCGGCCTTGCCGACCGAGGCCGACGGCGTCGGCGCCGGCGGCGGCGCCGGCGGGGCGGGCAGGCTCACCGGCGGCATCATCGCTGCTGCCTCCGCTGGAGGATGAGCTCGTCGAGGGCGCGGTTGGCGGCCTGCTCGGCGGCGACGGCCTGCTCGATGCCGCGGCGCTCGACGAGCCGCTCGACGCTCTTGCGGGCGATCGAGGCGTGCGACCACGCCTGCCAGAGCTCGTCGCGGCGGTGCTCGGCGACCTCGAGGTCGCCGCTGGCGGCCTCGACGAGCTCGTGCGCGCCGAGCCCCTGCAGCTGCAGGGCCCGCAGCTCCAGCGGCGACAGCGACGGCGGCGGGGAGGGCCGGGTGGCGTAGGCGCGGCGGCGCTCGGCGAGGCGCTGCTCGGCGGCGTCGACCTCCGCCTCGCCGCGGGCGAGGTCGCCGAGGGCGCGGCGCTCGAGGATCTCGCGGACCCGCTGCACGGCCCCGAGCCGACCGGCGACGCCGGCGCGCCGGGCGCTCACGACTGACCCCGCAGCGTCGGGGCCGGGGACGGCACGAGCTGCCGCGCGATTACGGCCCACCCCCGCGACGTCGGGAGCGCCCACGGCACGACTCGCCGGGCGCTCACGACTGACCCCGCACGGTCGCGGCGAGGCGCTGCCACGCCTCGTCGTAGCCGGTGAGATCCTCGGTGCCCTGGGTGAGGAAGCCGACGAGCCCGGGCTTGAGGGCGAGGCCGGCGTCGGCGGCGGGGTTCGAGCCGGGGCTGTAGGCGCCGACCTCGACGAGGTCGCGGACGTCCTCGGCGGCCGACAGCGCCGCGCGCGCGGCCCCGGCGACCTCGGCCTGCTCCGGTGTCGTCACCGTCGCGGCGAGCCGCGACAGGCTCTCGAGCGGGTCGATGGCGGGGTAGCGTCCCGCGGCGGCGAGCGACCGGTCGAGGACGAGGTGGCCGTCGAGGATCGAGCGGGCGGCGTCGGCGATCGGCTCGTTCATGTCGTCGCCGTCGACGAGCACGGTGTAGAAGGCGGTGATCGACCCGGCAGCCCGCGGGCCGGCGCGCTCGAGCAGCCGCGGCAGGAGGCTGAACACCGAGGGGGTGTAGCCGCGGGCGGTCGGCGGCTCGCCGGCGGCGAGGCCCACCTCGCGCTGGGCGGTGGCCAGGCGCGTGAGCGAGTCGAAGGTCAGCAGGACATCGGAGCCGTCGTCGGCGAGGCGCTCGGCGATGCGGGTGGCGAGCATGCCGGCGCGCAGGCGCAGCAGCGGCGGCTCGTCGGAGGTCGACACGACGACGACGGCGCGCTCAAGCCCCGCCGCGCCGAGCTCGTCCTCGACGAACTCGCGGACCTCGCGGCCGCGCTCGCCGACGAGGCAGACCACGGTGGCGTCGGCGGTCGTGCCGCGGACCATCATGCCGAGCAGCGTCGACTTGCCGACCCCGGAGCCGGCGAACACGCCCATGCGCTGCCCGCGCCCGACGGTGGCCAGCGTGTCGATCGCGCGCACGCCGGTCGGCAGCGGTGCGGCGATGCGCTGACGGGCCAGCGCCGGCGGCGGCTCGGCGTGCAGCGCGACGCGCTCGCCTGCGATGGGCGGGCCGCCGTCGAGGGGGTTGCCGAGCGCGTCGACGACCCGGCCGAGCAGCGCGGGGCCGACGACCGCATCGGAGCCGCCGGTGCGGGGGCTGACCCGGTCGCCGCGCGCGAGCCCGTCGGTCTGGCCGAGCACGAGCGCGCGCACGCCCTCAGGAGCCAAGGCCACGACCTCGGCGGGGCGGTCGCCGCCGCGGGCGTGGACGGTGACGGCCTCGCCGACGGCCAGGCGCAGCCCCCGCAGCTCGACCTCGTTGCCGGCGACGCGCGCGACCGCGCCGGTGGCGCGGTAGCCGTCGCGGGCGAGGGTGAGGTCAGCCACGGCCGTCCTCCCCGACCTCGAGGACCTCGTCGATGAGCCGCCAGGCCGCGGCGTGGGTGAGCTCGGCATGCGCCCAGCGCCCGGCGATGCGCGCCTCACCGGGGGCCAGCGAGGCGTCCTCGACGACGGCGACCTCGGCGGAGGCGGCCGGCCCGGCTGTCAGCGCCGGGGCGAGCGCGGCGGCGTCCTCGGGGTGGCAGCGCACCTCGAGGGGGCGGTCGTCGAGGCGCGACAGCGCGTCCTGGCAGCGGGCCAGCAGCGCCTGACCGTCGTCGTGGGGCTCCCGGCCGAGGACGATCTCGGCAAGCCCCCGGGCGAGCTCGACGTCGGCCAGCGCCTCGGCGGCGCGCAGCCGGCGCAGCTCGCCGAGCACCTCGCCGACCGCCTCGCCGAGCCCGGCGGTGGCGCGCTCGGCGGCGGCGCGGGCGGCCTCGGCGGCCTCGTTGACCGCGGCGCGGCGCCCGTCGGCCACGCCCTTGGCGTAGGCGGCCTCGGAGGCCTCGGCCACGCGCTTGGCGGTGAACGCGTCGGTGGCGGGGTCGGGTGGGGCCAGCGCGCGGGCGTCGCCGCCGATGACCGCGCCGGCGAGGCGCCTAGTCAATGAACTCGCCCTCCCCTCCGCGGTTGATGACGATCGCGCCCTCCTCCTCGAGCCCGCGGATGCGGCGCACGACCTCGGTCTGGGCCTCCTCGACCTCGCGCACGCGCATCGGCCCGAGCAGCTCGAGCTCCTCGAGCAGCATCTCGCGGGCGCGCTCGGAGAGGTTGCGGGTGACGATGTCGCGGACGTCGTCGGCGGTGCCCTTGAGCGCCCGGGCGACGACCTTCATGTCGACCTGGCGCAGGACCTCCTGCACCGCGCGGTCGTCGAGGATGACGATGTCCTCGAAGACGAACATGAGCTCTCTGACCTGCTCGGCGAGCTCGGGGTCGTGCTCCTCGAGGTTGTTGAGGATCGACTGCTCGGTGTGGCGGTCGGCGTTGTTGAGCATCGCCGCGAGGTCGCGCACCCCGCCGCACTCCAGCGCCCGCTGGCGGGCCACCGCGCCCATGCGCTCGCGCAGCGCCTCCTCGACGCGCTCGATGACCTCCGGGGAGGTGCGGTCGAGCAGGGCGATGCGCAGCGAGACCTGCCGCTGGGTGTCCTCCTCGAGGTCCGACAGCAGCTTCGAGGCGAACTTCGTCGGCAGGTGGGCGAGGATGAGCGCGATCGTCTGCGGGTGCTCGTCGCGCAGCTGCTGGATGAGCTCGCGGGGCTCGTGCTGGCGCAGGAACTGGAACGGCGCGGTCTGCACGGTGGCGAGGACGCGGTCGACGACGTCGTCGCCGTCGGGGCCGAAGACGCGCCGGAGCATGTCGCGGGCGTAGCCCTCCCCGCCGCTGACGAGGTGGGCGTGGGCCATCGCCTCGCCGTGGAACTCCTCGAGGATGGGGTTGAGGTCGGCCGGGTCGAGCTCGCCGAGGGTGGCGACCTCGAGGGCGACCTGCTCGACCTCGTGCTCGGCGAGGTGCTTGAGCACCTTCGACGCGGCGTCGGGGCCGACGGCGAGCAGGACCGCGGCGGCCTTCTGCGCCCGGGTGAAGCTGCGCAGGGGCGCGGGGCGGCGGGCCGGCGCCTGCTCGCTGATCATGAGCTCGCTCATCGCGCCACCTCAGCGGGCAGCGCGGCGGGCGGCGGCGCCCCGGCGGGCAGCGCCGCACGGCGCTCCACGGGGCCGGTGGGCAGTGCGGCGGCCATCAGGTCCCCCTCCGGTCGGCGAGCCAGCCGCGCAGCAGCGTCGCGATCTCCTCGGGCTGGGACTCGACGAGCTGGGCGACCTCGCTCTTGACCTGCTCGGTCTGCAGCTCCTCCTCGCTGCGCTGCGGCGCGGTCAGCGCCGGCTCGCGCTCACGCTCGAGCTGCTCGGGGTAGCGCTGGGGCAGCTCCTCGACCGGCTCGGGCAGGTAGTCGTCCTCGTCGTCGTCGCGGCGGCGGGTCATGAGGAACAGCGCGATCGCGACGACGAGCAGGACGAGCGCGCCGATGGCCTGCGGCAGCATCCCGAGCATGTCGAGGCCCTCCTCGGCCTCGACGGGCTCCTCGACCGCGGGCATCGCCGTGGTCGACACCGCGACGGTGTCGCCGCGGTCGGCGTCGAGGCCGAGCGCGGCGGTGACGAGCTCCTCGACCTCGACGACCGGGGGGACCTCCGCACCGGTGACCGAGCCGTCGTCCATGACGATGGCGACCGACAGCCCGTCGACCCGGCCGGGCGCGGCGACGGTGCGCGAGGTCGTGCGGTCGACGCCGAACTCGCGGAGCTCGTCGTCGCGCTCGTAGTTCGACTCGCCGGTCTCGGGCATCGGCCCGCCGTCGACGCCGACGGCGCCGCCGGGCTCGGTGCCGGTGCCCTCGAAGCGCTCCTCGGAGGTCTGCTCGCGCAGGGCGACCTGGCTCTCGGGGTTGAAGGTCTCGGTCTCGAGCTCCTCCTCGTCGTAGTTGAGGGCGGCGCGCACGACGACCGAGGCGGGGCTGCCGTCGGTCGCGGCGGTGAGCAGCCGCTCGACCTCGCCGGCCAGGGCGTGCTCGAACTCCTGGGTCTGGGTGAGGTTGCGGCTGCCGGCCGTCGAGCGCCCGCCGAGCTCGCCGGGCGAGTGCAGGACCTGCCCGTCGTTGTCGGCGACGGTGATGTGGTCGAGCTCGAGGCCCTCGACGGCGCTGGCGACGACGAAGGTGATGCCCTCGACCTCGGCGTCGTCGAGGGGCCGGGAGTTGGCCAGCACGACCGAGGCGGTCACCGGCTGCTGCTGCTCGGTGAACAGCGAGTCCTCCGGCACGACGAGGTGGACGCTCGCGGAGTCGACGCCGCGCATCGCCGAGAGCGTGCGGCTGAGCTCGCCCTCGAGCGCGCGCTGGTAGTCGACGCGCTGGCGGAACTCCGAGACCGACAGGCCCTGCTCCTCGAGCAGCTCGTAGCCCTGCGGGGAGGTGCGCCCGGCGATGCCCTCGCCGGCGAGCAGCGCCCGGGTGTCGTAGAGCTCATCACGCGGCACGAGCACCGTCGAGCCGCCGTTGTCGAGCTCGTAGGCGATCCCGTGGGTCTCGAGCTCGTCGACGACCTCGGAGACCGACCCGCTGTCGAGGTCGGAGTACAGCACGGTGTAGGCCGGCGTCGTCACCCACACGGCGAACGCCGCGAGCGCGACGGCGAGCACGCCGAGCGCGGCGACGATGCCGACGCGCTGCGCGGCGGGCAGCGCGCGGACGAAGCCGACGATCCGCTCTCGCATGAGCTCCACGGTGCGCCTCGATTCGGGCTCGGCGGCGGCCTAGACCGGCAGCCGCATGATCTCCTGGTAGGCCTCGACCGCGCGGTTGCGGACCGCGAGGACGAGGTCGGTGGCCACCTGCGACTGGCTCGTGGCGACCATGAGGTCGTGCACCTGGCTCGGGCCGCCGGTGGCGACGTCGGTCGCGACGGCGTCGGCGCGCTGCTCGGCGCGGCTGGCCTCGGCGAGGCCGTCGGCGAGGGTCTCGGCGAAGCCCGGCGCGGCCTCCGGCGCCCGGGTGGCGGTGGCGGCCTGAGCCTGGGTCATCGTCCCGATCGGGGGGATGGGGGGGATGGACACGATCGCTCCTTACATCTGCTGGCCGATGCGCAGCGCCGACTGGTACGCCTCGTGGGCGGTCTGGATCGTGCGCGCATTGGCCTGGTAGGTGCGGTTGGCGACGATGAGGTCGTGCATCTGGGCGGTGAGGTCGACGACGGGCAGCGTCACGTTGCCGTCCTCGTCGGCGTGGGGGTGGTTGGGGTCGTGGGCCACCGCCGGGTCGGCGCCGTCCTCGACGACGTCGCGGACGTGCACGCCCGAGCCGGACGGCACGATCTCGTCGCCGTTGGCCTGGGCGACGACCATGCGGGCCCGGAAGGGCTCCTCGTCGGGCTCGCGGGTGGTGTTGGCGTTCGCGAGGTTGTGCGAGAGATTGTCCATCCAGTACTGGGCGAAGCCCATCCCGGTCCGCCCGATGTCCATCGCGCCGAACGTCGCCATCTCAGGCCCGCCTCCCCTGCCTCGTCGCGGTCATCAGCGGCTCGTGATCGCGTTGCGCAGCAGGGTCGTCTTCCAGTTGTAGGCGTTGACCATCGCGTCGCGGGTGAGGTTGTCCTTCATCATCCCGGTCATCTCCGACTCGAGGCTCGCGGTGTTGCCGTTGGGCCCGGGCAGGTTCGGGTCGACCGAGTGGATGGGCTCGGCGGCGCGGGCGGCGTCGCCGCGGGTCAGTGCCGCGCGCAGCGTCGACTCGAAGTCGACGCGCTCGGCGCGGAAGCCCGGGGTGTTGAGGTTCGCGACGTTGTGCGCGCGCACGTCGGAGCGCTGGGCGAGCCCCTGCAGCGCGTAGTGCGTCGCCGCCTGCATCTGGTCGTGGATCTGCATCGCCTGCCGCCTCCGGTCGGGGTCCCGGAACGCGAAAAGGGAAGAGCCGCATGTGGCCGCGCTGGAGTGCGGCCGGGCCCTTCCCTGACGCCCCGGGGGTCATCCGTGATGGAGTTGTCGCTGCTCTGTGTCGACAGCCCCGGGGCGGACGTAAGCGGTTGGTGGTGGTCGATTCCTCTCTGGTTGGTGCGGGGGCTCCTCGGGCGGTGGTGGTCGGGTCGGCGCGGTGGCGGTGGGGCTACTCGACGGCGCTCTGGGCGAGGTAGCCGGCGGCGGCCTCGCGGCGGCGGCCGAGGTCGTCGAGCTCGGTTCGTGTGGCGGTCATCGCCTCGGCGAGCTCGGCGGTGACCTCCTCGGCGCGGGCGAGCAGGCGCTGGCCGGCGGCGACCTGCTCGGGGCTGGGGGGCTCGGGTGGGCTCGGCAGGGTCGCCTCGCCGGCGAGGCGCTCGGCGGCGTCGTCCCAGTCGCCGGCGGCCAGCCGCGCCTCGACGTCGGCGAGGAGGCGCGCGAAGGCGTCGAGCGCGCCGTCCCAGGTCGCGTCCTCGCGGCGCACCGCGAGGGTGGCCACCGCGTCGACGGGGGCGACCCGCCGGCGTGACTCCTCGATCGCGTCGGTGTACACGGGGCTCACCCGGCCGCGGCGTGGGTCTGGTTGTAGGTGGCGGTGGCCTCGGTCCAGGCCTCGCGCAGCGGGGCGATGACGTCGACGACGGTCTGCAGGCGGCTGGGGTCCTTGCGGATGTTCGCCGAGAGGAGCTCCTCGAGGCAGTACCGGTAGAGCGAGGCGAGCCCGGCGGCGACCTGCCCGCCGCGGTCGTGGTCGAGGCCGAGCAGCAGCTCGGTGACGATGTCCTGGGCCCGCTGGATCTCCCGGTTGACCGTCTCCGGGGTCGCCTCGGGATGCTGCGCCCGCGCGATCGCCCCGAGCGTCCCGTCGTAGCACATCGTCACGAGCTGGGCGGGCCCGGCGGTGGTGACCGCGCTCTGCTGGTAGGCGTTGCCCTGCGCGCCGTACATCCTCGCTCCGTCCTCTGTCCCGGTTGGGGTGGTCGCGTCGTGTCGGGTCACTGCCAGTTGTTCATGAGGCCAGCGAGCTGGCCCTGCAGTTGCTGCTGCTGGTCCATGAGCCGGCCCATCGCCGACTCCATGCCGACGAACTGCCGCTCGAGCGCGGCCCGCCGGGAGGCGAGGCGGCGCTCGTAGCTCTCGATGCGGTCGCCGAGCAGGTCGATGCGGCTCTGCATGCCATCCGAGGCGCGGCGCACCGACCCGCCGATGCCCTCCATGCGGGCGAGCGCCGCGTCCATCGCGCCGCCGAGGCCCTGGCGGACGGTGAGGGTGGCCTCGGTCCCCTGCGCGCCGGCGGCGGTGAACCGCAGGCCGTCAGCGGGCCCATCGCGGACGACGACGCGCTGGCCGTCGCCGGTGGTCTCCTCGCCGCCATTCACGCTGACGACGACGTCCGCGCCCTCGTCGTAGCCGGCGAAGACCCAGCCTTCGTTACCGTCGTCCCAGGCGGTCTCGAGGCTGTGCGCCGAGCCGTAGCGGGTCT
>PWFH01000196.1 GCA_003553795.1 Egibacter sp. | reverse complement strand
GGACGTCCCCCGCCCCCTGGCGACCACCGCCGAGGAGGCGGCCTTCTGGCGCCGCCACGCCCGCACGGGCGCGCTGCTGTCGGCAGCCGCCGTGCTGCTCGTCATCGTCTACGCCGCGCTCACCCCCGACGGGCCGCACCGCGGGCGCATCGTCGTCCTCGCCGCCGCCCTCGGGGGCACGAGCCTCGCCGCGCTTCTCCTCGTACCCGTGGAGCGGCTCGCGCGGGGGCGCTACGGGGCGCTCTACTTCTACGGCTTCGAGCTCGCCGGCATCGCCGCCGTGGCGCTGCTCGCGACCTGGGATGGTGGCGACAGCCCCCTGCTCGTCCTCCTCTTCGTCATGCTCGCCCACGGTGCCGTCGCCTACCCGCTCGGCGGCACGGTGCTCACCAGCGTCGCGACGATCGGCGCGTGGCTCTGGGTCGCCCACGACGCGGGCCTGGCCTGGCCCGAGCGCGTCACCTGGGCGCTCGGGCTTGCCGCGACGGCGCTCATCGCCGGGCACAGCGCCCGCAACCACCATTCCTCGCAGAAGGCCGAGGCCTCCCGACGACGCAGGGTCGTCGCGCAGGCCCGCCGCGACGGCCTCACCGGGTGCCTCACCCACGCGGCGTTCCACGAGCGCCTCGCCCGCGAGGCCGCGGCGGCCTCGGTCGAGGCACCGCTCGCGCTCGTCGTCGCCGACGTCGACGGCTTCAAGCCCTACAACGACGCGCGGGGGCACCTCGCCGGCGACGCCGCCCTCGCCGCGCTCGGCCGGGCCATCCGGGAGCTGCTGCGCAAAGGCGACGTCGTCGGGCGGGTCGGCGGCGACGAGTTCGCGATCGCCCTGCCTGACACGAGGGCCGACGAGGCGCGGCGCATCGCCGACCGGGTGCTCGAGGCCGCGCGTGACCTCGAGCCGGCGCTCAGCCTCAGCGTGGGTCTCGCGATGACGTGCGAGCCCCACGACCCCCTCGTGCTCTACGGCGACGCCGACGACGCGCTCTACGACGCCAAGCGGCAGGGCCGCGGCCGCGCCGCCCACCACCTGTCGTGCTGGTAGCGTCCGCGCGATGCAGATCGCCGACCTCCATGAGCTCCGCACCCCCACCGACCTCACGCTCAGCCCCGACGGCAGCCTCGCCGTCTACGCGGTGAGCCGCGCCGACCTCGACGCCGACCGCTACGAGAGCGAGCTGTGGCTCGCGCGGACCGACGGTCGCACCGCGCCACGACGGCTCACCCGCGGCCACCGCGACAGCCTGCCGCGGCTGTCCCCCGACGGGCGGTGGCTCGCGTTCCTGCGCGCCGGGGATGACGCACCCCCCGTCCCCTACGTCCTGCCGCTCGACGGTGGGGAGCCGCGCCGGCTCGCCGACCCGCCCCTTGGCGCCAGCGCGCTCGCCTGGCGGCCCGACAGCGCCGCGCTGGCCTTCGTCGCCCGCGTGCCCGAGCCTGGCCGCTACGGCACCGATGCCGACGGCGAGCGCAGCGACGCGGCGAGCCCCGCCAAGGAGCCGCCACGGCGGATCCGCGACTTCCGCTACCGCCTCGACGGCATCGGCTTCACCCTCGACCGGCCCCAGCACGTGTTCGTCGTCGACGTCGACGACGACACCGAGCGCGCGCCGCGTCAGCTCACCTCAGGGGACCGCGACCACGACGCGCCGGCCTGGCATCCCGACGGCGAGCGGCTCGCCGTCGTCGCCGCGCGGCACGACGGGGCGGGCGACGACGTCCTCAGCGACGTGTGGGTGCTCTCGACCGAGCCGGGCGAGCCCTGGCGGGTCACCGACACCTCGATGCCGGTGGCGACCCCGGCGTGGGCTCCCGACGGGCAGACGATCGTCTTCCGCGGACCCGGCCACGCCGACCCGATCGCCCGCAACAGCAGGATCTTCTCGGTGCCCGCCGACGGCTCGCGCCCGCCCGAGCGGCTCACCGACGCCGAGCGTTGGGACACCGCCAATGCCGCGGCGGCCGCCGCGCAGCCATTGCTCGTCACCGACGACGAGGTCGTCACGGTCGCCCTCGACCGCGGGTCGGCGCCGCTCATGGCCTTCCCCCGCGACGGCGGGTCGCCCCGGGTGCTGCTCGGCGGCGATCGGGTCACGCACGGCTACGCGATGGCCGGCGAGGTCCTCGTCGCCGTCGTCGCCGCCGACGTCAGCGCCGGGGAGGTCGTCGCGGTTCGCGACAGCGAGGAGCGCGTGCTCTCCGATGTCGGCGGGCCGCTCGCGCGCACCGCGGCGCTGCGGCCGATGACCGAGCTGTCCGCGCAGGCCCCCGATCGCTATCCCGTCCACGGTTGGCTCGTCAAGCCGGCCGGCACCGGGCCGTTCCCCGTGCTGCTCTGCATCCACGGCGGGCCGTTCGCGCAGTACGGCTACACGCTCTTCGACGAGGCGCAGGTCTACGCCGGGGCGGGCTACGCCGTCGTGCTCGGCAACCCACGGGGCTCAGCGGGCTACGGCGAGGCGCACGGGCGGGCGATCGTCGGCGACTTCGGCGCCCTCGACCGCGATGACCTCCTCGCGCTGCTCGACGCCGCGCTCACCGATCCCGACCTCGACGCCGAGCGGGTCGGCGTGCTCGGCGGCTCCTACGGCGGGTTCATGACCTCCTGGCTCGTCGGCACGACCGACCGCTTCGCCGCCGCGGTGAGCGAGCGCGCGGTCAACGCCTGGGACTCCTTCCTCGGCGCGAGCGACATCGGTTGGCTCTTCGCCCCGCGCTACGTCAGCGAGGACCCCGCCGAGCTGCGCCGGCAGAGCCCCCTCGCCCTCGCCGAGGGGGTGAGCACGCCCACGCTGCTCATCCATTCGGAGGAGGACTGGCGCTGCCCGGTCGAGCAGGCCCAGCGCTTCTACGTCGCGCTCAAGCGGGCCGGCGTCGTCACCGAGCTCCTGCTCTTTCCCGGGGAGGGCCACGAGCTGTCGCGCTCAGGCCTGCCGAGCCACCGGGTCGCGCGCTTCGAGGCGATCCTCGACTGGTTCGACACCCACCTCCGGGGCTGAGCCGCGCCCGTCTCGCGACAGCCGCGAACCCCCGACCACGCGGTCGGGTCCCGGGGCACGGTCATCGTCGCGGCGGTTCGGGGCCCCTACCCGACGCGGCCGGCGGGCGGGGCGCGCCATTCGGGCTCGCCGCCGGGCGCGCGAGGCGGAAGCGCTTGCCGTCAGCGACGACGGTCCATCCCTCGTGGTGGACGCGGTGATGGCAGGCCGAGCAGACGAGCGTGAGGTTGGCGAGGTCGGTGGGGCCGCCGTCCCGCCACCATTTGACGTGGTGGATCTGGCAGCGGGTCGCCGGGGCCTCACAGCCGATGCAGCGCCGGTCGCGCATGATGACCGCCGCGCGCAGGCTGCGGGTCGGGGTCCGGTGGCGGCGCCCGACGTCGATGGTGTCGTCGCCGCGCCAGGCGATCGTCCGGATCTCGGCGTCGCAGGCCAGCCGCTGGGCGGTGGCCGAGGAGACGGGCCCGTGGCCGACGAGCTCGGAGGGCGCGGCGTGGGGGTCGCCTGCGAGCGCCTCGGCCGAGGAGAGCATGAGCAGGTGGGGGCGCCCCATCGGCCCGCGCGGGCGCGGTGGGCCTGCGGGTCCGCCGGCGGGATCGCCACCGGCCCCTGCCGCGTCGGAAGGCCCGGCGGCACCAGGAGGCCAGGCGGCGCCAGAAGACCCGGTGACACCAGAAGACCCTGCGGCGCCAGAAGACCCGGCGGCTTCGGGCGGCGGCGCCGCGCCGTCGGGGGGCGCCGTCGCACCTGAGGGGGCTCCGCTGCCAGGAGAGGCATCCGCGCCACCGACGACGTCCAGACCCCCCGCGTCGAGGATGCTGCGGAGGCCATCGGCGAGGGCATCGGCGTTGCGCTGCCCCTCGTCGCGCTCGTCGTCTGGCCCGTGGGGAGCCGCGTGCGCGTCGAGGAAGCTCGACACGAGCGCCCCGGTCTCGGGGTCGAGCTCACCGGAGAGCCGACGCAGCCTGAGCTTCCCGCTCGGGGGCCCGAGTCGCACCCAACGGTGCCGGTGGGCGCGACGCTCGCGCTCTTCGAGGCTCGGCGCGCCCTGCTCGGCCTCGAGGTCGGCGAGCAGGCGCCGCAGGCGCCCCACGCTCGACTCCGGGCCCTCACCGGCGACGAGCGCGTCGACGTCGGCCTCGGCGGCGGCGAGGGCGCGGGGGTCCTTCGAGAGCTCCCGGTCGTCCTTGAGGCGGGCGAGGCTGTCGGCGGCCGAGCGCGCGTGGCGCGGGTCGAGCTCGCCTGCGGCAAGGCGGTCGGCAGTCGCCGGCAGGCTGTCGAGCGCGACGCTGTCGGCGACCTCGCGCTTGGCCTGCCCGAAGCTCATCCCCGCGTGCGCGGCGAGCAGCCCCGCGGTCGACGACGCCCCGAACCGCAGGCAGGTCTGCCGCTCGTCGAGCCCGGCGATCCGCCGCAGCCGCTCGGCCTGCAGCCGCCAGGTGAGACGCTCGATGGCCTCGGTCGAGGCGACGAGCTGGGTCTCGCACAGCGGCAACCCGCCGTCCGCGTCGCGGCCGTCGCCCTCGTCGTCGTCCTCGACCCGTGTCGCCGCGAGACGGTCGACGACCGCGGCGGCGTGCGCGAGCAGCCCCGCGTCGTCGAGCTCCCCGAGCGCAGCGGCGGCTGCCGCGATGGCGTCGTGGCGCCGTGCGTCGCCGGCCGCGTGCGTCTGCGTCGAGGTCATGGCGGTGAGGATGGCACGGCGCCGGCGCGACGAGCCGGGTTCGCCGTGAGCGCCTGTGCACAGCCGCCGCCGCCCCGCCACCCGCAGCCCCGCGCCACCGCCGGCGCCGGCCCGCTACCCGCAGCCCCGCGCCACGGCAGGATCGGTCACGAGCTCCTCGCGGACGATGACCCATCCCGTCGGGTTCACGGCCTCGTCGACCTCCGCGCGCGCCAGCTCGACGACGACCGACCTGCCGGCCCCGTCGGGACCGGGCTCCGCCGCACGCGGCGCACCCGATGCCGGGGACCCGATGGCGGGGAAGGCGACCTCGACCTCGACGAGCACGCAGGCGCCGTCGGCCTCGAGCAGGCCCTGCACGCGACGGCTGGGCGCCCCCTCGGCGCCGGGGAACCCCTCGAGGTCACCGGCGAGGACGTTGCGCAGCCCGTCGGCGCGCCGCCCGGCCTCCCCGGGGGCGAACGTCGCGGCGAGCCGCGCCTCGACCTCGTCGGTGACCGCCCCTTCCTCCTCGAGCAGCGCGAGCGTCTCGGCGTGCGCTGCGGCGAGCGCGTCGACGACCCGGGCGACGTAGGCCTCGTGGGGGCCGGTCGCGGGCACCGCGAAGTCCTCGGGGCCGCTGCAGGCGCCCACCACGACGACGAGCGCGACGAGGACGCACAGGCGCGCGGGGCCCCGCCACCGGGCGTGGGTAGAGGCGGCGGGCCGGGACGCCAACGGCTCAGTGCCGGAAGTGGCGCACCCCGGTGAGCACGAGCGGCACGCCGCGCTCCTCGCAGGCGGCAACGACCTCCTCGTCGCGCTTGCTGCCACCGGGCTGGATGATCGCCCGGACGCCGGCGTCGAAAGCGGCGTCGGGGCCGTCGCGGAAGGGGAAGAACGCGTCGCTGGCGAGCACCGCCCCGTCGGCGCGACCACCGGATTTCTCGACGGCGAGGCGCACGCTGTCGACGCGGCTCATCTGCCCGGCGCCGACGCCGACGATGGCGCGGTCGGCGGCGAGGAGGATGGCGTTGGACTTCACGTGGCGCACCGCGCGCCAGGCGAAGGCGAGCTCGGCGAGGGTGGCCTCGTCGGGGGCCGCCGTGGTCGCCACCGTCCACGCCTCGGGGCTCGGCGGCGCGAGGTCGGGTTCCTGAACGAGGAGCCCGCCGCTGACGGTGCGGGCGGTGCGCGCCCCGGGCGGCGGGGTCGCTGCGGTGATCCGCAGCAGGCGGAGGTCGCGCTTGCGCTGGAGCACCTCGAGGGCGCCCGGCTCGTAGTCGGGCGCGACGACGACCTCGGTGAAGACCTCGGCGACCTGCTCGGCGGTCGCGGCGTCGAGGGGGCGGTTGACCGCGACGATGCCCCCGAACGCGCTGACCGGGTCGCCGGCGAGCGCCTTGGGGTAGGCCTCGGCGAGGCTGTCGGCCTCGGCGAGCCCCGCCGGGTTCGTGTGCTTGATGATCGCCACGCACGGCGCGTCGGCGTCGGCGGCGGCGAGCCAGGCGGCGTCGGCGTCGAGGAGGTTGTTGTAGGAGAGCTCCTTGCCATGCAGCTGCTCGGCGGAGCCGAGCCCCCATGGCTGGCCGCGCTCGACGTAGTACGCCGCGGCCTGATGGGGGTTCTCGCCGTAGCGCAGGGTCTGCGCGCGCGTGTAGACGGGGCCGTAGCGCTCGGGGAAGGACTCGTCGCGCTGCAGCCAGTCGCGGACGTCGGCGTCGTAGGAGGCGGTGTGCGCGAACGCCGTCGTCGCGAGCTCGGTGCGCAGCGCCGCCGACAGCCCCCCCTTGGCGAGCGCGTCGAGGACGATGGGGTAGTCCTCGGGACGGACGACGACGCCGACGTGGGCGTGGTTCTTCGCGGCGGCGCGGACCATCGTCGGCCCGCCGACGTCGATCATCTCGATGGCCTTCGCGGCGCTGACGTCGGGATCGGCGACGGTGTCGCGGAAGGGGTAGAGGTTGACGACGACGAGGTCGAAGGCGGCGATGTCGTGCTCGGTGAGCGCGTTGAGGTGGGTGGCCTTGTCGCGGTCGGCGAGGATGCCGGCGTGGATCGCCGGGTGGAGGGTCTTGACCCGCCCGTCGAGGATCTCGGGGAAGCCGGTGACGTCGGCGACCTCGGTGACGGCCACGCCGCAGGCGCGGATCGCCGCGGCGGTCGAGCCGGTCGAGACGATCTCCGCGCCGGCGTCGGCGAGCCCGCGGGCGAGGTCGGCGAGGCCGGACTTGTCGTAGACGCTCACGAGCGCGCGGCGGATCGGCAGGGCGTCGGTCATGGCTGGATCCTCACGTGGCGCCCGTCGACGGACAGGCGGTCGGCGCAGAACAGGGCGACGGCCTCAGGCAGGAGGCGGTGCTCGACGGCTTGGATGCGGGCGTGCAGCGAGGCGACGTCGTCGCCCTCCTCCACCGCGACGCAGGCCTGAGCGACGATCGGGCCGTGGTCGACCTCCTCGTCGACGAGGTGCACGGTGCAGCCGGTGACCTTGACCCCCCAGTCGAGGGCGGCCTCGACGGCGTGGGCGCCGGGGAAGGCCGGCAGCAGCGAGGGGTGGACGTTGAGCGTCGGCCAGCGCTCCACGAAGGCCCCGGGCAGGATGCGCATGAACCCGGCGAGGACGACGAGGTCGGGGCGCAGCGCCGCGGTCGCCTCGGCGAGGGCCTCGGCCCAGTCGGCGCGCTCGTCGTAGTCGCGGAAGGCGACGGCCTCGGCGTCGACGCCCGCGCCCGCGGCGCGCTCGAGCGCCCCGGCCCCGGCCCGGTCGGTGAGCACGCCCCGGACCGCACCCGAGGTGGCGGGGTGGTCGAGGAGCGCCTGGAGGTTCGAGCCGGACCCGGAGGCGAGCACGACCACGCGCTTGTCCATGCGTCCTCCCGGGGACGGCCGCCTTGGCACCGTTGGCGGCCCGGTGTGTCGGGCACCCGCGCCGCGGTCGGAACGCGATGATGCCGAGCGCGCCCGCGGGGGACAAGTCGGCCAGCACGAGCCAGCCAGAAGGCCGCCGTCGGCCGCGACGCGGCGGCGCCGGCGCTCGCGTCGGCCCCGGAGCGGGGATGGTGACCCCGCCGTCGGCCGCGACGCGGCAGTCCCGAAGCGAGCGTCTGGCCAAGGCGCGGAGGCGTCGACGCGGTCGGGAGGCTCCGCGCGATCAGGTTACCGAGCGGTAGCCTTGGGGGACGCCTGGGTACACTTCACCGTCGAGGCGATTCCGCCGCACCGTGACCTCGACCGCTGCGCACGCCTCAGAGGATGACGATGACCACGGTCACCACCGCTCTTCGGAGCCCCAGAGCCGACGGCCGACCCCGGCTGCGCGGGATCTTCCACGCCATCGCGCTGCCGCTGGCGCTGTCCGGCTCGCTGCTGCTGTGGCAGGCCGCCGGCGACAGCTGGCCCAAGCGCCTGCCGGTGCTCGTCTTCGCCGTCACCCTCATCGGGCTCTACAGCGTCTCGAGCGCCTACCACCTCGGACCGTGGAGCGAGCGCGCGCGGGCGCTGCTCGCGCGCTTCGACGGCGCGATGATCCAGTTGTTCATCGCGGGGACCTTCACGCCCGTGGCGTTCTTCACCCTCGACGGCAGCTGGCGGACGTGGAGCCTCATCGTCGCCTGGACGATCGCCATCGTCGGTGCGGCGATCGCGATCTCGCCGCTGAAGGCCCCGCGCTGGGTCGGCACCGC
>PWFH01000040.1 GCA_003553795.1 Egibacter sp. | reverse complement strand
CTCAGGCGAGCGTCGGGTCGATGCGGCCGCCGCTGCGCCAGTAGTGGCGGCCGTCACGGTCGAGGAAGCCCTCGTCGACGAGGAGGCGGCGCAGCGTCGTGTAGTCGTCCTGGTAGCGCGCGAGGATCGCGTTGATCTCGGCCTCGGCGTAGTGCCGCCCCGGCTCGACCTCGAGGGCGAGTCGCTCGAGGACGATGAGGCGCTTGGCTCGTGAGGCGGGCACCTCGACGAGGCGCTCACCGGAGAAGAAGCGGCGGAGGATCGTCTGCTCCCCCTCGGTCATGCCCATGAGCACCCGCGGGTCGGGCGGGGCCGGCTGGGGCAGCTCCGACGCGAGGGCGCGCAGGGCCTCGGGCACGAGCCGGTAGGTCTCCCCCTCGCGGGCCACGACCCCGCCCTGGACGAGCGGGGCGAGCGCGCGCACCACCTCGCGCTCGGCGACGCCAGCGCGCTGCGCGACCTGCCCGGCGCTGCAGGGCTCGGCGGCGACCGCCCCGAGGACCGCGAGGCGCCGCGGGTCGAGCACGAGCTTGAGGTAGTCCCGGGCGTCCATCGCCGGCAAGGATAGGCCTGGGCGGGGACGCCGCTGCGACAGCGTGGGCGCAGGCCGGCCCGGCGGAGGCGAGGCGCCACGGCGAGCGCGGGCGAGCCGCTGTGGGGAGCGGGGCGCGGACCGCCTCGGCTGCGGCGACGTGCGAGCCGACGGCGCGCGCGGCAGGCTCTGCGCGGGCCGACCGCCGCGAGCAAGGAGCCGCCGGGACGATGTTCGAGCACGCCAGCAAGGCCGTCGAAGCCGCCCTCGCCGCGGGCGCGACCTATGCCGACGCGCGGGTGGTCATCCGTCGCGGCGAGCGCCTGAGCGCCCAGAACGGCGAGCTCGAGGCCGTCGGCAACGACCTCGACGCCGGCGTCGGGGTGCGCGCGCTCGTCGGCTCCTCCTGGGGCTTCGCCGCCTCGAGCGACCTCGGCGACGACGCGGCCGCAGCCCGCGCGGGCGCCGAGGCCACCTCGACGGCGAAGGCCTCGGCCCTCGTGCCCGGCCGCGGCCTCGAGCTCGCCGACGTGGCGGTCGTCGAGGACGCCTACGAGACCCCGCACCGCGAGAACCCCTTCGACGTCGCCCTCGAGGAGAAGGTCGCCGTCGTCGTCGACGCGACCGCGACGATGGCCGGCCTCGACGGCGTCGCGGTGGCCACCGCCCAACTCATGTTCTGGGACACCGAGAAGTGGTTCGTCTCGAGCCAGGGCCACCGCATCCACCAGCACCTCGTCGAGTCGGGCTGCGGCATGGACGCCACCGCCGTCGGCGAGCACGAGACCCAGCGGCGCAGCTACCCGCAGTCCTTCGGCCACGTCGAGACCGGCGGCTACGAGGTCATCCGCCGCTTCGACCTGCCGAGCCACGCCCCGCGGGTGGCCGAGGAGGCCGTGCAGCTCCTCGACGCCGCGCCCTGCCCCAGCGGCGAGCTCGACCTCATCCTCGAGTCCTCCCAGCTCGCCTTGCAGATCCACGAGTCGGTCGGCCACGCCATCGAGCTCGACCGCATCCTCGGCTGGGAGGCCGCCTTCGCGGGCACGTCCTTCCTCTCCCTCCCCGAGCTCGGCTCGCTGCGCTACGGCTCCGAGCTCATGAACATCACCGCCGACGCGACGATCCCAGGCGCGCTCGCGACCTTCGGCTACGACGACGAGGGCACGCCCGCCCAGCGCGTCGACATCGTCCGCGACGGCACCTGGGTGGGGGTGCTGTCGGGACGCGACTCCGCCCACCTCGCCGGCCTCGCCCCCGGCGGGATGGTCCGCGCCGACGGCTTCAACCGCATGCCGATGGTGCGCATGACCAACGTCGGCCTCGAGCCGGGCGAGTCCAGCCTCGAGGAGATCGTCGCCGAGACGAAGCACGGCGTGCTCATGGCCACGAACCGGTCCTGGTCGATCGATGACAAGCGGCTGAACTTCCAGTTCGGCTGCGAGATCGGCTGGGAGGTGCGCGACGGCAAGCGCGTCCGGATGGTGCGCAACCCGACGTACACCGGCATCACACCGCAGTTCTGGTCCCGCCTCGACATGCTCGCTGGGCGCGAGGAGTGGCACCCCTGGGGTGTGCCCAACTGCGGCAAGGGCCAGCCGATGCAGGTCGGTCACACGGGCCATCCCGCCTCCCCCGCGCGCTTCCGCGGCGTGCGCATCGGCGTGACCGGCTGAGCCCCGCCCGGCCGTGGCCGGCCACGCCAGACGGCCGGCGACGCCAGACGGCCGGCGACGCCGGAGGCCGCCCACGACCGCGACGACCCGGACCAGCACGCCCCAGCCAGGAGCACCGATGGACCACGACACCACCGCCCTCGCCCAGCTCGCCGACGACGTCGTCGCCCTCATCGCCGAGCGCGGGCCGGCGACCGCGCCGGGGGCCACCGTCGAGGCCAACGTCCGGGCCTCCCGCAGCCGCCACGGGCTCACGCGCTTCGCGAACTCCTTCATCCACCAGCACGTCGGCGAGGACACCCGCACCGTGGCCTTCACCGTCGCCGTCGACGGGCGGACCGCGTCGACCTCGACGACCCGCGTCGACCCGGCGAGCCTGCGCGAGGCCGTCGACACGGCGATCGCCTCGGCCGCCGAGCAGCCCGTCGACCCGCACTGGCCGGGGGCCACGCCCCCCGTCGAGGTGACCCCGCGCCGCGCCTTCGACCCTGCCACCGCCGAGGGCGATCCCGCCCGCCGCGCCGAGGGCGTGCGCGCCTTCGTCGACGCCGCGGGGGACCTCGCCGCCGCCGGCTACCTCGACACCGAGGCCTCCTGGGAGGCCTTCGCCTCCACCGCGGGGCACCGCGCCGCCGACGCCTCGACGCGCGCGACCGTCGACGGCATCCACCAGACCGCGCGCTCGGCGGGCTCGGCGCACGAGACCTCCTCGCGGCTGGCCGACCTCGACGCGGCAAGGTCCGGCGCGCGGGCCGCCGACCTCGCGCGGCGCTCGGAGGACTTCGTCGACGTCGAGCCGGGCGCCTTCGAGGTCGTCCTCGCCCCCGAGGCGGTCTCGACGATGCTGACGTTCCTCGCCGTCTACGGCCTCAACGCCAAGGCCCACCTCGACGGGGCCTCCTTCGCCGAGCCGGGTCAGGCGCAGTTCGACCCGGCGGTGACCCTGCTCGATGACCCCACCGACCCACGGGCGGTCGGGCTCGGCTTCGACGCCGAGGGCAGCCCCCGCGGCGGGGTCACCCTCGTCGAGGGCGGCGTGACCCGCGCGCTGGCCCACGACCGCCGCACCGCCGGGCGGACGGGCGCGGCGACGACCGGTGGGGCGATCCCCGGCGGCGAGGCGATCGGCGCGGTGCCGCTGAGCCTGCGCATGCCCGGCGGGTCGACCTCACCCGCCGACCTCGTCGCCGGCGTCGAGCGCGGCCTGCTCGTCACGACCTTCAACTACGTGCGCGTCCTCGAGCCCAAGAGCCAACTGGCCACGGGGCTCACGCGCAACGGCACCTTCCTCATCGAGGACGGCGAGGTCTCCCAGGCGGTGGGCAACCTGCGCTTCACCGAGAGCTTCCTCGACGCGCTCGGCCCCGGCCGCGTCCTCGGCGTCGGCGACGACGACCGCCTCGCCGACGGCGAGTTCGGCCCGGGGATGGTCACCTGCCCATCGCTGCGCCTGGCCCGCTTCACCTTCACCGGAGGCGCGAGCGGCTGAGACCGCCGCGCGCTGTCCGCACTCGCGGCGGGCGGCGCGTTGCCTCCGCAGCGGGGCTACGCGGCGGGCTGGCGCATGCACCGCCTGGGCTCCGGGGCGTGGTGGCGGCGACGTCTGATCGCCGATTGACGGCTACGACGACAGCCTCGTCTGCTGCGTCGACGTCGAGCGACTCGCGATCGCCGCGCTGCTGCCGGGCAGCGCGACGCCGCCGCCGGGTCTGGCCCGACGACCGCGACGTCGACTACCCTTGGCCCAGCCGCAGACCTCCCGTGGGAGAGCCCGCGCCGTCCCGGGCGCGGCGCCGAAGGAGCAACCGCCCCGGAATCTCTCAGGCACACGGACCGCGGGGGCGAGGCGCCTCTGGAGAGACGGCCCCGCGCCGTTGCCGAAGGAGCAACCCGGACCGCCCGGGGAACCTCTCAGGCTCCCAGGACAGAGGGGGTGGGGCGCCGCGCGCGCCCGCCGCCGACGCCGGGAGGTCCGCATGGCCAGCACCGAGCCCGCCGCGCTGCGCGAGACGCCGCTCGCCGACCTCCACCGCCGCCGCGGCGCGAGGCTCGTCGACTTCGCCGGCTGGCGGATGCCGCTGTCCTACCCCGAGGGCACCGTCGCCGAGCATGAGCGCACCCGGGCGGCGGCGAGCCTCTTCGACGTCGCCCACATGGGCGCGGTCACCCTGGCCGGCGAGGGTGCCGCCGCCGGGCTCGAGCGGCTCACCCCCGCCGGGATCACGACCCTCGCGCCGGAGCGGCAGCGCTACGCCCTGCTCACCACCGACGACGGCGGGATCCTCGACGACGTCATGGTCGCCAACACCGGCGAGGCGCTGCTCGTCGTCGTCAACGCCGCGCGGCGGGAGGCCGACCTCGCCCGCCTGCGCGAGGGCCTGCCCGACGTCGAGGTCGTCACGCGCGACGACCTCGGCCTGCTCGCGCTGCAGGGCCCCGCGGCCGAGGCGGTCCTCGCCGCGGTCGACCCGAGGGCCGCGACCCTGCGGTTCATGGACGCCGCGACACTGCGCCTCGACGGCACCGAGGCGTGGGCGAGCCGCTCGGGCTACACCGGCGAGGACGGCTTCGAGCTCCTCGTGCCCACCGACCGCCTCGAGGGCGTCGCCGAGCGCCTCCTCGCCGACGAGCGGGTCGGCCTCGCCGGGCTCGGCGCCCGCGACACCCTCCGCCTCGAGGCGGGGCTGTGCCTGCACGGCGCCGACCTCGACGAGACGACCTCCCCGGTCGAGGCCGCCCTGGCCTGGAGCATCCCGAAGCGCCGCCGCGCCGAGGGCGGCTTCCCCGGTGCGGCGCGCATCGCCGCCGAGCTCGACGCCGGCCCGGCGCGCCTGCGCGTCGGGCTGCGCCCGGTCGGCCGCCGGCCGGTGCGCGCCGGCGCGCCGCTGCGCGACACCGACGGCGTGACGGTCGGGGTCGTCACGAGCGGCGGGTGGGGGCCCTCCGTCGGCGGACCCGTCGCGATGGGCTACGTCCCGCCGGCGCTCGCGGCCTCGCGCCCGACGCTCGCCGCCGAGGTCCGCGGCCGCGAGGTCGCCGTCGACGTCGTCGACCTGCCGTTCGTCACCCACCGCTACCGCCGCTCGTGAGGAGCCCCGCCATGGCCGACCTCGCCCCGCGCCACCAGCCCGCCGCCGACGCGCCGACCGGCCCGAATGCCAACGGGCCCGACCTCAACGACCCCAACGCGAACGGCGGCGACGGCACCGACCCCAGCGCGAACGGCGCCGAGACGAGCAGGCCCGCGACGACCGTCTCCGACAGCGGCTTCCTCGGACGCCACCTCGGCCCGCGCCCCGCCGAGCGCGACGCGATGCTCGCCACGCTGGGGTGCGACTCCCTCGAGGACCTCGTCGCCCGCGCGGTGCCCGAGCACCTGCGCGACGCCGACCCGCTCGACCTGCCCGCGGCGTGCTCCGAGCACGAGGCCCTCGCGCGCCTCGCCGAGCTCGCCGCGGCGAACACCGTGCGCACGCCCCTGCTCGGGCAGGGCTTCCACGGCACGATCACCCCGTCGGTCATCCGCCGCGGCGTGCTCGAGGACCCCGGCTGGTACACCGCCTATACCCCCTACCAGCCCGAGATCAGCCAGGGCCGCCTCGAGGCGCTCCTGCTCTTCCAGACGATGGTCGCCGACCTCACCGGCCTGCCGATCGCCAACGCCTCGCTGCTCGACGAGGCCTCCGCGGCCGCCGAGGCGATGACCCTCGCCCGGCGCCGCAGCCGGGTCGACGGCGACGTCTTCGCCGTCGACGCCGACTGCCACCCGCAGACCCTCGCGGTGCTGCGCACCCGCGCGGAGCCGATCGGCGTCGAGATCCGCGTCGGCGAGCCCGCCGAGGCCGCCGGGCAGGCCTTCGGCGCGCTGCTGTCCTACCCCGGCTCGAGCGGGCAGGTGCGCGACTGGCGGGCGACGATCGCCACCCTGCGCGGCCACGGCGCGGTCGTCGGCGTCGCCGCCGACCCGCTGGCGCTCACGCTGCTGACCCCGCCGGGTGAGCTCGGCGCCGACCTCGCGATCGGCTCGACGCAGCGCTTCGGCGTGCCGCTGTGGTACGGCGGCCCCCACGCCGCCTACCTCGCCGTCGCCGAGGGCCTCGAGCGGGCCCTGCCCGGGCGCATGGTCGGCGTCTCGGTCGACGCCGCCGGGCGGCGCGCCTACCGCCTCGCGCTGCAGGCCCGCGAGCAGCACATCCGCCGCGACCGGGCGACGAGCAACATCTGCACCGCGCAGGTCCTGCTCGCCGTCGTCGCGGCGATGTACGCCGTCTACCACGGCCCGGAGGGCCTGCGGGCCATCGCCGAGGGCGTCCACGACCACGCCAGCGCCTTCGCCTCGGCGGCGGCCGCCGCCGACCTCGAGGTGGCGACGACCGTCTGGTTTGACACCGTCACCGTGCGCCTGCCCGGCCGGGCCGAGGCCGTCCGCGAGGCCGCCGTCGCCCGGGGCCTGCTCGTGCGGACCCCCGACGCCGACCGCGTCACCGTCGCCTTCGACGAGACGACGACGCCCGAGGTCGTCGCCAGCGCCCTCGCGGCGCTCTCAGAGGTCACCGGGACCGCGGCCACGCCCCCGACGCCGCCTCCGGGCGCGGGACTGCCGGCCGCGCTCACCCGCACGAGCGCCTACCTCACCCATCCGACGTTCCACGAGCACCGCTCGGAGACGGCGCTGCGCCGCTACCTGCGACGGTTGCGCGACGCCGACCTCGCCCTCGACCGCGCGATGATCCCCCTGGGCTCGTGCACGATGAAGCTCAACCCCACCACGGCGCTCGAGCCGATCTCCTGGCGGGGCTTCGCCGACCTCCACCCCTACGCCCCCCGCGGCGATGCCGCCGGCTACGAGCGCCTCATCGGCGACCTCGAGGCGTGGCTGGCCGAGATCACCGGCTACGACGCGGTCTCGCTGCAGCCCAACGCCGGCAGCCAGGGCGAGCTCTCAGGGCTGCTGGCGATCCGGCGCTACCTCGAGGCCTCCGGTGAGGGCCACCGCGACGTCTGCCTCGTGCCGGCCTCGGCGCACGGCACGAACGCGGCCTCGGCGGCGCTGGCGGGACTGCGCGTCGTGCTCGTGGACTGCGACGAGCGGGGCGACGTGAGCCTCGCGCACCTGCGCGAGCGCCTCGCCAAGCACGGCGATCGCCTCGCGGCGATCATGCTCACCTACCCCTCGACCCACGGCGTGTTCGAGCCCGGCGTCGTCGAGGTCTGCGACCTCGTCCACGCCGCCGGCGGGCAGGTCTACCTCGATGGCGCCAACCTCAACGCCCTCGTCGGCATCGCCCGGCCCGGCCGCCTCGGCGCCGACGTCAGCCACCTCAACCTCCACAAGACCTTCGCGATCCCCCACGGCGGCGGCGGCCCCGGCGTCGGACCGATCGGCGTGCGCGGCCACCTCGCCCCGTTCCTGCCGGCGACGACCGCCGACGCCGGCGAGCACGCCCGGGGCCTCGGGCCCGTGGCCGCCGCACCGTGGGGCTCGGCGGGGATCCTGCCGGTCTCCTGGGCCTACCTCGCGATGACCGGCCCCGACGGGCTACGCACGGCGACGCAGACGGCGATCCTCGCCGCGAACTACGTCGCCGCGCGCCTCGAGCCCGCCTACCCCGTGCTCTACCGGGGGCAGGGCGGCTTCGTCGCCCACGAGTGCATCCTCGACCTGCGCCCGATCACCGAGGCCTGCGGGGTCACCGCCGAGGACGTCGCCAAGCGCCTCGTCGACCACGGCTTCCACGCGCCGACGATGGCCTTCCCCGTGCCCGGCACGCTCATGGTCGAGCCGACCGAGTCGGAGTCGAAGGCCGAGCTCGACCGCTTCTGCGACGCGCTGCTCGCGATCCGCGAGGAGATCCGCGACGTCGCTGACGGGAGGATCGGGCTCGCCGACAGCCCGCTGCGGCACGCGCCGCACCCCGCCGCCGACCTCCTCACCGAGCCGTGGGACCGCCCCTACGCGCGCGCCACGGCGGCCCACCCCGCCGGCGTCGACCCCGCCGACAAGTACTGGCCTCCGGTCTCCCGCATCGACAACGCCTACGGCGACCGCAATCTCGTCTGCTCCTGCCCGCTGCCGAGTGAGGTCGCCGAGGGCTGAGCGCCGCCGAGCGCGGTCGCCGGCGCTCGAGCGCCGCCCGGCCCCGGCGTGGATGGCCACAGGGTCGAGGGCGCGGGGCGGCCTCAGCGCTCTCGGCGGCGCTCGCGCCGGCGCTCTCGGTCGTCGTCGAGCCGTCCGGCGACCTCGCCGCTGGCGAGCAGGGCCGCGAACGCCCCGGCCGGCATCGGATGGTGGTGGTGGTAGCCCTGGGTCATGTCGCAGCCGAGCTCATGCAGCCACGGCACCTGCTCGGCCCGCTCCACCCCCTCGGCGACGGTCTCGAGGCCGAGGGTGCGCGCGAGGATGACGACCCCGCCGATGATCGCCTCGCTCTGCTCCTGCTCGCCGAGCCTGGCGGTGAAGCTGCGGTCGATCTTCAGGATGTCGGCGGGCAGGCGGTGGACGTAGGCGAGGGAGGAGTAGCCGGTGCCGAAGTCGTCGATCGCGATGCGCACGCCCATGCGCTGGAGCTCCCCGAGCCGGGCGATCGAGCCGTCGAGCTGCTCGACGAGCGTCGTCTCGGTCACCTCGAGGCACAGCCGTGAGGCGGGCAGGCCCGATGTCGCGAGCGCCCGCGCGATCCGACCGGGCAGCGCCGCACTGTCGAGCTCGACCGCGGAGACGTTAACCGCGACCCACAGGTCCTCGTCGGGCCAGGAGGCCGCGTGCTCGCAGGCTCGCCGCAGGACCCAGTCACCGACGTCATGGATCGCCGCGGTGCGCTCGAGCTCGGCGATGAACTCCCCCGCGGTCAGCGTGCCACGATCGGGGTGCTGCCAGCGCAGCAGCGCCTCTGCCCCGACGATGGGCCCGCCTCCGGCGCGCAGCACCGGCTGGAACCACAGCTCGAGCTCGTCGGCGGCGAGCGCCCCGCGAGCCGCCCGTTCGAGGCGTCGCCGCCGCGCCTCGGCCGCGAGCCACGGCAGGGCCGGCCTCATGAGCACGGCGGCGATCTGCCCGACCGCGACGAAGAAGCCCGTGCGCGTGAGCCACTCGGAGGAGGTCTGGGCCAGCCCCTCGCTCACGAGCTGTGGGGTCAGCGGCCCGGCGAGCAGGCCGGAGGCGAGCGCGACGACGAGCGCCCCGGCGTGGCCGAAGCGCAGCGCGGTGAAGAGGATCGGGAAGTAGTACCAGTGCGGGACGACGCGTCCGGCCCCGCCCAGCAGCCAGCTCGCCGCCCATGAGGCGCCGAGGAGGACGACGACGAAGGCCACCGCCGAGCGGGTCGGCACGCCCGACGACAGGCCCGCGGTGCGCTGCGCGGCGTCGGCCACCGCCATCCGGCGGCGCGACGACGGCGGTGCGGGTCGTCGCCTCGCACCCCTCAGCATCGCTCCCCTGACGCCGCGCCTCACCGCCCTGCAGCGCCGATCCTCGGCGGCAGGCGGGGCAAGGTCAAGCCAGGCCAGCGACACCGGCCGGCCTGGCAGCGGCGGCACGGACTCGCACAGGGGGATAGCTGGCAGGCGACGAGTCCTGTGCGCTCCTCGACGGCACCGGGGCAGCCGAGGCGCAGGCGGTCGCGACGAGCCTGCAGCCCCGGCTCGGTCCCGGCGACGCCACGTTGCCGAGCGGAGCCTCGGCGTCGGCTGGGCGATCCGCGCGCCGGGCTCTTGGCGTTCGTTGGGCGAGCTCGTCGACGAGGCAGACACGGCGAGGTACGCGCAGCGGGGCGGCTCAGGAGGACCGTGATGGCTTGGCCGTCGATGACCTGCCGCAGCAGGCGGCGAGGCCACACCCTGCAGCCACCGTCGGCCACCAGACGGGGCGGTCCACACGAACATGGTCACCAGCGCGGCAGCGCTCTGTGTGGACCCCGTGCGTGGGGTGTCGACGGAATCCGAGACCGTCTGCCGCTGCGCGATTCTGGAGCAGCCCGCGAGGGGCCGACCACCGGTTAGCCGAGCGCCAACCTCAACCTGCCCCGACTCCGCCGGACAAGCCCCCGAGTAGCCGACGCCAAGCCCGAATCAACCCCGAGACGACGAAGGCGCCGCCTCCACAGGCGGCGCCTTCCTCGCGTTTCCACTTCTGCATCCAACAACGCCGAATTCTGAGACCAACCGGCCTGCCATTCTGAGAACAGGCCCGCGTGGAGGTGGCGGGAGTCGAACCCGCGTCCAGATGTCTCGTCCCCGGGACCCCTACGAGCGTAGGTTCCGGCTCATTGTCGGGTCGCCGCGCTCCGGAACCAAGCGGCTCGACGACCGTACGCCACTGAAGTGTCCCCACCGGCCCGTGGCGATGACCGGTGAGTGGAGCCTGGATACGATGCCCGACCCCTCAGCCCAGGCGGCCGAGGGCGGACAGGCTGCGGTTGTTACGCAGCCAGGGCCATGTCTTCGTTGGCACCTATTGGTTACCTGGACAGATTCACGAGTTGACCAGGCATGCTCGGCTCGCGCTCCCGAGGTCGACCGACACCTGTCGAGACCTCATCACCCCCAGGAAGAGGGTGGCGACGCTGGATGCAGTTGTCACGGTACTGGACGCACCATCGTACCCGTCGGTCAGGGTCGGCTCACGCCCGTCCGGTCTGCGCCCGTGACCGGGGTGCCGAGCGCCGCGCCGCCGGCGTCCGCCGCGGCCTCCGCGCGACCTGCGCGCTCAACGGCCCTTGCGCCGCTCGGCGAGCTCACGCTCCATCGTGCGCTTGGCGTCGCGCTCGGCGATGTCCTTGCGCTTGTCGTGCTGGGTCTTGCCGCCGGCGAGGCCGAGCTGGAGCTTGGCGCGGCCGTCCTTCCAGTAGAGCTTGAGCGGCACGAGCGTGCGACCGGCCTCCTGGGTGAAGGCCTCGAGCTCGGCGATCTCCTCGCGGTGCAGCAGGAGCTTGCGGGCCCGGGTCGGCTCGTGGTTCGCGCGGTTGCCGAAGGCGTACTCGGGGATGTGGCAGCCGTAGAGCCACACCTCGCCCTGCCGCACGACGGCGTAGGCGTGCTGCAGTGACGCCTTGCCGTCGCGCAGCGACTTCACCTCGGTGCCGGTGAGCACGAGCCCGGCCTCGAGGGTGTCGTCGATGCGGTAGTCGTGGCGCGCCCGGCGGTTCACCGCGATCGCGTCGTCGCGCTTGCGTGGCTTGGCCATGGCCCGAGAAGGCTACTGCGAGCCGGCGAGCAGCGACTGCAGGGCGTCCTGCGCCGCGGAGAGCTGCGGGTCCTCCTCGGCGTCCTCACCGGCGGCGACCTCCCGGTCCGGCTCGACGCCGACCTCCTCGATCGACTCCCCCGAGGGCGTGAAGTACGCCGCGGTCGTGAACTTCGCGCCCGAGCCGCCCGGCAGGGTGCGGATCGTCTGCACCGTGCCCTTGCCGAACGTCGGCTCGCCGATGACGATCCCGCGGTCGGCGTCCTGGACCGCCGCGGCGACGATCTCCGAGGCGCTCGCCGTGCCACCGTCGACGAGGACGACGAGCGGGAAGTCCCCGGCGGGGTCCCCGGCCGCCGACAGCGTCTCCTCCTCGCCGGAGCGCTCCTGCACGCGCACGACGACCTCGTCGTCGAGGAAGACGCTCGCGACGTTGACCGACTCGCGGAGCAGCCCGCCGGGGTTGCCGCGCAGGTCGAGGACGACCCCGTCGGCGCCGTCCTCGACCGCGGCCCCGATCACCTCGCGCACCTCGTCGGCCACGCCGGTGGTGAACTGCAGGAGCTCGATGTGCGCCGCACCGTCGTCGAGGACGCTCGCCTCGAGGCGGGGAATGGCGATCTCGGCCCGGGTGAGCGTCGTCGTGACGGTCTCGACCTCGTCGTCCTCCCGCTCGAGCTCGAGCTCGACGTCGGTGCCGGGCTCGCCGCGCACCTGGTTGACGACGGCCTCGATGGGCTGCTCGGTGACGTCCTCGCCGTCGACGCCGAGGATGCGGTCGCCACTGCGGACGCCGCCCTCGTCAGCGGGGGTGCCCTCGAAGACGCGGACGACGTAGAGGCCCTCGGGGGTCTCCTGGAGCTCCATGCCGACCCCGGCGTAGGTGCCGTCGAGCTGGTCGGAGAAGTCCTCGTAGGCCGCGGGGTCGTAGTACCGCGCGTAGGGGTCGTCGAGCGCCTCGAGCATGCCCTCGATCGCGCCCTCGACGAGGACCTCGCTGTCGGGCGGATCGACGGCGTCGGTCTGGAGGTCCTCGTAGAGCTCGACGAGCGGCTCGAGCTCGGCGGGCACGCGGTCGGCGCTGCCGCCGACGGGCACCTCGACGAAGCCGCCCGCGCCCTCGCTGCCCACGCGGTAGGCGCTGAAGACGAGCGCGGCGACGACGACGAGCGCGGTGAGGCCACCGAGAACGCGCCAGCGCCACACCGGCCGCTTCGGCTCGCCCACGGGAGGCCCGGGCGGTGAGAGGTCCATGACCCCAGCGTGCCACGCGGGGACGACACCCGGCGGGCCCGCCCCTGGTGGGCCGTCCCCCCTAGAGGTAGGGCATCGGGTTGGTCGGCGTGCCGTTGATCCGCACCTCGAAGTGCAGGTGCGGACCGGTCGACATCCCCGTCGAGCCGACGTAGCCGATCGTCTGTCCACGGCTGACCTGCTGGCCGGCGCTGACCGCGAGGCGGGACTGGTGGGCGTAGAGCGTGCTCATCCCGCCGCCGTGGTTGATGACGATGGTGATGCCGTAGCCGCCCATGCCCCCGGCGGTGACGACGGTCCCCGACTCCGCGGCCCGGATCGGCGTGCCGGTCGGCGCGCCGTAGTCGATGCCGGCGTGGAGCCGACGCGTGCCGAGCACGGGGTGGGTGCGGTAGCCGTAGGGGCTCGTGATCGGCGCGGACACCGGGGTGGCGAGCTGCCCCCCGCCGCTCGACGCGCTGCTCGAGGAGCCGCCCGAGCTCCCGCTCGATCCACCGCTCGACCCCGAGGAGGACCCCGACGACGAGGACGACCCCGACGAGGAGGACGACCCCGACGACGAGCTCGAGCCGCCCGAGCGCGAGGCCGCCTCCCGCTCCGCGTCGCGCTGCTCGGCGAGACGGCGCTCCTCGGCCTCGCGACGCGCCTCGGCCTCGCGGCGCTCCTGCTCGGCGGCGAGCTCGCGTAGCTCGGCCTCGATCGCGCTGCTCTGGGACTCGAGGTCGGCGACGAGGGCGCGGTACTCCTCCTGCTCGTCCTCGATGGAGGCGAGGAGCCGCTCCTGCTCGGCGGCCTCCTCCTCGGCGGCCACGCGCAGGGCGTCGGTCTCCTCGACGAGACCGGCGACGCGGTCGGTCTCCCGCTCGGCGATGGCGCGCTGCTCCTCGCGGCGGGCCTCGAGCTCGGCGAGGCGCGCGAGCACCCCCTCGAGCTCGGCCTCGAGCGCGGCGATGCCCTCGATCTGGGCGACGTCCTTGCTCATCACCGCCGAGATGAGATGGCTCTGCCGGGTGAGGTCGTGGAGGTCGGTGGCGTCGAAGAGGACCGTCGTCACGTCGACCGAGCCGTGCATGTAGGACTGCCGCACACGGTCGCTGAAGAGGTCGCGCTGCTCGTCGAGCTCGGCGCGCGTCGCGTCGATGTCGCCCTCGGTGGCGACGATGTCCTCCTGGGTCGCCTCGAGGATCGCCTCGGCCTCGGCGAGCTCGCCCTCGGCCTCCTCGAGCTCGTCGGTGAGCTCGGCGAGCTCCGCGCGGACCCCTTCGAGGCGCTCCTCGACCTCGGCGAGCTCGTCGGCGGTCGAAGCGTGCCGACGCTCGAGGTCCTCGAGGGCGTCCTGGCCCTCGCCGAGGCCCTCCTCGACGTCGTCGAGCTCCTGCTCGGCCTCGCGCTGCTGGCGCTCGAGGTCGTCGGCGGCCGACGGCGGCGGCAGGAGCGTGAGGGCGAGCAGCGCAGCAAGCAGCAGCGCGAGCGCCCGGCCGCCGGTCCGCACCCCCCGGGCGGGGGGCGGCGCGGTGGCGGGGCGTCGGGGCGTCATCAGACCGAGAGGAACCGTCGCAGGGACACGAACGAGGCGATCGCCGCGAGACCGGCGCCGATCGCGATGAGGATCGGCGTGACGGTGAGGACCTCGGCGGTCCCGATGAAGGGGATGAAGACGATCTGCTCGCGCAGCCGGCCGATGAGCGTCTGCATGCCGACGAACAGCAGACCGCTGGCGAGCAGCGCGCCGATGACCCCGGCGAGCATCCCCTCGAGGACGAACGGCAGCCGGACGTACCAGTTCGTCGCGCCGACGAGCTTCATGATCCCGATCTGCTCGCGGCGGGCGAAGGCCGTCATGCGGATGGTGTTGCTGATGAGCGCCGCCGCGGCGACGAGCTGGAGGACCGCCACGGCGACCGCGCCGTTGCGGAAGGCGTCCATGACGGTGAAGAAGCGGTCGAGGACCTCACGCTGGTCGGAGATGTCGGCGACGCCGGGGAAGCCGGCGTACTGCGACTCGACGACGAGGTAGCGCTCGGGGTCGTGCAGGCTCACCCGGAAGGAGGCCGGCAGGAAGTCCGGCTCGATCGACGCGAGCACCTCGTCCTGACCCTCGAAGAGCTCCTGGGCCTCCTCGTAGGCGTCGTCCTTCGAGACGAAGATGAGGTCGCTGACCTCGGGGTTGTCGCGCAGGTCGTCCTCGAGCGAGACGCGCTGCGCCTCGCTGATGCCGTCGTCGAGCCAGATCGAGACCTCGACCTCGGCGTAGAAGAGGTCGCGGGCGAGGTTGACCTGCTGCTGGACGAGCAGGCCGGCGCCGAGCAGCGCGAGGCTCACGGTGACGGTGACGATCGTCGCCACGGTCATGAGCAGGTTGCGCCGGAGCCCGACGAAGACCTCGGAGAGGAGGTAGCGGAGCCTAGCTCCCATAGCCGTAGACCCCACGTGTCTGATCGCGCACGAGCGTGCCGGCCTCGAGCTCGACCACGCGTCGGCGCATCGAGTCGACGATGTGCTGGTCATGGGTGGCCATGACCACCGTCGTGCCGGTGCGGTTGATGCGGTCGAGGAGCTTCATGATCCCGACCGACGTCGTCGGGTCGAGGTTGCCGGTGGGCTCGTCGCAGAGGAGGATCCGCGGACGGTTGACGAACGCGCGCGCGATCGAGACGCGCTGCTGCTCGCCGCCGGAGAGCTCGTGGGGGTAGGCCTCGTGCTTGTGGCCGAGGCCGACGAGCTCGAGCACCTCGGGCACGGTGCGCTCGATCGACGAGCGCGGCCGGCCGATGACCTCGAGGGCGAAGGCGACGTTCTCGAAGACCGTCTTGTTCGGCAGGAGCTTGAAGTCCTGGAAGACGCAACCGAGGTCGCGGCGCAGCGTCGGCACCCGCCAGCTCTTCAGCCGCGACAACCGCTTGCCGCCGACCCAGATCTCGCCGGCGTCGGGGTCCTCGTCCTTGATGAGGAGCTTGATGAACGTGCTCTTGCCGGAGCCGGAGGCCCCGACGAGGAAGACGAACTCGCCCTTGGCGATGTCGAGGTCGATGTTCGACAGCGCGACGACGCCGCCGTTCTTGTAGGTCTTCGAGACGTTGTCGAGGCGTATCACAGCAGCACGACACCAGGTGGGGAAGGTTGCGCGCCTCACCGGCGCGCCGGTCTCGAGGGAGCCTAGCATCGGCCCTGCGCAGAGCCTCGGAGGCTTCCCCGCCACGACCCGTCCGAACGGCCGGTCGAGTGGCCCGGAGCCCCGCGCCCGGCGGGCATCCGCCCGGCCGGGTCAGGCGCGGCTGGCGCCGAGCCGCTCAGCGCTGGTCGAAGGCCTCCCCGAGCCGGTCGGGCAGGTCCCGCAGGCTCGCCCCACGCAGCTCGAGGTAGCGCAGGTCCGCCGCCGCGAGGTCGCCCTCGCCGGGCAGGGCTGGCCCCACGAGCACGCCGCGGCGCGCCGCGGCCGGGTCGAGCCGGCGCGGGACGGTGCCGACCGGCTCGAGCAGCGACAGCGCCAGCCCCCGCCGAGCCAGCACCGCGACCGCGTTGCGCACGGCCGGCACGAGCGGCCCGGAGGCCACGACCGCACCCTGCCCGCCCTCGGCGTGCACCCGCGTCTGCCCGATCGCCGGGGTGGGGACCTGCGCGGGACGCGGCGCGACGTCGACGTCGCCGACGAGCAGGAGCTGCGGGCGCGCGCGCGACAACGCGGTGTGCAGCAGCGCGGCGACGTCCTCGGGCCAGGCGGGGTGCAGGACACCGCGGCGCAGTCGGTGCCAGGCCTTGGCGAGGGCGACGTCCTCGGTGAGCACGACCACGGGGTCCTCGAGACTCGCGAGGTCGGCGTCGCCCCGATCGGCGAGCGCGATCGCCGGGCGCCCTCGGCGCGTCACGCCGGCGGCGACGGCGAGCCGGCTCGTCGCCCCGGGGGCGCGCACGCACGCCTGGGGTGCGAGCTCGGCGAGCTCGACGGCGAGCCCCGGCTCGGCGCCGACGACGACGAGCGCCTCGGGCAGCTCCTCGGGCAGGCGCTCGAGGGCGTCGACGGCCGCCCAGCGCGTCGACGGGCTCACCGCCGGTCCCCCACGGCGCTCATGCGGCGAGCAGCAGCGCGCCGGCGGTCGCGTGCGCGAGGACATGGTCGAGCCCCGCGAGCAGCTCGACCGGCGCATCCGCCGCGACGCGCTCGCAGGGCCAGCCGGCGGCGTCGAGCAGCCGCTCGGCCGCCCTCGCCTCGGCGGCCGGCAAGGTCCAGAGCACGACGAGCCCGGGCAGGCCCGCCCCGGCGAGCGCACCCTCCCAGGTGCGCCCGTCGGCGAGGGCGGCGGCGTCGAGCAGGCAGAGCGTGCGCCCGGCGCCGACCCGGCGCGCACCGACGGCGGCGCCCCCGGCGGCGAGCGCGAGCGCGCGGCCCGGCTCGGTGACCGCGACGGCGTCGGGATGCCCGCCAGCCTCGTCGAGGGCGCGGCGGAGCTCCTCGCCGAGCGCGGCACCGCCGACGACGAGGTCGTCAGCGCCGAGCCACCCCGGATCGTCGGGGTCGAAGGCGAGGGCCTGCCCCTCGAGGAGGCCGGCGAGCAGCGTCGCCGCCGCGCCCGTCCGCCGCCCCGCCGCCGCGCGCACCGCAGCCAGGTCGACGGCGTCGAGCAGGGAGGTCGGCACGCTAGCCCCCGCCCGCCGCCTGCTCGTCGCGGGCCTTCCACTGCAGGTAGGCGGTGATGAGCCCATCGAGGTCGCCGTCGAGGACGGCGTCGGTCGCGCCCGTCTCGTGACCGGTCCGCAGGTCCTTGACCATCTGGTAGGGGTGCAGGACGTAGGAGCGGATCTGGCTGCCCCAGGCGACGTCTGACTGCTCACCGCGCACCGCGTCGAGCTCGGCCTCGCGCTCGGCGCGGGCGAGCTCGGCGAGCTTGGACTTCAGCAGCGCCATCGCCGTGGCCTTGTTCTGCAGCTGGCTGCGCTCGTTCTGGCAGGCCACGACGATCCCGGTCGGCAGGTGGGTCAGCCGCACCGCGCTGTCGGTGGTGTTGACCCCCTGCCCGCCGGGGCCGGAGGCGCGGAAGACGTCGACGCGCAGATCGTCGTCGGCCACGGTGACCTCGTCGTCGACGTCCTCCATGACCGGGACGACGTCGACCGAGGCGAAGGCGGTGTGCCGGCGCGCCTGGGAGTCGAACGGGCTGATGCGCACGAGGCGGTGCACCCCACGCTCCCCCTCGAGCAGCCCGTAGGCGCGCGCGCCGCGGACGGTGAACGTCGCCGAGCGGATCCCGGCCTCCTCGCCCTCCTGCTCGTCGTGGACGTCGACGCCGAAGCCACGGCGGTCGGCCCAGCGCACGAGCATGCGCTCGAGCATCTCCGCCCAGTCCTGGCTGTCGGTGCCACCCGCGCCGGCGTGGACGGTGACGACGGCGTCGCGCCCGTCGTAGGGGCCCGACAGCAGGACGCGGGTCTCGAGCTCGGCGAGGTCGGCCTCGAGCGCGGCCAGGCCCTCGGCGACCTCCTCGGCGGTGCCCTCGTCGTCCTCCTCGCGGGCGAGGTCGGCGAGCACCGCGAGGTCGGAGAGCTTCGCGGCGAAGTCGTCGAAGACCCGCAGCTCCTCCTCGACGTGGCTGAGCTCGGCCATGACCCGCTGCGCGCCGGCCTGGTCGTCCCAGAGGTCGGGGCGCGACGCCTCGCCCTGGAGCTCGGTCAGGCGGCGGCGCTTCGTGTCGAGGTCAAAGATACTCCTTGATCTCGGCGAGCTTGGCCTCGTAGGCCGCGATCGTAGCTCGGTGGTCGGTGGCCACGGCAGGGCTCCTTGCAGCGGGGGTGACGCGGGGCCGTACGAGGGCGATCCTAGAGCCTGTGGTGGCGCGCCGCGGCCCGGCGGGGCCACGCCCCACCGCCACGGCCTGCTCCGGTACGATGCACCCAGCCCAGGGGGATGCCCGTGACACCACTCATCGACGCCACCGAGATGTACCTGCGCACGGTCTGGGAGCTCGAGGAGGAGGGCATCACGCCGATCCGCGCGCGCCTCGTCGAGCGCCTCGGCGTCTCCGCCCCGGCGGTCAGCGAGACCGTCGCCAAGCTCGTCGACGAGGGCCTGCTGCGCATCGGCGCCGACCGCACGCTCTCGCTCACCGACGAGGGCAACCGCATCGCCCTCAGCGTCATGCGCAAGCACCGCCTCGCCGAGCGCCTGCTCACCGACGTCATCGGCGTGCCGTGGGAGGCCTCCCACAACGAGGCGTGCCGCTGGGAGCACGTCATCAGCGACGACGTCGAGGGCTACATCGAGAACCTCCTCGGCCACCCCGCGACCTGCCCCCACGGCAACCCCATCCCCGCCCGGGGCGACGTGGCCGAGCGCGAGCGCCTCCACACCGCCGCCGAGGCCGCCAAGGAGGAGCTGCGGGTCGCCGTCGCCCGCCTCAGCGAGCTCGTCCAGGCCGACACCGACCTCATGGGCACCCTGCGCGAGGGCGGGATCGTGCCCGGCGCGGTCGTGTCGCTGCGCACCGAGGGCGGAGCGGTCCTCGCCGAGACCGACGACGGCGTCGTCGAGCTGCCGGCCAAGGCCGCCGACCTCGTCTACGTCGTGCCGCATGAGGGCTGAGCGGGCCGGCGTGCACGCCTACACCCCGTCGCAGGGGCGCGAGCACCCGGACACGACGGTCGGCGATCCCCGCGCGGCGCGGCTCGCCGACGCGCTCGCCGCCCACAGCCCGCGTGACGACCGCGAGGCACGCTCGCTCGCGCGGATCCTCGAGGCGCTGTCGCGGCTCGACCGGCCCTTCGACGAGACCGCGGGACCGGTGCACGTGACCGCTTCGGCGCTCGTGCTCGGCCCCCGCGGGGTGCTGCTGCACCGCCACAAGCGCCTCGGGCTCTGGCTGCAGCCGGGCGGGCACGTCGACGCCGGCGAGGAGCCGGCGGCTGCGGCGCGCCGCGAGGCAGCCGAGGAGACCGGCCTTGCGATCGGCGAGCCCGTCGACGGGGCGCGGGTCGTCCACGTCGACGTCCACCCTGGCGGGCGCGGGCACACCCACCTCGACGTCCGCTACCGCTTCACGGCCGATGACGCCGAGCCGGCACCACCCCCCGGCGAGAGCCCGGAGGTGGCGTGGTTCGGCTGGGAGCAGGCCGCGGCGGTCGCCGACGCCGGGCTCGCGACCGCCCTCACGGCGGTGCGGCCGGCCGGGGTGTGAGAGCGGGCCCGGTCGGACGGGACCGTCAGCCGGTCCCGCGCCCGGCCGGACGCACTCTCAGCCAACCCGCGCCCGGCCGGGCGCACCGTCAGCCAAGCCCGCGCCCGGCCGGGCCCCCGTCGCTCAGTCGAGGAGACCGGCCCCCTCGAGCCACTCGGTGACGATCGCTTCGGCGTCCTCGGGGTCGTCCCCGCCGAAGCGGGAGTTGAAGTCCTGGAGGTCCTCGGTGGTCAGCAGCGCCGAGACCTCGTTGAGCACCTCGCGCGCGCCGTCGTCGAGCGCGCCGTCGCGACCGACCGGCACGATGTTGTTCGGCAGCGTGAACGGCTCGTCCTCCTCGAGGACGACCCAGCCCTGCTCGAGGATCGGCGGGTCGGTCGAGCACAGCCGCGCGATGTCGGCCGCGCCGGAGGACAGCGCGTCGAAGGTCTCCGGGCCGCAGGCGTCGGTCTGCAGGAAATCGCCGAACTCGAGGCCGTAGACCTCCTCGAGGCCGACGAGCCCCGTCGAGCGCTCGGCGAACTCTGGTGAGCCGGCGATGGTGAGGTCGCCCTCCTGACCGACGAGGTCGCCGACGGCGCTCACGCCGAGCTCGTCGGCGCGCTCGGCGGTCATGGCGAGCTCGTCGCCGTTCTCGGCCTCGGCGGCATCGAGGACGACGAGGCCGTCCTCGGCGACTTCCTCGCGGAGCATCTCCGTGGTCGCGTCGCTGTCCATGACCTCCGCCTCGCCGCCGAGGACGAAGTCGAGGGCGTTGCCGTTGTACTCCGGCAGGACGTCGACGTCGCCGTTCTCGAGCGCGGGGAAGAGCGCCTCGCGCTGGCCCGCCTGCTGGACCTCGGTGTCGTAGCCGGCGCCCTCGAGCGCCTCGGCGTAGAGCGTCGCGAGCACGAGGCTCTCGGGGAAGTCGAACGCCCCGACGGTCACGCTGCCGGAGTCGATGGCCTCCTCGGCGTCGGCATCGGCCTCAGCGTCGGCGTCGGCGTCGTCGACGGGATCCTCACCGTCGGCCTCGCACGCGGCGAGGCCGAGGGCGAGGGCGAGCAGGAGCAGGGTGGGCAGGAGCCCTCTTCGCAAGCGCATGGCGGTGGTCCTTTCACGGTGCTGGCGCGGACAGAGCAGCAATAGCGGTCGATCAGGCCTTCGCGGCCGGGGACGGCTCGCGCTCGGCGAGGGCGGCGGCGAAGCCCTTCGGGGTGACGGCCCGCTGCAGGCGGGAGAGACCGACGTCGGCGAGAACGCCCAGCAGCGCGACGAGGATGGCGCCGGCCACGACCCTCGGGGTGTCGAACATCGAGAGGCCGTCGAAGATGTAGCGCCCGAGGCCTCCAGCGCGGCCGATGAAGCCGGAGATCGTCGCGGTCGCGATGACCTGGACGGTCGAGACGCGCAGCCCCGCGAAGATCAGCGGCAGCGCCAACGGGATCTCGACCTGCCGCAGCAGCCGCCACCCGGTGAAGCCCATGCCCACGGCCGCGTCGCGCACCTCGGGGTCGACGCCGCGCACCGCGGTATAGGTGTTGGTGAGCAGTGGCGGGATCGCGAGGGCGATGAGCGCGAGGATGACCGGCAGGATGCCGAAGCCGATGAGCACCGCGGCGATCGCGACGATGCCGAGATCGGGGATGGCGCGCCCGAGGTTGCCGACGTTGATCGCGAGGTTGCCGAGGCGGCCGGTGTGGCCGGTCCACAGCCCGACCGGCACGGCGATGGCCGCGCCGATGATGAGCGCGACGGTCGCGTAGACGACGTGCTCACGGACCCGGTCGGGGATGGCGTTGATGCCCGACCAGTTCTCCGGGTCGAAGAGCCACAGCACGCCCTCGAGGAAGACCTCCACCGCGCTACACCCCCTGCCGCCACGGGGCGACCGCGCGCTGCAGCCAGAGCAGTGCGACGTCGGCGAGGATCGCGAGCGCTGCGGTGAGCGTGACCCCGACGACGATCTGCGTGGGGAAGGCCCGGTTGTAGCCGGTGAGGATGTCGTCGCCGAGTCCGCCGAAGCCGATGAAGGCGGTGACGGTCACGAGCCCGATGATCGTCACCGTCGCGATGCGCAGGCCCGCGATGATCACCGGCGTGGCCAGCGGCAGCTCGACCTTGAGCAGGCGCTTGGACGGCGAGTAGCCCATCGCGTCAGCCGCCTCGGTGACGTCGGCCGGCACGCCGTCGAGCCCCTCGACGATGTTGGGGAGCAGGACGACGAGCGTGTACATCGTCAGCGCGACGTAGGCGTTGGCGCGCGAGAGCCCGAGGAAGGGGATGAGCAGCGCGAAGAACGCGAGCGAGGGCACGGCGAACAGCACGCCGGTCGTGCGCACGAGCGGCTGGTAGAGGCTCCGGTAGCGCCGTGCGAGCAGCGCGAGACCGAAGGAGAGGACGAAGCCGAAGGCCACCGGCGGTGCGGTGAGCACGAGGTGCTCGACCACGGAATCGCCGATCGGCCCCAGGTTGCGGCCGATCCAGCCCCAGTTGATGAGCACCGTCGCACTCGCCGTCGTCACGCCGCGCGCCTCAGTCGAGCTCTTTGGCGATGAGCTGCTGGGACAGCAGCCCCTCGTAGACATCGCCCTCGCTGACGCGCACCGCGACCGCCGACTGGTTCGTCACCATCGCGTTGAGCGCCGCGCGCAGGCTGTCGCCGGCCTGCACGTGCAGGCCGAAGGGCCGGACCTGCTGATCGCGCATCGGCCCGTCGACGAGCTCGTGGGTCGAGATCCACCCGAGCAGGACGTGGGCCTCGGTGAGGGCGATGACCCAGTCGAGGCCAGCGGCGTCGGCGCTGCGCTCGGCCACCGCGCGGTCGTCGTCGGGGTAGACGACCGGGCCGTACTCGGCGCTGACCTCGCTCACCGGGATCAGCGCGAGGCGCTTGAGCCCGCGCTCCTCGCCGAGGAAGTCCTTGACGAAGTCGTTGGCCGGGTCGCTGAGGAGCTCGCGCGGGGTGGCGTACTGCTGGAGCCGCCCGCCCTCGCCGAGGATGGCGATGCGGTCACCCATCGTCAGGGCCTCGTCGATGTCGTGGGTGACGAACACGATGGTCTTGCGGACCTCGGCCTGCAGCCTGAGGAACTCCTCCTGCAGTCTGCTGCGCACGAGGGGGTCGACCGCGCCGAAGGGCTCGTCCATGAGCATGACGGACGGGTCGGCGGCGAGCGCCCGGGCGACCCCGACGCGTTGGCGCTGCCCGCCGGAGAGCTGGTGGGGGTAGCGCTCGGCGACCTCGGGGGGCAGCCCGACGACGTCGAGCAGCTCGTCGACGCGCTCGTCGCGGCGCGCGCGGGCCCATCCCTCCAGCTCGGGCACCGTGCCGATGTTGCGGCGCACGGTGTAGTGCGGGAAGAGCCCGGTGTGCTGGATGACGTAGCCGATGCTGCGGCGCAGCGCCGCCGGCTCGCGCTCGGCCACGTCGGTGCCGTCGAGCAGCACACGTCCGCTCGTCGGGGTGACCATTCGGTTGACGAGGCGCATGGTCGTGGTCTTGCCGCAGCCGCTCGGGCCGACGAAGACGACGATCTCGCCGTCGGCGACCTCGAGGTCGAGGGCGTCGAGGGCGACGGTGCCGTCGGGGTAGCGCTTCGTCACGGACTCGAAGGTGATCACGTCGTTCCTTCGGCCGGCAGCGGAACAGTGAGCCTCGACGCCAGGCCATGCCACGGCACACGCCATCGCAGCGTCAGTGAGGGAGCCCCGTCGTTGGGACGGCCCCAGTGTTCCACGTTGCCCGCATTCCACACGGGTGCGGCAACATTGGTGGCCGTCGCGGGCGCGCGTCGAGCACGCCGTCAGCGCCGCGCGGCCTTCAGGGAGCCGCCGGACCTCCCCCGCGGAACCGCCGGACCTCCCCCGCAGAAGCGCCTGATCTCCCCAACGGAACCGCCCGACCTCCCCCACAGAAGCGCCTGATCTCCCCCGCGGAACCGCCCGACCTCCCCCGCAGACCCGCCCGACCTCCGGCAGGGAGTGCCGCCTGACCTGTCGCACGGAGCCCCTTCACCTGCCACCGTCGATCCAGGCGACGACCGCGTCGGCGACCTCGGCACGCACCTCGTCGCCACCCCGCGGATCGCGCCTGCCAACGGCGAAGGCATGGTCGGCGCCGGCGATGACCCGCGTCGTCACCCTCTCGACGGGCAGGTGCGCGCGCTGGGCGGCCTCGAGCGCGGCGAGGTCGCAGAGCGCGTCGCGCTCCCCCTGCACGAAGAGGCACGCCACCGACAGGGCGTCCCAGTGGCCGGTGCGCAGCTCGTCGGCCGACGGTGGGCCATCCCGTCGGGCCCGCCGCCGGTGCAGCGGGTAGCCGAGCAGGACGAGGCCGTGGCAGGGCTCCCCTTCCGCGACGAGCAGGCTCGCCACGCGCCCGCCCATCGACCGCCCGCCGAGCAGCAGCCTGCGCTCGGGATGGGCCTCGCGGGCGGCGGCCGCGACGTCGCGCCACGCCGCGGCCAGGCGCGCCGGCGGGTCTGGCCGCCGCCGGCCCGCCTCGACGTAGGCGAAGTTGAAGCGCCACACGGGGTGCCCGGCCTCAGCCACCGCGGCGCTGACCGCCCCGAGGACCGGATGGTCGAGGTCGCTGCCGGCCCCGTGGGCGAGCACGACGATCGCATCGCCCCGGTCCGACGCCGGCATCGTGCACGCGACCCGTGTGGCGTCCACGGCCTGGGGCGGGGACAGCGCCACCTCCCGTTGCTCGACCCGGGGGTCCACCAGGTGCTCCTCCCTCGTCGGCGCTCGGCCGGTCGCGTGGAGCGGCAGGGTAGGGCCTCCGGGGTTGTGCGGGGGGCAGAGCGGACCAGCCGGCGCGACGGGCCGCCGCAGCAGGCGGACGGGCAGAGCCGCCGCCCACCGCCGCGTCCACCGACCCAGCAGACCCTCCGGCGTGGGCGATCGGACGGCCAGGGTCCATGCCGCGACGGCGCCCAGTCGGCCACACTGGCGGCATGGGCCAAGGGACCCGCCGGCGCGCCGGCTCGTGTCTGGGCACCACCGTCGCGGTGGTGCTCTTCGCCGCCCTGGGCTACGTCGCGCTCACCGCCGGGCAGGTCTGGTGGTCGGCGCGCGCCGACAGCGGCGCCGAGGCCGACGCCATCGTCGTGCTCGGCGCCGCGCAGTACGACGGCCGGCCCTCCGCGGCGCTGCAGGGCCGCCTCGACCACGCTGCCCGGCTCTACGGAGAAGGCCAGGCCCCGCGCATCGTCGTCACTGGCGGCAGCCGCGAGGGCGACCGGTTCACCGAGGCCGAGGCCGGCGCGATGTACCTCCACGCCAACGGGGTGCCCGGCGAGGCCATCGAACGCGAGACCACCGGCGCGTCGACCTACGCCTCCCTCGCCGCGGTCGCGCGCTACCTCCAGCCCGAGGGCGTCTCCTCGGTCATCGTCGTCTCCGACCCCTTCCACAACCACCGGGCGAGGGCGATCGCCGAGGAGGTCGGCTTCGAGGCCTCGGCCTCGGCGTCGACGACGAGCCCGTTCCGGGGCACCGCAGGGCTCGGTCAGTGGGCGCGCGAGACGACCGCGGTCGCCGTCGGACGCCTCATCGGCTACCGCCGCCTCGAGGGCCTCGGCGTCCGCCTCGACGCGCTCGAGCCACGCTTCGGCGCCGACGCGGTGCCCCGCACCGCCTCGTCCGCCCCCCGCTTCGGCACAGCCGCCGTGCCCCACACCGCCTCGCCCGCCCCGGGTGGGTCGCCGGGGTTGGCAGGATGGGAACCCGTGCCCCAGAGCCGATCGTCCGCGCCGCACCGCCACGAGGCGGTCGCATGAGCGTCCTCGAGGCCATCCTCCTCGGCATCGTCCAGGGCGTGTTCATGTTCGTGCCGGTGAGCTCGACGAGCCACCTCGCGCTCACCCAGCAGGTGCTCATCGACCGCGGCTCGGCGCTGCCCCCGCCCGACTCCCCCGAGCTCATCCTCTTCGACCTCGTCGTCCACGCCGGGACGATGGTCTCGGTCGTCGTCGTGCTGCGCCGCAGCCTCGCGAAGCTCATCGCCGGGGCCTGGGCGGACCTGCGCAGCCGGCTGGCCGGCACCGCCGACCGCCGCAACCGCTACCTGCGACTCATCGGCCTCGGCGCGCTGTCGACGGTCACGACCGGCGTGCTCGGGCTCGTCATCCGGGAGACCGGCACCGAGGTCTTCGCCGCCCCGTCGATCATCGCCGTCAACCTCACGATCACCGGGGCGATCCTGTGGTGGACCGACCTCGCCGGCCCCCGTCCACGTGGCCTCGACGACCTCACGCCGATGATCGCCGTCGGTATCGGCCTTGCGCAGGCTATCGCCCTCCTGCCGGGGATCAGCCGCAGCGGGCTCACGATCGCCGCGGCGCTCGCCCTTGGGCTGCGACGTCGCTGGGCCGCCGAGTACAGCTTCTTCATCGCCATCCCGACGATCCTCGCCGGCTCGCTCGTCCAGGCCTGGCTCGTCGCCAGGGAAGGGGAGCCGTTGCTCGTCGACGGCATCGCCTTCGCGACCGGCTTCGTCACCGCGGCGATCGTCGGCATCGGCGCGCTCGCGCTCGTGCTCTCCCTGCTCTACCGCGCCCGCTTCCGCATCTTCAGCATCTACGTGTGGGCGCTGGCCGCTGCGGTGGCCGCCGGCTGGGTCACCGCGAGCTGACCGCCCCGGTGGCCGCCGGCTGGGTCACCGCGAGCCGACCGCCCCGCCAGCGCCTCCACTCGCGAGCTCGACCTGCCGGCGCAGCCGCGCGAGGATCGCCTGGAATCCGCGCAGGCGCAGCATCGAGATCGCCTCGCCGAGCCCGAGGCGGGACGGCAGGTCGGAGGGCACCGCGAGGACCTCCTCGGGCCGGGCCCCGTCGAGACCCTCGGTGAGCACACCAGCGAACGCGCGCTGGGTAGGCGCCTCGGCCGGGCAGTCGAAGTGCAGCCGCACCCTGCCCTCCTCGTCGAGGCGCGCGGCAAGGAAGAACGGCGTCTGGCATTCCTCCACGCGCTCCAGTGCCCCGTCATCGGCGAGGCCCTCGGGCAACGGCGGCACCTTGCCGGCGTACTCGAGCAGCACCTCGACGCGCATCTCGGCGGGCACGGAGGTGAACTCCTCGACGACACCGACGAGCTGGGATGGAAGGGTCACGCGTCTCTCCTCGTTGACACCGTTTGCATGGCGGGCCCGGAGCGGCGGTCAGGGTCCCCTGAGCGATGCTGGTACCGACGGTGCCCGCGTTCGCCGCCGCGACACCCCGGAGCGGTCGATCCGAGCCTGCCGCGCCGTGGCCTGACCGGCCACCGCCCGGACCCTGTCGAGCCTGACAGCCGCCACCCGACCGAAGGAGGCCCCCGCATGGCCCTGCCCGCCGATCCCGATCCCCGCTTCGCGGAGTACGCCGACCCCCGCGCGCTCGTGAGCACCGCGTGGCTGGCCGAGCACCTCGGCGAACCGGGCCTCGCCGTCGTCGAGTCCGACGAGGACGTCCTGCTCTACGAGACCGGGCACGTCCCAGGCGCGGTGAAGGTCGACTGGCACACCGAGCTGCAGGACCCGGTGACGCGGGACTACCTCGATGGGGAGGGCTTCGCGGCCCTCATGCGTGCGAAGGGCATCTCGCGCGACGACACCGTCGTGATCTACGGCGACAGCTTCAACTGGTGGGCCGCCTACGCGCTCTGGGTGTTCACGCTCTTCGGCCACCCCGACGTCCGTCTGCTCGACGGCGGCCGCGCGGCGTGGCTCGCGGAGGACCGGCCGCTGACGACCGACAAGCCCGCGCCAGCGCCCAGCGACTATCCCGCTGTCGAGCGTGACGACGCGGCGATCCGCGCGTTCCGCGACGACGTCGAGGCCCACCTCGCAGCCGGCGGTGCACTCGTCGACGTTCGCAGCCCCCAGGAGTACCGGGGCGAGCTGACCCACATGCCCGACTACCCGCAGGAGGGCGCCCTGCGCGCGGGGCATATCCCCGGCGCCGCGAACGTCCCGTGGAAGCAGGCGGCCGAGGACGACGGGCGCTTCAAGCCGGCAGCGGCCCTGCGAGCGCTCTACGAGCAGCAGGCCGGCCTCGGCGACGACGTCGTCGCGTACTGCCGGATCGGCGAGCGCTCGAGCCACACGTGGTTCGTCCTGCGCCACCTCCTCGGACACGAGCGCGTGCGCAACTACGACGGGTCCTGGACCGAGTGGGGCAACCTCGTGCGTGCGCCGATCGCCACTGGTGAGGACGCGGCAGGCTGAACGTCGGCGGCGCGACACCGGATCGCTCTCGCAGGATCGCGGTCCTACCGCGCTCGGCCGTCGTGGGGCGTGGAGCGGGGTCGGGACCGGCACCGGGCTCAGCCGGCGCGGGTGTCGACGAGCGACCCTGGATCTGCGCCGGCCTCGCGTGGCGTGCGACGTGGCCGCGCACGCCACGGCGTGAGGTCACGGACCGATCGGGCGAGATCTGGGTGCGATCCGTAGACGAGGAGGGCCAGGAGTGCCCCGTAGACGGGCAGGTGGCCGATGAGCTCCAAGCGGTCGAAGAAGATGAGCGTGACGTTGAACGGCACGCCAGCGGCGAAGACCACGAGTTGGGGGGCAGCGCCGGAGATGATGAGCAGCCCCAGGGCGAGCTCGGTGACGCTGGCCACGACGATGAAGAGGTCCGCTGAGTCGGTGAGCCCCAGGCCCTGGAGGGGGTCGAGGTAGGGGCGCTCGGCGAGCAGCTCGCGCATGAGGTCGGGCACGAGCAGCTTCTCGCTGAAGGCGAGGACGACGAGGGCGATGCCGACCCCGAGTCGCAGCGCGAAGATCGGTAGGCGCAGCTGTTCCGAGGTGACCGGTCGCGCGCCGTGGGCGTCTGGTCCCGGTGGCAGGAGCAGCAGGAACAGCGCAAGGCCGAGCCGGTCGATGCCCTCGAGGACCGGCACGGGCCCGGCGAGCAACAAGCCGAGGGGGCCGAGGGCGATCACTGCGACGGCCGCGGGTCGCAGGGCGACCCCGGTGATGAGCCACACGCCGATCACGGCCTGGACGAGGACGATGAGCCAACCGGCGGTGACGTCCTCGACGCCGAGCCCCGGTGACAGGTAGGCGTCGGCCACCGAGAGGGACAGCAGTGACACGCCGAGGTGAATGGCGAGGATGCGTGGGATCCACGGCGCGAGACGACCGAGGAAGGAGAGACGGCTGATCTCGGGCACAGGCGCGTGGCGCACGGCGACGACCCGCCATCCGATCACCGTGAGGACCGCGACGGCGATGAGTCCGAGCGTCAGAGGCGAGAACGCGAAGGCCAAGTCGAGGTCAGCGCCCGAGGGGTCGTCGACGTACCACTTGACGTGGCCGAGCGGGGTGACGGCGGCGGCGAGCAGGCTGGACATGCCTTGACTCTGCCCCACCGGCCCACAGGCTGAACCAACTACATGCTAATCAACGCTAAGTCCCTGGCTCTCGCCTGCGTTCTGTGCAAAGGTACCGTCTCTGGGCGTCGATGAGGACGCTTCGACGCGCAGGGGGGACGGACCGGGCGACGACGTCGCCGAAGGAGATCACCGGAGGGAGCGCGCATGTACACGATCGTGGTCGGCGTCGATGAGTCGGAGGGCTCCCGCAAGGCCCTCGAGTGGGCGACGGAGCAGGCCTCGGCCCGGAAGGGCAAGCTCATCCTCGTGCATGCCTACCAGGTGCTCGCCGGGTACCAGCCAGACCCGGAGAAGAGTGACAGCGGTGGCACCGGTGAGACGCCGGTCGAGGAGGAGACGCGCAGGGCCGCGGAGACGTTCCTCAAGGGACTCGTCACAGAGTTGCCGGACGACGTCGAGATCGAGACCGTCGTAACCAAGGGACGGAGCTCGGAGGTCCTGCTCGAGCACGCCGAGGGGGCGGACATGATTGCCGTGGGCTCCCGTGGCCGTGGTGGCTTCACCGGCCTCCTGCTCGGCTCAGTGAGCCAGCAGGTCGTCCAGCATGCCGCCTGTCCCGTGGTGGTGGTTCCGAAGGCCGCCTGAGGCCTCGCTGCACCCAGGAGAGCCCCGGCCGGGAAGGCTGGGGCTCTTTGCTGTGGGCAGGGGCGCCGATGGCCCCGCTCTTCGAGACAACCACGTCGCTGACGCGCGGCCGTTACGCCGCTCATGCGCGTGGCGGCCGACCGCCCTGATCACGAGGGCTCGGCGAGCCTCGCCGGCCTACGCGATGGTGTGGGTGTGCGCCCCGGGGGTCGCCGGGGCGCAGCGAGAGGGGGGTTCTAGAGGTCGAGGGTGGGCTGCACGGGTGGTGGGGGTTCGTCGTCGGGTGGTTCCGGCGGCGGCGGCTGGTCGGGTGGCCGGCCGGGCGGGTCGCCTCCCGAGGGTCGGCTGG
>PWFH01000051.1 GCA_003553795.1 Egibacter sp. | reverse complement strand
GTCGTTGTGGTGGCGCGGTGTCGGCGCGCCGTGCTGATGCCTGCGATGTCATGCCATGCCTCCCGCCTCGTCATCCGCGACGTGGCTGTCGGTGTCACCCGCGGAGCGAGTCCCGCACCCCGCTTGATGACTCCAGCATGACACACAGTGCTATACCACTGCCAGTGTCGATCCAGAAAGGCCTCAGGTCCCGAGGTTGGAGGGACGGGGTGCCCAGGGCATCGAGCGCGGCCCCCGTACGATCGAAGGCGATGGCCCGGCACCACCCCCGCGCCACGAGCCCACGCGACCCCGCCAGCGGCGGCGGGGCGTTCGTACGCTCCCGCGAGGCCACACCACCTGGCGCCGGTGCCCTCCACGCCTCGGGCGAGCTCGCGCGACGCGCCGAGTCGGCCCTCGACCTCCTCGCCCCCTGCACCGTCTGCCCGCGGCCTTGCCGCGGCGTCGACCGCCTCGCCGACGAGGTCGGCGCGTGCCGCATCGGCCGCCACGCCCGCGTCGTGAGCGCCTTCGCCCACCCCGGCGAGGAGGACGTCCTCCGGGGCCGCCGCGGCTCGGGGACGATCTTCTTCTCCGGCTGCAACCTGCGCTGCGTGTTCTGCCAGAACGCCGACATCAGCCAGCGCGCGGCCGGCCGGGAGGTCGGCCCCACCGAGCTCGCCGGGCTCATGCTCGACCTGCAGGCCCAGGGCTGCCACAACCTCAACCTCGTCACGCCCGAGCACGTCGTGCCGCAGGTGCTCGAGGCCCTGCCGCACGCCGTCGAGGGCGGCCTCACCATCCCGATCGTCTACAACACGAGCTCCTACGACGGCCCCGAGAGCCTCGCCCTGCTCGACGGCATCGTCGACGTCTACATGCCCGACCTCAAGCTGTGCTCCCCCGCGATCTGCCGACGGCTGCTCGGCGTCGCCGACTACGGGGAGGTCGCCACCGCCGCGGTCGCCGAGATGCACCGTCAGGTCGGCGACCTCGTCGTCGACGAGGCGGGGCTCGCGCGGCGCGGCCTGCTCGTGCGCCATCTCGTCATGCCGGGACTCGTCGAGGAGAGCCGGGCGGTCGCCGCCTTTCTCGCCGGACTGTCGACCGACACCTACCTCAACGTCATGGGGCAGTACCGCCCCGCGTGGAAGGTCGTCGAGACCGACCGCTACCCCGACATCGACCGCCCCGTCGCCGCCGGCGAGGTCGCCGAGGCACGGCGGGCCGCCCGCGAGGTGGGCCTGTGGCGCCTCGACGAGGGCTAGCGCCATCGGACGGGTCGGCCCGACGGGACCCCCTACACTTGGATGGTTGAGCCCCGCGCGATGGACGGGGCCACGAGCGCACCGAGGGAGTGGACAACGATGTCAGGGATCGTCGCGGCGTACGGGCCGTTCGATCCAGCCGAGGGCGACCGCATGCTCGACCGGCTGACCCACCGTGGACCCGACGGGCAGGCGAGCCTCGCCGTCGGCCGGGCGTGGCTCGGCCACCGGCGACTCGCCATCGTCGACGTCGCGCGCGGCGGGCAGCCGCTGCAGGCCGCGCAGGGCGGCTGGTGGCTCGTAGGCGACGGGGAGATCTACAACCACCTCCGCCTGCGCGCGGGGCTCGAGGAGTCCGGCGCGTCCTTCGCGACGCACTCCGACCACGAGGTCGTCCTCCAGCTCCTCGACGCCGAGGGCCCCGCCGCCCTCGACCGGCTCTGGGGGATGTTCGCCTTCGCCGTCGCCGGCGAGGACGGCGGCTTCCTCGCCGCGCGCGACCTCCTCGGCATCGCCCCGCTGTACTGGGTGCGCGACGGCGACACCGTCGTGTTCGCCAGTGAGCTCAAGGCCTTCGACCCCGAGCGGCGCGACGACGTCGAGGCCTTCCCGCCGGGGCACAGCTGGACGCCGGAGCGCGGCCTCGAGGCCTTCAGCGCCCTGCCGGAGCGCCGCACCCAGGCGGTCGCCGAGCTCCTCGGCGAGGAGTTGGGTGCCGAGGAGCCCCCGGAGGCGGCCCTGCAGGCCATCCGCGACACCCTCGTCACCGCCGTGGAGCGCTGCATGGTCGCCGACGTGCCGGTCGGCACGCTGCTGTCGGGCGGGCTCGACTCGAGCCTCATCACCGCGATCGCCGCGCGGGTCGCCCGTGATCAGGGCTGGCGCCTGCCGACCTTCTCGGTCGGCATGGCCGACAGCGACGACCTCGCCGCCGCCCGGCAGCTGGCCACCGAGCTCGGCACCGCCCACCACGAGCGGGTCTACACCGACGACGAGCTCATCGACTGGGTGCCCGAGGTCATCGGCGTCATCGAGTCCTTCGACCCGCAGCTCGTCCACAGCTCGGTGCCCAACCTCCTCGTCGCCAAGCTCGCCGCGCGCCACGTCAAGGTCGTCCTCATCGGCGAGGGCGCCGACGAGCTCTTCGCCGGGTACTCCCACTACGGCGAGATCGACAGCCACGAGGAGCTCCACGACGAGCTCATCGCGACGATCGAGGGGCTGCACGCCGGCGGGCTGCAGCGCGTCGACCGGGTCGGCAGCGCGAACGGCCTCGAGCCGCGCGTGCCCTTCCTCGACTTCGACGTCGTCGAGCTCGGCCTCGGGCTGCCGGCGCGCTGGAAGCTCTCGGGCGAGGACCGCGCCGAGAAGTGGCTGCTGCGACACGCCTTCGAGGGCTGGCTGCCCGAGGACCTCCTGTGGCGTCGCAAGGCGCAATTCGGCGAGGGCACCGGCGCGCGCCACGTCCTGCGCGACCACTACAGCAGCACGGTCTCGGAGGAGGCGTTCGAGCGCGAGCGCCACGCCGTCGACCCACCGCTGCGCACCCGCGAGGAGGTCGCCTACTACCGCCTCTTCCAGCGCCACCTCACCGGGATGGACCCCACCGACGTCGTCGGGCGCTTCGCCGAGTCCTGAGGGTCGGACGGCCCTTGCGCGGCCACGGCCGACCGTGGCCTGCTGAGGACAGCACCCTGACCCGCGCCGGGGACGGCGGCGGCGGGTCCGCAGGCGTCCACGGCGCGCACGACGCCGGGAGGCCACACGATGACCCCACGCCGAGCCACAGCGATCCTCTGCGCCCTCGCGCTCACCGCCGCCCTCGCCGCCTGCGGGGAGGAGGCCGACGAGCCCGACGAGGTCGTCGCCGACGAGCCGCCCGCCGAGCCCGAGGCCACGCCGGCCGACGAGCCCACCGAGCCGGCCGAGGAGGAGCCGGGCGAGGACGCGGCCGACGACGCACCAGCGATGACCGGCCCGTACACCTTGACCTACCTCATCGAGGATCCCGACACCGGCTCGGAGGAGATCACCTACGCCGTCGACGGCGACGACATCGCGATGATCACCGACGACGACGGCGAGGAGATGCGGGTGATCTTCCGCGACGACACGATGACGAACTGCTTCGGCGGCGAGGGCCAGTGGCAGTGCATCCAGGGGCCCGCGAATGGTGCCGGCATCGACCCGCTCGAGATGACGGCCGGCCTGGGCTCCATGACCCGCGGTGCCGACGCGTTCGAGGACGAGGGCTGGGGCCCGCAGGAGGCCGAGACGATCGCCGGCCGCGCCGCGACCTGCGCTCACGCTGACGGTGGAGTCCTGCTCGGCGAGGCCCCAGGCGGGCAGGTCGAGGCCTGCGTCGACGATGAGACCGGAACCCTGCTCAAGGTGCTGATCACCGACGAGGAGGGCGCCACCGGTGGGATGACCGTCACGGCGTTCGAGCCCGCCGCCGACCCGGCGCTCTTCGAGTACCCCGCCGAGCCGATGGTCATCGGGGAGGACGGCATCGAGGACTGAGCAGCGCTGGAGCGCTCGCGCCGCGACGGCCCCGGCGCTGCTAGCGTCCACCCCCGCGCCGGGCCGCAGCCGGAAGGGAGCGCCGCCGGAGATGGCCGAGGAGGACACCCCGCTGCTCGCCGTGACGCTCGGCGACCCCGCCGGCATCGGCCCGGAGATCGTCGCGCGCACGCTCGCCGCGCCACCAGCCGACGCCCGCGCCCTCGGCGTGGCCGTCGGCGACGCTGGCGCGCTGCGCGAGGCCGTGCGGCGCTGCGGCCTCGAGGCGACCGTGACCGAGGTCGGCCACCCCGCCGAGGCTCGCGACCTCGCGGAGGGCACGATCGCCGTCATCGACGTCGGCGGCCCGGGTGAGGACGTCGCCTGGGGCCGGGTCTCGGCCGAGGCCGGCCGCTCGGCGGTCGCCGCGATCGAGGCCGCCACCCGCCTCGCCCTCGACGGCACGGTCGCCGGGGTCGTGACCGCGCCGATCCACAAGGAGGCGATCTGGGCGGCGGGCGCGACCCACCTCGGGCACACCGAGATGCTCGCCGCGCTCACCGGCCGGCGGCGCGGTCAGACGATGTTCCTCGTCCGCGGGCTCGCGATCTTCTTCACCACCCGCCACCTCGCCCTGCGCGACGCCGTCGCCGGGGTGACCCGCGAGGCCGTCGGCGAGGCGATCGCCGAGGCCTGGCAGGCCCTGCGCGTGCTCGGCCACGACGAGCCGCGCCTCGCGGTCTCGGCACTCAACCCCCACGGCGGGGAGGGCGGCGCCTTCGGCGACGAGGAGCTCACGGCGATCGGGCCGGCCTGCGAGGACGCGCGCGCTGCCGGCATGCCGGTCGCCGGGCCGGTGCCCGCCGACGCGGTCTTCCACCAGGGCCTCGAGGGGCGCTACGACGCGGTGCTCTGCCACCTCCACGACCAGGGCCACATCGCCGCGAAGACCGTGGACTTCGACGGCACGGTGAGCGTGACCCTCGGCCTGCCGATCCTGCGGACCTCCGTCGACCACGGCACGGCCTTCGACATCGCCGGCACGGGCACCGCGGGCCACGGCACGCTCAGTGCGGCCTACCGGGCCGCCGCCGACCTCGCGCCCCGCCGGGAGGCGCTCCGGCGCGCCTACCCGCCGGGCTGAAACGCCTGCCTGCGCGGACCGGCCTGACAGAGCTGCGGGCCGCCGAAGCGCGAGCGCGACCCACTACAACCACTACCATGAGCCCCATGCAAAAGGTCCACCGAGCCGCCGGAGTCCGAGGGACCGCCCACAACGACGGCGCGCGCACGGGCCGCCGGCCGCTGCGCTGGCTGCCCGACCAGCACGGCGCCTGGGCGATGCTGCTGTTGCCCTTCGCCGCCGGGGTCTGGCTCGCCGGCCCCGCCGCGGCGCACCTTCCGCTGCTCGTGGCCTGGGTGAGCGGCTACCTCGCAGTGATCCCGTTCGGGCGGTGGCTGCGGGCGCGCCGCCGGCGCGACCTCCTGCCCCCCGTCGTCGCGTTCGGGGCCACCGCCGCCCTCGGAGGCGTCGTCGCGGTCGCCCTCGCCCCACGCCTGCTCGCCTGGGCACTGCTCTACGCCCCCCTGCTCGCCGCGAGCCTCGCGCTCGCCGCGACCGGTCGGGAGCGCTCCCTCGCCAACGACGCGATCTCCGCGCTGGCCGCCACGGCGATCGCCGGCGTGGTTTTCGACGCCGGCGGTGGCGGCGACTGGACGGCGCTCGCGACGACCGCCGGCGTCCTGCTCGCCTACTTCCTCGGCACCGTGCTCTACGTCAAGACGATGATCCGCGAGCGCGGGCGCCCCGGTTACGTCGCCGCGTCGGTGGGCTACCACGTCGCGGCCGCGGCGGCAGGCAGCGGCCTCGCGGTTCTCTGGGGTTGGGGCCCGGCCGTCCCCGTGCTCGCGTGGCTGCTCGCGGTGCGCGCCTGGGCGGGGCCGCGGGCCAACGCGCGACGCTCACGCCCGCTGCGACCCGCCGTCGTCGGCATCAGCGAGATCGCCGCGTCCCTCGCCCTCACCATCGCGGTCCTCGCCGCCGTCGGCGGCTGAGCACTGCGGGCGAGGGCTGCCCCCGGAGGCGACGCCCGGACCCAACGGTGGCCCACCGCGAGCCCGTCGACCACGAGGGCGACGTCTTCGGCACCGGAGGCCGGGACACGGTCTGAGCCCTGGTCGCAGCGCCGTCGGACCCGGTCAGGGCACCGCCCAGAAGACCGGTCGGTCCTCCGGGTCGGTGGAGGTGAGGAAGAGCCCGAAGCCGCCCTCGACCACGCTCGGGTACGTGTCGATGCACAGCGACCCCGACACCGTCTCGCCCGCTGCGGCGTCGGGCTCGCCGACGAGGTCGTTGGGGGTCAGCGCGGTGCACCCGACGTCGGTGAAGGCCATCGGTGCGCCCTCCTCCTCGACGACGCCGGCGATGAGGTCGAGGTAGGCGCTGCGCTCACCCGTCCCGCGGTAGGTGGCGTTGACCCAGACGAGGACGTAGCGGTCCAGACTCGGCGGCTCGTTCGTCTCGTCCTCGGCCAGCACGGCGTCGGTGGCATCGACGTCGAAGCCGGTGACGGTGACCTCCCAGTCGGCGATCAGCGCCGTCTCGCCGAACGCGAGGGGGTCGTCGGGGCTCCCGTCCGCCTCGGGCACAGCGGGTGGATCCTCCGCCGTCTGCTCGTCGGTGAGCTCCTGCTCCACGGCAACGTCGCGCGGGCCACTGGCCTCGACGTCGGGCCCGGCCGCCTCGGTCTCGGTCTCGGTCCAGGGCAGGCTCAGGCTGCAGCCCGTCGCCAGCACCAGCACGAGCGACACCACGGCGACGACCCTCATCGTCGCGCCCCTTTCGCCGCCGCTGTCCTGGGCGAGGGCACCCAGGCCGGAGGCGTTGCTGCAGGGTGAACGTAGGCCTGGGCCGGCTCGCCGACCATGGCCTGTGGTCGGCCCGTGGGCAGGAGCGCGCAGACGCCGCGCATGGGGGTGGCCTGCCGTTGTCCGTCGTCACCCCATCGCACCGTCAGGTCGGGAGCGCGATCGCCGACGGACCCCCCGGGCACAACGAACTCGACGGGCGCCCGCCGCCCGCGTCGTGGCGTCGCACGAAGTCGCGCCACCACGCGCGTGCCCGCGGCGGGGAGATCGTCTCCGCCCGCCGCGGGCGCGGGGTTGAGCCCGGCGTTGCCGGGACGGCAGGTCGTGTGCCTAGCCGTCGAGCTGCAGTCGGGCGAGATGGTGGACGACGTCCTTCGTGGCCGGGTAGAGCTCGAGGTACCGGCCGAACAGGTCGTCGTAGCGTTCCTTGTGCTCGGGGTTCGGGGTGACCGTGTGGGAGATCTTCGTCCAGTCGGTCGTCTCGTCGGCCAGTCCGACGAGCTGCGCGGCCATGAGCGCGTCACCGTAGGCCGCCCCGATGGCGAGCGCCGGGACCTCCTGCTCGATGTCGCAGACGTCGGACATGATCTGCGTCCACACATCGCCCTTCGTGCCGCCGCCGACGGCGACGTAGCGCTGCCCGGATCCGCCGGCCTCCTCGACCGACTCGAGCAGGTGGCGGGTGCCGTACGACGTGGCCTCGAGCAGCGCGCGGTAGAGCTCACCGCGGGTGGTGCCCAACGACAGCCCGGCGATCACCCCACGGGCCATCGGGTCGCTGATCGGGGTGCGCTCACCGGCGAAGTAGGGCAGCGCGAGCAAGCCGTTGGATCCGGCCGGGACGTCGCCGGCCTCCTCGGTGAGGACCGCGTACTCGACGCCACCGGTGATGTCGCGGAGCCAGGTCGTGAGCGCGCCACTGGCCGAGAGCCCGCCCGCGAGGCAGAACGTGCCGCCGTAGGTGCCCGTGTTCGACCACAGCGACGGGTGCGACACCGCCTGGTCGGTTACGACGTCGACGACGATCGTCGACCCGTACATGAGCATGACCTCGCCGGGATGCTGCACCCCGACGCTGAGCGCCTCGGCGAACGCGTCGGTGGTGCCCACACCGACCGGGATCCCCTCGGGAAGGCCGGTCTCGGCGGCGGCCTTCGCGGTCACGTAGCCCGCGATCTCGTTGGAGTACTTCAGCGTCGGCAGCGGCAGACCGGGCGCGACGTCCTCGCACCACTCCGGCACCCAGTCCTGGGCGGCCGGGGAGTACATCGGGTCGCACATCGACGCCGAGAGGTGATCGAGGACGTACTCCCCGGTGAGCCGGAAGCTCACGTAGGTGTGCGACATGAAGAAGTACTGCGTCTTCTCGTAGACCCACGGCTCGTTGCGCACGAGCCACAGCCACTTGGGCCCCTGGGACTGCGAGGTCAGGAGGTTGCCGCAGACCTCGAGCAGGCGGTCCTCCCCGTAGCGCTCGGTCAGCTCCTCGACCTCCTGGTGCGCGCGCGTGTCGACGCCGTAGAGGATCGCCGGGCGCAGCGGCCTGCCCTCAGCATCGGCCGGCAGCTGGCAGGGGCCGATGCCGGAGGTGCACAGCGCGGCGATGGGGCCGTCGGCCTTCGTGAGCAGCTCGCCGACGATGTCGGTGAAGTCCTTCCACCACACCCCGTCGGCGTCGTGCTCGTAGTGGCCGGGCTTGGGCATGCTCACGCGGTGGTCACGCGCCGCCGTGGCGACCACGGCCCCGTTGGGGCGGACGAGGACCCCCTTCGAGCTCGCGGTCCCGAAGTCGACGCCGATCAGCAGTCCCTCAGTGGCCATGGCCGCTCCCTTCTTCGTGGTCAAGGTCGGGGATGACCGCGACTTTGATCCCTTCGCCGCTCGCGACGAAGTCGATCGCCTCTGAAGCCCGGTCGAGTGGGAATCGGTGGGTGAGCATCCGCGCGGTGTCGATCAGGCCGCGGCCGATGAGGTCGACGGCGCGCTCGTAGTGGGCGCGGGCGGAGTTGGAGGCCCCGACGACGGTGATCTCGCGGTAGTGGATGACGTTGGCTTCGATCTCCGCCCAGCCCTTGCCGGCGAGCCCGGCGAAGAGCGACACCCGTCCACGCACGCGGACGAGCCGCAGCGCGTCGTTGACGAGCTCGGGGCGACCGATGCACACCACGGCGACGTCGGCGCCGCGCCCGGCGGTCAGGTCGTCGACCACGGCGGCAAGGTCGCCGCCGGTGGGATCGACCGTCGTCGTCGCGCCGAGCTCCGAGGCGACGGCACGCCGCGACTCGGCCGGGTCGGAGACGACGACGGTGGTGGCACCGGCGAGGCGCGCGAGTTGGAGGTGCAGCAGCCCGATGGGGCCGGCGCCGAGGATGACGACGGTGTCGCCGACGTCGACGCGGTACTGGTCGAGGCCGTTGATGCAGCACGACAGCGGCTCGGCGAGCGCGAGGTGCTCCGGTGGGATGTCGACGGGCGCGGTGACCAGGCGTCCCGTGCGGACGCCGATCTCGGGCACGAGCATGAGGTCGGCGAGCCCGCCATTGACGCCGTAGCCGACGATGCTGGCCGCGGTGCACTGATGCTCGAGCCCGCCCTGGCACGCACGGCAGCGTCCGCACGGCAGGACGGGGACGATCCCGCAGAGGTCGCCGACGGCGTAGGCCTCGACGTCCTCGCCGACCGCGGCGACGGTGCCGGCCACCTCGTGGCCGAGCACCACCCCGAGGTCGACGCCCTTGGTCTTCTCGCCGCGCATGATGCGCAGGTCCGTGCCACACACGGTGTTCGCGCCGACGCGCAGCAGGACCTCACCCGGTCGCGGCTCCGGGTCCGGTAGGGCCTCCAGCGTCGGCGGCGTCCCCGGGCCGTTGAAGACGAAGCCGCGCACCGGAGCCTCCTAGGACGTGCCGTGGACGGTCTCGAGCAGCGCCCGCGTCGTCGCGACGGGGTCCTCTGCTGCCCACACGTTGCGTCCGAAGATCAAGCCGCTGGCCCCGGCGTCGATGGCGTCACGCGCGGCCTGATGCACCGCCTCGGGGTCGCCGACGGCCCCGCCGAGCGTGAGCACCGGCACCCCGACCGAAGCGATCACCTGCCGCATCGACGCGACGTCGCCGGTGTACTCGGTCTTGATCGCGTCGGCGCCCATCTCGTAGGCGATGCGGCACATGTGCTGGAGCTGCTCGGGGTCCTTCTTGTCCTTGTGCCTCGTGCCCCACAGCGTCGCCTCGACGATGAAGGGGACGCCGACCCGGTGCGCCTCGTCGGCCGCAGCGGCGACGGCGGCGACGTTGTCGGCGAACATCTCGCCGGGACCGGGTCCGCCGATGAGGTACATGCAGATCGCCGCAGCACCCATGTGCAGCGCGTCGGCCGGGCTCACCGTGACGCGGTGGAACTCGCCGGAGTCCGCCTTCCAGCCCTCGTCGATCACCGTCCAGTCGGCGCGCACGACCGGTGCCGGCGCGCCTCGGCGCGCGAACAGGTCGGCGTTGGTCTGCAGCATCCCCGCCGACAGCAGGACGCCGTCAGGGCCGCCCTCGATGATGGTCGACAGCACCGACCGCGGGCTGCCGGTGTCCAGTGGCAGCCGCAGGGTCGTGCCGTGGTCGTAGGCGGTGATGAAGGAGCGACCGCTCGCGGCGAACAACCGGCCGAGGCGGATCTCGGTTCCTGTCATGCTTCCCGCACCTCCCAGGCGACGGGGTGGACCGTCTGCCGGACGCTAACAGGTGGGGCGAGGATCGGACAGGACCCTCTCTGGTCCTCGACGGCCGCCGGCTCCCGCGCCGCGGTCGCGGCCGGAGGTCCGTGAGGAGCTCCGCCGAACGGACCTTGCCCCACGACGGCGGCGCCGGCACGTCTTGCCGCGGCTCGCGACGTGTGGACAGCGGGCCGTCCGACGCGCTCAGGCTGTCCACCCCTGAGACGGCGAGGACCCTTCCGCGGAGGGGTCGTCGTGCGGTGGAGCTGTGGGGAATCGAACCCCAGGCCTCCTCGATGCGACCGAGGCGCTCTACCAACTGAGCTACAGCCCCGCCAAGCGGCACCGGCCGCGTGAGGCCGGCAAGCGGCGATGCTAGCAGGTCGCCCGCGGCCGGGCAGCCGTCAGCCAGGGTCGGGCTCGGCCTCCAGCACGTCGCGGCGGTGGGCCTGGAGCGCATCGCCGAGCCGGGCCTGCAACCGGGCGGTCGTGACGTCGCCGCGCGTGCGCTCGAGGATCCCGCGCGTGACGTCGGTGGAGCGGCGCAAGCCCCCGGTGATGCCCTCGGGATAGTCGATGGTGACGAGCAGGGCGTAGACGTCGTCCATGCGACCGACGAGCGTCTCAGCGGCCGCGACCTCGCCGGCGCGCAGATGGTCGAGGGCGGCGCGGCGCAGCTCGCCGACGGCCTCGGCGAGGCCGCCAAGCCAGGCGGCGTCGTCGGCGCCGAGCGCCTCGGGCTCGGGTAGCCCCTCGCCCCGGGCGAGGGCGAGGAACAGCCGTGCCTCGCAGCGCTCCTTGTCGGCGTCGGCGACGGGTCCGGAGCCGGTCAGCTGCGGGAACGGCGCGCAGCGGTCCTGCGCGGAGCGGAGGAGCGCGTCGGCCTCGTCGAGCAGCGTCGCGGGGTCCTCACCGCGGTGGACCGCCCGGATCGCCTTGCTCGCCGCGCGGATCGCCGCCCGCGAGTCGGTGAAGGCGGCCTCGCGGGCCTCGTGCACCGCGTCGAGGCGACTCCGCACCACCTCGCCGATCGCCTCGAGCCGCTCGGTGCTCATCGCCACCTCGGATCCCCGCCGGCGGCCGCCGCCCAGGAGCGCTCGCCGCCGGCGCTCGCCGCGCTCCCCACTGCCTCCCCGTCTCCCCCACGGCCCCCCGCGGCCACCGTGCGCTCGGGCAGGTGGGCGACGCGCCGTGCGAGCGTTCGCCGGGCGACCAGCCACCGCCAGGTGGCGACGTAGGCGGCGCCCGCGCTCGCGAACACTGCGGCCAGGGTCCAGGCGGCCACGCCGAGCAGCGGCACCGCCGCGAGGCTGGCCAGCAGACCGCCGAGCAGCGCGCCGACGATGCCCCGCCGGCGCGCGCAGGCGCGGCGCCGCCGCTCGACGCGGCCCTGGGCGGGCTGGCGGGGAGCCGCCTCGCGGTCGGAGGAGCCGGTGCTCGTGCGCTCGAGGAGGACGAGGCTGCCGTGGAAGCGGGACACCGACGTCGACGGCGAGCCCTGACGACTCGCCCGCACGAGCCCGGGGAGCAGGATCGCTGCCCACAGGCCGAGCAGTGCGACGACGACCGCGACGTCCATCGGCGTGCACCGTACACGGTGAATCACAACGATGTGAGGAACCTCGACCTTGCCCGCGGCGTACGGTCGGCCACCCCACCGGGGCGGCGAGCGGCCGACCTCAGCGGGGGTGGTCGCCGCCCTGCAACTGGTCGACGGCATGGGCGAGCACCGACTCGACGGCGGCGAGGCTCTCGACCGCGCCCTTCGGCGAGCCGGGGACGTTGAGCACGAGCGTGCGGCCGCGCACGCCGGCGACCGCGCGGGAGAGCATCCCCATCGGGGTGATCGCGAGGGAGGCCTGGCGCATCGCCTCGGCGAAGCCCGGCGCGAGCCGCTCGACGACGTCACGCGTGGCCTCGGGCGTCTCGTCGCCAGGGTGCAGGCCCGTCCCCCCGCTGGTGACGACGACGTCGGCGTCGTCGCAGGCCGCCACGATGGCCTCGCCGACGACGGCGCGTCCATCGGGGACGACGACGGGCTCGGCGACGTCGAAGCCGATCCCGCGCAGGCGCTCGGCGACGGCGGGGCCGGCCTCGTCGGCGTAGACACCCGCCGAGGCGCGGTTCGACACGGTGATGACGACGGCGCGCATCAGGCCTCCTGCCGGCGCCAGTCGCCCCGGGCGCCGCCGGTCTTCTCCTCGAGCGCGACCTGCTCGACGACGACGCCGCGCTCGACGGCCTTGACCATGTCGTAGACGGTCAGCGCGGCGGTGCTCGCCGCGACGAGCGCCTCCATCTCCACCCCGGTGCGGTCGGCGGCCTCGACGGCGGCACGCACCGCGACCTGCCCGGCCTCGGCGTCGACGTCGAGGTCGACGGCGACCCCGGCGAGCGCGACGTGGTGGCACAGCGGGATGAGCTCCGGGGTGCGCTTGGCCGCCTGGATGCCCGCGAGGCGCGCCACCGCGAGTGCGTCGCCCTTGGGCAGGTCGCCATCGAGGAGCCGCCGTGCGGTCCCGGGGCTCATGCGCACCACGGCGGTGGCCACGGCGTGGCGGCGGCTCACCGGCTTGCCGCCCACGTCGACCATGCGGGCGTGGCCGGCCTCGTCGAGGTGGGTGAGCTCCTCATCAGCCATGTCGTCGGCTCCTCGTGCGGGCAGCGGCGTCGCTCATGACCGGTCGGTCAGGAGGTGGACGAGGACGCGCTCGCCCGCCGCCGCGCCGGCGCGCCCCTCGCCGAGCTCGGCGAGACCGTCGGCCTCGACGGCGCTGCGGAGGATGCCGCTGCCCTGCTCACCGGTCGAGACCGCGTGCCAGTCCTCGCCCTCCCGACGCAGCCGGACGCGGACGAACTCGACGCGGTGCGGTGAGGAGCGCAGCGCCTCGTCGAGGATCGCCGAGACCCGGGGACGGTTGAGGTCGCGGCGGCCCTGCAGCCGCCGGATCGCCGGGCGCACGAAGATCTCGAAGGACACCCAGGCGCTCACCGGGTTGCCGGGCAGCCCGAAGCAGGGCACGTCGCCGACGAAGCCGAACGCCTGCGGCATCCCCGGCTTCATGCCGACCTTGCGGAAGGCAACGTCGCCGAGCTCGGCGAGGACGGTGCGGACGTAGTCGTAGCGCCCCGCGCTGACCCCGCCGGAGGTCACGAGGAGGTCGGCGGTCGACAGTGCGCCCTCGAAGGCCTCGGCGAGCGCCCGCCGGTCGTCGCGGACGAACATCTGCCGGAACGACACCGCGCCGGCCTCCCGCGCCGCCGCGGTGAGGGTGTAGGAGTTCGCGTCGCGGATCTGCCCGGGCCCGAGTGGGCGGCCGGGCTCGACGAGCTCGTCGCCGGTGGAGATCACCGCCACGCGCGGCTGGGGGTGGGCGCGCACCTCCCCGAAGCCCGCCGCGGCGAGCATGCCGACGTCGGCGGCGCCGAGGAGGCGGCCCCGCTCGAGGATCACCTCGCCGGCGCGGACCGACTCACCCGCGGGGCGCACGTTCATCCCCTCGTCGACGTCACAGCCGAGCACGACCTCCTCGCCGTCGACCTCGACGCTCTCGATGGGGATCACCGCGTCGGCGGCGGGCGGCAGCGGCGCACCGGTCATGATCCCCACCGCCTCACCCTCGGCGAGCGGGCGCGAGGACGCCGCACCGGCGGCGACCTCCCCGACGATCGCGAGGCGACCGCCATCGTGGGCGTCGCGAGCGCGGACCGCGAAGCCGTCCATCGCGGAGTTCGCGAAGCCCGGCACGTCCTCACGAGCGGTGACGTCCTCGGCGAGCACGCAGCCGTGCGCCTCGAGCAGCGCGAGCTCGAGCGGCTCGAGCGCGGCGATGCGCCCGAGCACCTCCCGCCGCTGCGCGGCGAGCGGCACGAGCTCGCCGGGCGCGGCGTGGTCGTGGGCCACCGGCTACCCCCCGAGCCCACCGACGAAGTCGCGCAGAAAGCCTCGGAACTCCGGGCCGAGGTCCTCGCGGCTGGCGGCGAGCTCGACGGTGGCGCGGAGGTAGTCCTGCTTGTTGCCGATGTCATAGCGCACGCCCTCGAAGCGCACCGCACGGATCGGCTCCTCGCGCGCCTGGGCCTTGAGCGCGTCGGTGAGCTGGATCTCCCCACCGCGGCCGGGCTTCGTCGCGGCGATGTGGTCGAAGATGTCGGGGGTGAGGACGTAGCGGCCGATGATCCCGAGGTTCGACGGGGCGTTGGCCTTGCCCGGCTTCTCGACCATGTCGCTGACCCGGTAGACGCCCTCGTGGTCGGGGTCGGGCTCGCCGGCGATGACCCCGTACTTGCCGAGGTCCTCGTCGGGGAACTCCATGACCGCGATGACGCTGCGACCGGTCTCCTCGCAGAGCGCGACCATCTGCCGCAGCAGGCGCTCCTCGGTGCCGATGAGGTCGTCGCCGAGCAGGACGGCGAAGGGCTCCTCGCCGACGTGGCGGCGGGCGCAGCCCACAGCGTGGCCGAGCCCGAGCGGCTGGCCCTGGCGCACGTAGTGCAGGTGCGCGAGCCGGCTCACCGCCTGGACCTCGGCGAGGAGGTCCTCCTTGCCGGCCGCGGCGAGCTGGCGCTCCATCTCGACGGCGTGGTCGAAGTGGTCCTCGAGCGCGCGCTTGCCGCGCCCGGTGACGAGCAGGACGTCGTCGAGCTCGGCGGCAGCGGCCTCCTCGATCACGTACTGGATCGCGGGCTTGTCGACGAGGGGCAGCATCTCCTTGGGCTGGGCCTTCGTGGCCGGCAGGAACCGGGTCCCGAGTCCTGCGGCGGGCACGACCGCCTTGCGAGCTCGCACACTCCGTCCTTTCTCTCCGGCACGTCGCCGTGGGAGTGTAGAGGTCGACAGCGAGCACCGAGCGCCCCGTCCACGGAGGAGAAGATGAGCGACGAGCGCAGCATCAGAGCGGAGAAGGCTTCCCTGCGCGAGCGGGTCCTCGCCGGGCGCGGGGCGCTCGGGGACTCCCACCGGGCGAGGGCCTCGGAGGTGATCAGGGCCCGGGTGGCCGCCCTCGAGCGGGTCGGCACCGCCCGCCGCGTCGCGGCCTACGCGACGTTCGGCGACGAGGTCGACCTCGACGGCCTCATCGAGGGGCTCCTCGAGGCCGGGGTCGAGGTGTGCCTGCCCTTCGTCGACGACGACGGCGTCGGCCTCGCGCGCGTCGAGGGTCTCGAAGGCCTCGTCAAGGGCTACCGCGGCGTGCGCGAGCCGGCGCCGGAGGGACGCGAGCGCGTCGATCCCGCCTCGCTCGACGTCGCGCTCGTGCCCGGCGTGGCGTTCGACCGCCGCGGGGGGCGGCTCGGCTACGGGGGCGGCCATCTCGACCGCCTGCTCGCCCTCCTCGGCGAGGAGGTCGCCGTCGTGGGCATCGCCTACGCCGACCAGATCGTCGACGCGGTGCCACGCGAGCCCCACGACGTCACCGTCGACACGATCATCACCGAGGACGACACCCTGAGCGTGCGCCGCTGAGGTTTGCCGTCGGACCGAGCCGACGCATACTGGGCGGGGTAGCGTCGGCCGTGCGGGGCCGGCGCCCGGACGCGGGAGGCATGATGCCGACGTACGAGTACGCGTGTCGCCAGTGCGGTGAGCACCTCGAGGTCGTCCAGTCGTTCCGCGACGATCCCCTCGACACCTGCGGGGCGTGCGGCGGGACGCTGCGCAAGGGCTTCAGCGCCGCCGGCATCATCTTCAAGGGCTCCGGCTACTACGTCACCGACACGCGGTCGGCCCAGCACTCCGCCTCCTCGCCGTCGTCGAACGGCAAGAAGGACGACGCCGCCGCCTCCACCAGCGGCCCGGGCGATGACGGTGGCTCGAAGGGCTCCTCGGGCGACGCCGGCAGCGCTTCGAGCGAGGGCTCGACCGCCAAGTCGGCCTGAGCCGGGGACTCCTCCACAGGCCCGGCGCGCGAGTCCCGCCGGTCTGAGCGCGGGTCGACGAGCATGACCGCATGCCGTCGCCCCTGCCGCCGCGCCGCTGGCTCGCCGCCCAGCCTCTCGCGCTGCCGCGCCCGCTCGACGCCCTCGCCGAGCGCTGGGCGGCCATGCCGCCCCGGGCGCGCACCGTCGCCGCCGGGCTCGTCATCGCCGCCGTCGTCGCCGGCGGCGAGGCGCGGGTTCTCTCCGCCGAGCAGTCGTGGGGCGGGCCGGCGGTCGAGGCGCTCGTGGCCAGCACCGACCTGCCCGCCGGCGCCGCACCCGAGGTCGAGGTCGTGCGGATCCCGCCCTCGCTCACCCCGCCGGAGGCCGTGAGCGAGGTCGCAGACGACGCTCGGCTCGCAGTGCCGCTGCCCGAGGGCGGCGTGCTGACCGCCACACACCTCGACGCCCGGGGCCCCGGGGCGACGCTCGACCCCGGGGTGCGTGCCGTGCCGGTCCCCGTCGAGGCCGGCTGGGGCGTCGTGGCGGGAGCCTGGGTCGACGTCTGGGTCCTCGGCGTCGGCGATCAGCCCGCCGAGCGCGTCGCGAGCGGCGCCGCGGTGCTCGCCCTCGACGTCGACGACGCCGGACGGGCCACCGCGCTCGTCGCGATCGACGACGACGCCGTCGCGTCGACGACGACGGGACTCGCCCTCGGCCGCGTCGTCCTCGCCCACTCCCCCACGCCGGCCGACTGAGGCCGCACGACGGCGGCGCCCGGGGGCGGGCGAGGCGAGCCGGCGGCCGTGGCCGTGCGGTGGCTAGCTGCCCGAGAGCGTGAGCCCGTCGACGAGGAGGGTCTGCCCGCCCATGCCGCCGGCGACGGGGACGAAGCGCAGGTCGCGCCCGACCGCGACGATGCCGGCGAGCAGATCGGGGATCGTCCCGGCGATCGTCGCCTCGCGCACCGGCTCGGCGAGCGCGCCGTCGCGGACCATGAGCCCGCTGGCGCCGACGCTGATCTGGCCCGAGGCCGGGTCGGCGCCGGAGTGCAGGCCCATGACCTGCTGGCAGTAGAACGCCTCGCCGGCCTCGGCGAGCAGCGCCTCGGGACTCGCCGTCCCCGGCTCGAGGTAACCGTTGCTCGGCCCCACCGACGGCGGTCCCTGGTGGCCCCGGCGCACGGCGTTGCCGGTGCTCGCGGTGCCCTCCCGGGCGGCACTGCGGCTGTCGTGGAGGAAGCCGGCGAGCACGCCGCCCTCGAGCAGCACGGTGCGCCCGGTGGGCACGCCCTCGCCATCGCGCGGAGCGCTCGAGGGGCCCTCGGGGTGGCGGCCGTCGTCGACGAGCGTGACGTGGGCAGGCGCGAGGCGCTCGCCGACGCGCCCGGCGAAGAGGCTGCGGCCGCGCTGGACCGCCTCGGCGTTCAACGCGCCGGTGAGCACGCCGAGCAGCTCGGCGGTGACCTGCGGGTCGAGCACGACCGTCAGCGCGCCGCTGGGGGGCTTGCGCCCCCCGAGCAGCCGCGCGGCGCGCTCGACGGCCTCGGCGGCCGCACCGGCGACGTCGAGGGTGCGGGGGCTGCGGGTGAAGCGCACCCCGAGCGCCGACGTCGCCCCGGACTCGGCCTCGCAGAGCGCCTCGACGAGGGCGTAGGCCTCGCTGCGCTCGACGCGGTCGCGGATCCCCGAGGTCGTCGCGATGGCCTCCTCGCCGATGCCATCGCCGACGATGGCCGCGTCGACGCCCTTGGCCGGGGGCCCGGCCGCCCGGACCGCCGCCTCGAGCTCGAGGGCGAGGGCGACGCGCTCATCGACGCCGACCTCGGCGGCGGTGGGGTCGAGGAGGCCCGCGAGCGGTGCGGCGTCGGCGGCGTCGGGCAGGACGTTGGCCTCATCGGGGTCGGCGGCCGCGGCGTTGCGCCGGGCGGCGGCGAGCGTCGCGGCGAGGGCCTCCTCGCCGAGGTCGGAAGTGTGGGCGTAGCCGAAGGCCCCGTCGGCGAGCACGCGGATGCCGACGCCGCGGCTGCGCGAGCGCGAGAGCGACTCGACGTCGCCGTCCTGGGCGCGCACCGTCGTCTCGGCGCGGTCGACGCCGTAGACCTCGAGGGCCTCACCCGGCAAGGCCTGGGTGAGGACGCGGTCGAGGACGTCGGTGAGCTCGCTCACGCGCCGGTCCCTCCCACGGTGATCCGCTCGAGCAGGAGCGTCGGGTTGCCGAGCCCGGCGGGCACGCCCTGGCCGTCCTTGCCGCAGATCCCCTGGCGGACGTCGAAGTCCGAGGCGACCGCGCCGACGCTCGCGAGCACCGTCGGGCCGTCGCCGACGAGGTTCGCGCCGCGCACCGCCCGGGTGCGCTCCCCGCCCTCGATGACGTGGGCGAGGTCGACGCCGAAGACGAACTCGCCGGTTGCGGGGTTGACCTGCCCGCCCCCGAGGGCATCGCAGTACAGGCCGTGCTCGACGCCGGCGACGACGGCCTCGGGGTCCTCCCCGCCGGGGACGATGAAGGTGTTCGTCATCCGCGGGATCGGCAGGTGGGCGTAGGACTGGCGGCGGCCGTTGCCGCTGCGGGGCACCCCGAGCTGGGCGGCGCGGACGCGGTCGGAGAGGTAGTCGGTGCAGACGCCGGCGTCGAAGAGGACGGTGCGCTGAGCCGGCTGGCCCTCGTCGTCGAGGCCGTAGGAGCCCCAGTGGCCGACGAGGCTCGCGTCGTCGACGACGCTGACCGCCTCGGTGCCGATCCGCTCGCCGCGCCGCCCGGCGTAGACGCTCGCCTCCTTCGCGACGAGGTCGGCCTCCATGCCGTGCCCGCAGGCCTCGTGGAAGAGCACGCCGCCGCTGCCAGGGGCGAGCACGACCGGCAGCTCGCCGACCGGCGCAGGGTCGGCGTCGAGCAGGGTCACCGCACGGCGGGCCGCCCGGGACCCGATCGACTCGGGCGGGTGGGCGTCGAAGAGCTCATGGCCGACCGCGCCGCCGGGGGCCTCGTGGGCGGTCTGGATCTCGCCGTCACGCGCGGCGACGGCCTGGGTCACCAGGCGGGTGCGCACCCGCTCCTCGGTCGAGCGGTGCCCCTCGGAGTTCGCGAGGAAGACCCCCTGGACGATGTCGGCGTAGCGCACCGCGACCTGGACGATCGCGGCGTCCTCGCTGCGCGCGGCGTCCTCGGCGCGGCGGCACAGCGCCGCGAGGGCGGGGCCGTCGGCGGCGAGGGGGTCGCGCTCGACGGGGTGGCGCACCGGCGCGACGACCTCGGTGAGGTCGGCGACGCGCACCCGCGCGCTGCCCTGCACCGCCGCCGCCGCGGCCCTCGCGGCGTCGAGCAGCGACTCGCGGGAGAGGACGTTGGTGTAGGCGTAGCCGGTGCGCAGCCCGTCGACGACGCGGACACCGGCGCCGAGGTCGAGGCCGCTGACGACGTCCTCGACGCGCCCGTCGTCGAGCCCGACCGCGCGGCTGCGGCGCCGCTCGGCGTAGATCTCGGCGAAGCCCGCGCCGCTCGCGAGCGCCACGCTGAGCACCTCGGCGACGAGGGCGTCGTCGAGCACATGGGAGGTCTCGGTCATCCCGGCAGGCTAGCCGCGCGACCGGCGGTCACCAACCGCGCGCCACCACGGGCTGTGGGCGGCGGGGCCACCGTCGTGCGAGGATCGTCGGCGGCACCCGCCCGCCCCCGTCGGCGCGCATCCCGTCGCCCGGCGTCGCCCTCGAAGGAGATCGACCGTGACGCACCCGCGCGTCGGCGTCGTCGGCGCCGGTCAGCTCGCCCGCATGATGCTGCCCGAGGCGATCGCCCTCGACGTCGGCCTCGCGCTGCTCGCCGCCGATCCCGCCGACGCCGCGGCCCAGCGCAGCCCCGACGTCACCGTCGGCGGAGACCTCGCGACCTTCGCCGCCGCCTGCGACGCGCTGACCTTCGACCACGAGCTCGTCGACCCCACCGCCCTCGCCGAGGCCGCCGGGGCCGGCGCGGTGCTGCGGCCGTCCCCGCGGGCGCTGCGCTTCGCCCAGGACAAGATCCACCAGCGCACGCAGTTCGCCGCCCATGGCCTGCCGGTGCCCGAGCACGCGATCGCCGAGCACGCCGACGGCGTGCGCGCCGCGGGCGAGGCCCTCGGCTGGCCACTCGTGCTCAAGGCCCCGCTCGGCGGCTATGACGGCCGCGGCGTCGTCACCGTTGGCGGCCCCGACGAGGCGGCAGCGGCCCTCGAGGCGCTCGGTGGCCCGCCGGTGCTCGCCGAGCGCGCCGTTGCGCTCGACGCCGAGCTCGCGGTGCTCGTCGCCCGTCGCCCCAGCGGCGAGACGGTGCGCTACCCGCCGACGCTCACCGTCCAGGCCGACGGCATCTGCACCGAGCTGCTCGCCCCCGCCGGCCTGCACGAGGCCGTCCTCGAGGCCGCCGGCGAGGTCGCCGACCGCGTCGCCGCGCTCGTCGACGCCGTCGGCGTCCTCGCCATCGAGCTCTTCGTCGAGGGCGGCGAGGTCCTCGTCAACGAGGTGGCGACCCGGCCCCACAACTCCGGGCACTGGACGATCGACGGAGCGGTGACCTCGCAGTTCGCCAACCACCTGCGCGGCGTGCTCGACTGGCCGCTGGGGTCGACGGCGATGACCGTCGGCGCGGCGGCGACGGTGAACATCCTTGGCCCCGGCGACGGCCACGACCCCCGCGCGGCGCGTGCGGCGACCCTCGCGGTGCCGGGCGTGGCCATCCACTGGTACGGCAAGGGCGCCCGACCGGGCCGCAAGCTCGGGCACGTCACCGCCGTCGGCGAGGAGGCCGACGAGACCCGCGCCCGGGCGCAGCGGGCCGCGTCGATCCTCTTGGGAGAGGAGGCAGGAGATGGCCGCTGACCCGATCGTCGGGGTCCTCATGGGCTCCGACAGCGACCTGCCGGTGATGGGCGAGGCCGCCGAGGCCCTGACCGAGCTCGCCGTCGCCCACGAGGTGCGGGTGCTCTCGGCGCACCGCCGCCCCTTCGCGATGCTCGACTACGCCGCGCAGGCCCGCGAGCGCGGCCTGCGGGTGCTCGTCGCCGGCGCCGGCGGGGCGGCGCACCTGCCGGGCATGCTCGCCTCGGCGACGACGCTGCCGGTCATCGGGGTGCCGGTGCCGCTGCGCACCCTCGACGGCCTCGACTCGCTGCTGTCGATCGTGCAGATGCCCAAGGGCGTGCCGGTGGCCACCGTCGCCGTCGGCGGGGCGCGCAACGCCGGCCTGCTCGCCGCCCGCATCCTCGCCACCACCGACGCCGCGCTCGCCGAGCGCCTCGAGGCGCACCGCGAGGAGATGGCCGCGGCCTCCGAGGCCGCCGACGCCCGGGTGCGCGGCGACGACGCGGGCTGAGGGCCCCCGGGCTCAGACGATGCGGCGGTCGGAGGCCCAGCGGGTGAGCTCGTAGCGGCTCGAGAGCTGGAGCTTGCGCAGGACCGAGGAGACGTGGGTCTCGACGGTCTTGATCGAGATCTCGAGGCGTCGGGCGACCTGCTTGTAGGCGTAGCCGCGGGCGATGAGCCGGAGCACCTCGCGCTCGCGCGCGGTGAGCTGGTCGAGGTCGGGGTCGGCCGGCGCGGGCGTGGCCGCGGCGAAGGCGTCGAGGACGAACCCGGCGAGTCGGGGGCTGAAGACCGCGTCGCCCTCGTCGACACGGGTCACGGCGTCGGCGAGCTCGGCCGGCGCGATGGTCTTCGTGACGTAGCCGCGGGCGCCGGCGCGGATGACGGCGATGACGTCCTCGGCGGCGTCGGAGACCGACAGCGCGAGGAAGCGCACCTCCGGCGCGGCGGCGAGGACCCGGGCGATGACCTCGGCGCCGCCACCGCCGGGCATGTGGACATCGACGAGGACGACGTCGGGCCGGGCCTCGAGGATCGCCGCGACGGCCTCGTCGACGTCGCTGGCCTCACCGACGATCGCGACGGCGCCCTCGAGCTCGGCGCGCACCCCCGAGAGGAAGAGGCGGTGGTCGTCGACGAGGAAGACCCGAACCGGCGCCTCGGGCGGTGGCAGCGCGCTCACCGTCCGGCCTCCCGGGGCAGCTCGAGGACGACCTCGGTGCCCTCGCCGATGGCGCTGTGGATCTCCGCGCACCCGCCGTGGCGGGCCATGCGCCCGCGGATCGACGCGGCGATGCCGTGGCGGTCGCCCGGCACGAGCGCGGGGTCGAAGCCCTCGCCCTCGTCACGCACGTAGGCGGCGACGACGTCGGGCTGCGCCTCGACGTAGAGCGACACGCGGTCGGCGCCGGCGTGGCGCGCAGCGTTGACGACGGCCTCCCCGGCAGCGTCGACGAGCGCGCGCACCCCTTCGTCGAGCGGGGCCTCGCCGACGACGACGGCCTCGACGGGCACGCGGTGCAGCCGCTCGACGCGGCTCGCGAGGTCCTCGACGAGCGAGGTGAGCGTCTCGGCGCTGGCGGCGCCGCGGCCGCCGTAGAGCCACGCGCGCAGCTCGCGCTCCTGGGCGCGCGCGAGGCTCGCCATCTCCGCGCCGTCGTCGGCCCGCTGGATGAGCGCGAGGGTGTGCAGCACCGAGTCGTGGAGGTGCGCGGCCATCTCCGCGCGCTCCTCCGAGCGGATGCGCTCGCGGCGCTCGGCGGCGAGCTGGCGGGCGAGGCGCACGCCCCACGGCCCGGCGATGAGCCCGACGCCGAGCATGGTGACGACGACGCCCATGAGCGCGCCGCCCGCAGCCATGAGGGCGTCGTTGGCGGCGATGAAGGCGGCGAGCCCGAGCGCGACGAGGGCGACGCCGGCGCCGACGCGGACGAGCCCCGCTCGACCGTCGAGCAGCCGCGGGACCGCGGCGCCCGGCCCGCTCGACGTGAGGCCGCCACGGGCCCAGATCACCGCGGAGCCGGCTGCGGCGAGGGCGAGCGGCCAGACGAGCGCGTCGCCGGCCCACAGTCCGAGCTCGCGCAGCGCGAGGAGGCCGCCGAGGGCGACCGCCCCGAGGCCGGCGAGCTGGAGCGCGCTGAGCGGCTCGCGCCGCGGGGCCTCGGTGGCCTCGTGGGGCTCGGCGGAGACGAGCCAGGCCACGGCGTAGAGGATGAGGCCGGCCGGACCCGCGGCGGCGAGGACGACGAAGCCGACGCGCACGACGACCGCGGGCAGCCCGAGCCACGCCGCGAGCCCGCCGGCGACGCCGGCGAGGACCCGGTCGGAGCCCGAGCGGCGGAAGGCCCGGCGCGGGCTCGCCGTGCCCTGCGCCGTGGACTCCGCGGTCTGGGTCACCTTCCGCCTCCCTGGCCTCGCGCACCCCCCGGAGCGGGCCGTCGGCCCACCCACGGGGCCGGCCGCTGCCGGAGCGATCGTCGCACACCGGGGCGCCACCGACGAGCGCACCGCCTCGGGGATCCCCCCGAGGCCGCGCAGCCGCGCGGGCCTGCCGAGGCTCCGCCCCCGGGGTCGCTCAGGGAAACCCCTGATGGTCGGCGCGGCGACGCGGCGGGATGCTGTGCCCCATGAGCGAGACGACCCGCCCCCAGCCCCCCACGACCTCCTCGACCGGCGACGACCGCCCCGGCGGCGCGGCCCCCCGCCGGCTGACCCGCCGCTCGAGCGAGCGCATGCTCGGCGGGGTCGCCGGCGGCATCGCCGACTACCTCGGCGTCGACCCCGTCCTCGTGCGCCTCGCCTTCGTCGCACTGGCGTTCCTCAACCTCCTCGGCGTCCTCGCCTACCTCGTGGCCTGGGTCGTCGTCCCCGCCGACGACGCCGCCGCCGCGCCGCTCGAGCAGGCCGTCGACGTCGCCGCCCCGAGCGCGGGGGGCCGACGCGTCGTCGGCATCGTCCTCCTCGTCCTCGGCGGTCTGCTCGTCCTCGGCCCGCTCACCCAGGGCTCCACGCTGCTGTCGTGGTGGGGCGGAGGGCGGCTGAGCCCCGGCCTCGTCTGGGCGGCGGTGCTCATCGCCGTCGGGGTGGTGCTCTACCGCATGGGCGACCCCGCGCGCCAGCAGCCCGACGAGCCGGCCCCGCGGGCCGCCACGGCGCACGCCGCCGAGGTGCCCCCGCCGCCGTCGACCGCAGCGATCTCGACAGGAGGTCCCATGACACCGACCGCCGCCGCGACACCGCCCACCGCAGGGAGGGCCGACGCCGCGCCCCCGGGCCCGCCCTCGCCCCCGCTCGCTGAGGGCCACGACGAGGGCGGAGGACACGCTCCCCCGCCGGCACCCGGGCGCTCGCCCCTCGGCCGGCTCACCCTCGCCGCGGCCCTCGTCGCCGTCGGGGTGGCCGCGCTGCTCGACGCCGCCGGCGTCCTCGCCCTCGGTGCCGTCGACCTCGTCGCCGTCGCGCTCCTCGTCGTCGGCGCCGGCCTGCTCGTCGGCACCCTCGCCGGGCGCGCACGCTGGCTCATCGCCGTCGGCCTCGCGCTCCTGCCGGTCATCGCCGTGGTCGGCATCGCCGAGACCGTCGCCGCGCGCGACCTGCCCCTCGTCGGCGTCGACGGGGTGCGCGTCGGCGAGCGCGTGCTCGCCCCGGGCGACCTCGCCGAGCTCGACGACGCCTACCGCCTCACCGCCGGGAGTCTCGTCGTCGACCTCTCCGAGCTCGAGGCGACCCACGGGGAGGCCGCGCTCGACCTCGCCGTCGGCGCGGGCGAGATCGAGGTCATCCTGCCCCCCGAGGTCGCCGTGGAGATCACCGCGAGCGCCGGAGTCGGCAGCGTGACCCTGCCCTCCCGGGACGCCGACGGCTTCGACATCGACCTCGACGAGCGCTGGCAAGGCGAGGCCGACGCCGGCGAGCTGCAGCTCGACGCCCGGGTCGGGGCGGGCGAGATCACCGTCACCGCTTCCGAGCCCACCCAAGGAGGTCGCCGCTGATGCACCGCCACCCCATCGATGCCCTGTCCCTGGCCTTCGGGCTGGTCTTCGTCGGCCTCGCCGTCGCGGTGCTCGCCCCCGGCCTCGGCCCCGCCACGCTCGCGAGCCCATGGCTGTGGCCGGCCGTGCTCATCGTGCTCGGCGCCGCGCTGCTCCTCTCGAGCCTGCCGCGGCCGGAGCGCTCGCCCGGCGCTGGCCCGACCGACCGTGACCGGGCAGCGGCCCCCGGGGACGACCCCGAGAACCCGTAGCGAAGGACTCACCGTTGTGGGACACTGTCTCCGATCGCGGTCGGAGACCGGCCCCGAAGCCCACGCCCGTGGCCGGGCGCACGACCGTGACGACGACGACAAGGGGGCACCCATGCACCGCCTGATCCTGCTGCTGCTCGCCGGCCTGCTCGTCCTCGCGGCCTGCGCGGACGACGCCGACGAGGAGGTCGCCGAGACCGATGACGCCACCGAGCAGGACGCCGACGACGGCTACGGTGACGACGACCACGACGACATGGCCGACGACGACTACGACATCGCCGAGCAGCCCGACGACGCCAGGGCGATGTTCGTGAGCCCCGCCGACGGCGACACCGTGACCTCGCCGTTCACCGTCGAGCTCGCCGCGGAGAACATCACCCTGGCCCCGGCGGGCGACCCCGTCATCGGCGAGGGCCACCTCCACGTCCTCGCCGACCTCGGGTGCGCCGAGGACGGCGAGGTCATCCCGGGCCCGAGCGACGCCGCCGAGGAGGAGGGCTACTTCCACCTCGGTGACGGCAGCGAGAGCCGGGAGATCGAGCTCGAGCCGGGCACCTACGAGCTCTGCGTCCAGCTCGCCGACGGTCCGCACCGCGCGATGGGGGAGACCGAGGTCATCGAGGTCACCGTCGAGTAGGGCACACCCTCAGCTGGCCTCCTCGAGCCCCGCCGCGTCCGCGTGGCGGGGCTCGGCCTTGTCGGCGTACATCGCACCGTCGGCATGGCGCAGCAGCGCGTCGAGGTCGTCACCGTGGGTGGGCCAGACCGCCGAGCCGATGCTCACGTCGACGAGGATGGCGCCCTCGCGGGTCTCGACCGGGGACGCGAGGACGGTCGCGAGCTTGCCCGCAGCCGCCCTCGCCTGCGCCTCGGTCTCGGCGGCGTGGAGCACGACGAGGAACTCGTCGCCGCCGAGGCGGGCGACGTGGTCGACCTCGCGCACCTGCTCGCGCAGCCGAGCGGCGACCGTCCGCAGGACCTCGTCACCACTGAGATGGCCGTAGCGGTCGTTGACCCGCTTGAAGTCGTCGAGGTCGACGAAGCACACCGCGAAGCCGACCCCGTCGCGTCGGCCGCGCGCGACCGCCTCGCGCAGCGCCTCGTCGCCCGCTCCGCGGTTGAGCACACCGGTCAGCGGGTCGTGCCTCGCGGCCCGGCGCAGCTCGGCGCGCAGCGCGACGTTGTCGAGCGCGGTGGCGGCCACGCCGGCGAGGGCCTCGAGCAGCGGCACGTCGCGAGCCTCCCGGACGCGCTCGGCCTCGGCGAGGTCGGGGCGCACGACGATCCAGCGGGCGCGCCCTCCACCGTGGAGCACCGCCTGGAGCCCTGTGGGCGACGGCGCGTCCTCCACCGCCGCGTGGCGACAGCCGAGCAGTGCCGCGGCGGTGCGGGCGGTGATCGCCTCAACCTCCTGCCGTGAGGTCGCGTCCTGGAGCGCGACGGTGGCGTCGAAGAGCAGCCGCGTGCGCCGCTCGGCACCGACCATCCGCCGGCTCTCCCAGAGCAGGACGTAGAGCGCGGCGGCCACGAGCGTCGCAGCGAGCAGGGCCACGTCGCCGAGCCGGCCGAGGAGCCCGAGGGCGACGCCGACCGCGAGCGAGGCAAGGTAGAGCAGCGGCCGCGGCAGGAGCATCGCGAACCGCTGCCCGCGGGGCACCGCGACGCCGTGCAGCGCGAGATGCCCGAGCCTCGCGCTGTGGTGGGCGACGAGCGCGACGAGCGCACCGACGAGCGCACCGAGGACCTGCCCGGCGAGGCCGCCGAGCACGGCGGCGAGCAGCACGGCCGCGCCGAGACCGAGGCCGACCGCGACGATCGTCCCACTGGCCGCGACGAGGCGGGCGCCAGCGGGGCTGCGCAGCGGCGTCGCCACGACGGTGACGAGGGCGAAGGCGAGCAGCGCGAGCGGGGCGGGCAGCAGGAGCGTCGCAGCGACGATGACCGTCCCGGACTGGGCGAGCACGAGGCGGCGCGTGCCGTGGCCGACCTCGAGCGGCAGCGCGCGCACGAGCAGGCCCAGGGCGACCACCGCGGCCATCTGGGGCAGGGGCAGCCCCCCGGCCCACGGCTCCGCGGCGACGACGCTCACGGCGATGACACTCGCGGCCGCGGCGACGACCGCCGCGCTGAACGACGCCGCAGCGCCGCTCGGCTCCCGCGCCATGCGCACCCCCGTCGAGATGGGTCCCGCTCGTCCCGTCATGACCCGTGTGTGACGCTCGCCCGGCAGTGAAGCAGAGGGTGCCGGCGACCGCCACCCCCGTGCTCGTCCCTGTGGACGGGGCGCTCAGTCGAGCGTGAGCCGCACCGGCCCGCCGGCGAGGTCGACGGCGTCGAGCAGCCCCGCGGGCAGGCGCAGGACCCGGCCCGGTGAGACCGCCCATGGCAGGCGCCGACGGGCGATCTCGCGGCCGTCCTGGGTCAGCCGGACAGCCGCCAGCGCACGGGCCTCGGTCGACCAGGCGAGCAGCCGGCGCCGGGGCGGGGGCCGGTCGCCGGGACGCAGGACCGTCGGGGCGACCCAGGCCAGCGGCGCCTCGGCGGCGAGGGCGACCCCGCGCGGCGGCAGGGCCGGCGCCTCGAGCCAGCGACGCACGGCGTCGGCGACGTGCGCGCCGCCCAGCGCGGCGACGTCGGCGGTGTCGACGGGGTGGACGAGGTTGCCGGCGGCGAAGACCCCGGGCGCGCTCGTGCGCAGCTCGGTGTCGACGACCGGCGCACCGCTCGCGGGGTCGACCTGCAGCCCGGCGGTGCGCGCCAGCTCGCCCTCGGCCCGCCACGACCCGGTGAAGACGACGAGGTCGCAGGCCACCTGGGAGCGCGCCCCGCTGCGGGTGTCGACGACCTCGACGCCCTCGACGCGGCCGCGACCGAGGATCCGCGCGACGCGGGTGCGTGTGGCGAGGGGGACGCCCAGTGCCCGCGGCCCGAGCCAGCGCAGCGGGGCGGGGGCCTCGGCGACATCGTGCTCGGAGGTCATGAGCACCGTCGCGCAGCCCGCCTCGCGCAGGGTCAGGACCGCCGACCAGCTCACGAGCTCGGCGCCGACGACGACGGCGCGCGAGGCCGACAGCCGGTCGTGGAGGTGGACGAGCTGCTGGAGCAGCCCGGTCGTGACGACCCCCATGGGACGGTCGCCAGCGACGAGGCGGGCGGGGCGAGGGCGCTCTCGCGCGCCGGTGGCGAGCACGACCGCGCCGGCGTCGAGCTCCTCGAGGCCGGCGGGGCTCGTCACCGCGAGGGCACGTGGGCCGGCCCAGCCGGTGACCGTCGCCTCGGTGCGCAGCGTCGCGCCGGCGGCATCGGCCTCCTCGGCGAGCCGGGCGGCGTAGGCCGGGCCGGTCATGAGCCGATGGCGGTCGCGCAGCCCGTAGCCGGTGTGGGCGCTGTGGCGCGGCACCCCGCCGGGAGCGGCCTCGCGCTCGAGCACGACGACGTCGGCGCCGGCGGCAGCGAGCCGGCGCGCCGCGACGAGGCCCGACGGACCCGACCCGACGACGGCGACGTCGACCGTGCGGCGGGCGACGCCACTCATCGCGCACCCCCGCGCGCGCCCTCGACGAGCATCGCCGCGACCTCGGCGCCGCAGAAGAAGGCCTGGCAGCGACCCATCGTCGCCCGGGTGCGGCGCCGCACCCCTCCGAGGTCCGAGGGCGGCAGCGGCGACGCCAGCGCATCGCGGACCTCCCCCCGGGTCACCCGCTCGCAGAAGCACACGACGCGGCCGTAGTCGGGGTCGGCGGCGATGCGCTCGGCGTCGGCGTAGGGGCGGCGCTGCGCCTCGCCGATCGGCGGCATCGCCGGTGGGGGCGGCAGGTCCGTCCGGGGGGTGAGCTCGACGCCGGCGTCGGCGAGCAGCGCCGCGACGTGCTCGCCGAGGGCCATCGACGAGGTCAGCCCTGTCGAGCGGATCCCGCCGAGGCAGAGGTAGCGCTGGGCCGCGTCGACCTCGACGACGTAGTCGCGGTGCTCGGTGGCCGCCCGCAGCCCGGCGTAGGTCGCGGTGAGCTCCTCGTCGGCGAGGGCGGGCACGAGGCCCTCGCTGCGCGCGAGCAGCCCCGCCAGGCCCTCCTCGGTCGTGCCGGTGGCCCGCCGGTCGGCGAGGTCCTCGGCGGTGGGGCCGACCATGACGTTGCCGTAGACCGTCGGGCTCACGAGCACGCCCTTGCCCTTCGCGGTCGGCACCGGCAGGACGACCCGGTCGACGAGGCGGCGGGCGAGCTTGTCGAAGACGAGCAGCTGCCCCCGCCTCGGGGTGACGGTGAAGCGCTCGTGGCCGAAGGCCCTGTCGAGGTGGTCGGCACCGAGCCCCGCGGCGCCGACGACCCAGCGGGCGTCGACCGGCCCCGCCGAGGTCACGAGGCGGGTGTGGGTCGCGCCGACCTCGACGCCGTCGACGTGGTGGCCCAGGCGCACCGCCGTCCCTCGGGCCTGGGCGTCGAGGGCGAGCGCGAGGGTCGTCGTCCACGGGCAGACGATGCCCTCGTCGGGCACGACGAGCCCGCCCCTCGCGCCGGGGCCGAGGGCGGGCTCGAGCGCGTAGACGCGCTCGGCGTCGACGATCTCGCAGCGCTCGTAGCCGTTCTCCCGGGCCTTGCGCTCGAGACCCGGCAGGGCGTCGCGCTGCTCGTCGTCCCAGGCCACGAGCAGGGCGCCGGTGCGCTCGAGGGGGATGCCGGTGGCCTCGGCATAGTCGCCGAGGAGCTGCCAGCCGCGGGCGACGAGGCGCGCCTCGAGCGTGCCGGGGCTGGCGTCGAACCCGGTGTGCCAGATCGCGGTGTTCGCCTTGCTCGTGACGTCACCCACGTCGTCGCGGGCCTCGAGCAGCGCGACGGAGAGGTCGAAGCCGGCGAGCTCGCGGGCGACCGCGCAGCCGACGACGCCGGCCCCGACGACCGCGACGTCGTAGGTGGGCACGCCGCCCGCGGCCGGGGAGGTGGCCGTGGCAGCACCCGGCGCCGCGCCCTCGGCCATCACGCCCCGCCCTGGGCGAGCGTCATCTCCACGCCCTGCCGCCAACGGCCGAGCAGCTCGGCGGCCTGCTCGGCGGAGCGCTGGGGCTCGTAGGTCTCAGATGGTGTCCAGTCGTCGATGGCCTCGGCGAGGGTGAGCCCGTCGTCGAGGGCGAGCCTCCCGAGCGCGGCGACCCCGAGCGCGGTGGCGTGCGGCGAGGGGTAGACGTCGACGGG